>DAIRCW010000088.1:0-10911 GCA_036796475.1 Candidatus Acidiferrales bacterium | reverse complement strand
AATCAAGAGCCAGCAGGGCGATAACTATCCAAGCTGGGTGCTCGACCATCTCGGCATTGAAGTCGAATTGGCTAACCGGGAAGCTATGGGCCCCGGACTTAAACCGCCTCGGTTTCGCTGGGTTCCATTTGACGACGCTCTCCTTTTCCCGCTCGACAATTCCGCTCTCGCGTCCGAAACTCCCGACCGTAAATTCTTCTTCACTCGCGAAGAGCAACTGTTTCAGGATTATCTTGGGAATCTGGGAGTATCCAGGTTGCCTGCGACACTCGACTTATATCTCTCGCAGGTAGTTGCGCCGGCTTTGGAAAATCAAAAGCAAAATGGCGCAGTGGCAATCAAATTTGAAGCCGCCTACCTTCGTTCGCTCAATTTTGCCCGAGCCGATTCTGCCGCTGCCGCATCCACTTACGCGCAATTCATCAATGGCGGCGTTCCGCAAAAATCGGCATACACCAATTTACAGAATTACATTTTTCATTTCATCGCCGCCGAGGCTGGACGGCTGCAAATGCCCGTGCATATCCATACCGGATTCGGTTGCGGTGGTTATTTTGAGCTGTCCGGCGCCAATCCATTGCTGCTCGAGCCGGTGCTGAATGATCCGAGCCTGCGCAGCACGAATTTCGTTCTGCTCCACGGCGGCGCGGGGCCGTTCTCGAAGTCCGTGGCCGCGCTGCTGGTCAAACCAAACGTTTACACTGATTTCTCCGAGCAAACATGGCTGCTTCCGACCCACGAGCTCGCCAGAAATATTCGCTACTGGCTGGAATGGTTCCCGGAAAAGGTGCTTTTTGGCACCGACCTTTCCCCAGGAACTCCGCAAATCGATTGGGAAGAAATCGGCTGGCAGACTGCAAATTCCGCGCGCGAAGCTCTGGCCATCGCTCTAACTGGCATGTTGAATGACAACGAAATCACGCGCACTCGCGCCCGCGAAATCGCGAGAATGGTCCTGCGAGGAAATGCTCTGAAGCTTTACGGCTGGCCTGACCAAAGCGCGCCTGCTCCGCCAAGGAGTCCTCAAGCGCACTGATTCCCCCGCTATTCGCGCGTCAGCACCTCGTGAGAAAGCTCGCGCGGCGATGTGAACCCGCTGAGGGCCATGGACAGATCGAAATCCGCCAGCAGATTCAAAATCGTGTCGTGCACTCCCGCTTCTCCCGCCACCGCTAAACCCCAGGCGTACAGTCGCGCCACTAGCACCGCACGCGCTCCCAGTGCCAGCGCCTTGATAATTTCCGATCCGCGCCGGATCCCTCCATCGAACAACACCGGAACCTTGTTTCCTACGCGCTTCACCACCGGCGGTAGAGCATCGAGCGACGCAATCGCCCCGTCTACCTGACGTCCTCCATGATTTGAGACAATTATGGCGTCAACGCCAGAATCCACTGCACGCGCTGCATCGTCGCTGTGCAAAATCCCTTTCAGGACAATCGGCAGTTTTGTGTGCCGCCGCAGGAATTTCAAATCTTCCCACGTGAGTCCGGCGTTCCCGAAAATACTCGCCCACAATCGCACAGCCTCGGCCGGATTTTTCTCCGGCGGTTCGGGCAGCGCCGCGCGAAAGACCGGATCACTGAAATAATTCGCCAGCCCCTCCGTAGAAAAGAATGGCAAATAGCCACGCTCGAGATCGCGCTCGCGCCAGCCCAGCATGAACGTGTCCAGCGTCACCACAACCGCCGAAAATCCGCTCTTCTCCGCGCGCTGCAACATGCTTGCAGTGAGGTCCGCATTCTTGCCCCAGTACAGTTGAAACCAGCGCGGCGACGCGCCCATGGCTTGCGCCACATCCTCCATCGTTCGCGAAGAAACCGTGCTCAGCACAAACGGCAATCCTAGGGAAGCCGCCGCCCGTCCGGTAGCCGCTTCCGCTTCTTTGTGTATGATGCCCTGCACGCCTACCGGCCCAAGCAGCACTGGAAACGGCAGCTTTGCGCCGAGTATTTCCACGCTCATGTCACGAGCCGTCACATTACGGAACATGCGGGGCACGATTCGCCAACAATAAAATGCCTCCGCATTCGCCCGCATCGTGCTCTCGCCGCCGGCCGCGCCCGCCACATAGTCATACGCACTCGGTTCGAGCGCCTCTCTGGCTTTTTGTTCAAGCAAGGCGACGGTCGCAGGCACGGAAAGTTTTTTCCCCGCGAGCCCCAGCTGATAGATCTCCAGCTCACGCGCCACTCCGAAGTTCATCGCTGCATCTGGTTTCGTTGTCGCCATCGCGCGGAATTATACTCTGCGGACTGCCTGGAAGTATTCAAGTCTTGTTCTTGTCACGCGCCCATCTCATTCGTGGCGCGCGCGAGACGTCCCCGGTTCTTGCACTTACGAATAAACTGGTCCCAAAGTCCGACGAAATTAACCGTTTCGTAAGTCTCGGTTGCTAAGCCTGGCCTTTCGGCGTAGCATGTCGTCACGTATTGCCTGCATTTTCTCCCCTCCCAGGCTCAGGAGCTCCCTATGAGTGCAAATGGTGTAGAACGTCGCTTTACTCCGCGCATGCAACTCCGTCTGCCGATCGATCTTTCGTTGGCAACGGCAATTGCGCCACCCGAGCACGTGGAATCGCTCAACATCTCGCGCCGCGGCGTTTATCTCTCGACGGCCTTGCCTATTACCGCTGGCGCTCCCGTGGAGTTGCGCTTCACGATGCCGGAGGAGATCATCGGTAAGCCGGAACGAGCATGGCGCTGCGTCGGACGCGTGGTGCGCGTGGACAGGCCTCGTCGCTTTTGGGGCCGCCGCGGCGTAGGAATTCAGTTTGATTACTACGAGCTGGTTCCCGCGCCTGACGAGATCCGCTTGATTAAAGCCAAGCCTCGCGGTGTGAAAGCGCGCTCGAAATTTCTTGAGCGGGCCAAAAACGCCTCCAGCCTAAACTAAGAGCGCGCGAAACAATCAATCTCGCCATCGAGCCGCTCTCGATTCCTCTATTCCAAGTGTGGCCGCTTGCCTAGCGCCTCTGGACTCGGATACTTCGCTTCCGGCAGCCAGAAGTGAAAAAAAATCCAGCAGAGCGCGAGCACCACGAAGCAAAGAATGCTCCCCTCAGGTCCTACCGAGCCGCCCGTCAGAATCTTCGTGCCATGAAAAGCTGGGTGGAACAGGTGACCCGGAGCGACGATGCCGCTGTCGGGCACACCGTAGAAGAATGTTTGCGCCCAATCCCAACCTAGATGAAATCCCACCGGCATCCACAAACTCCCTGACCTGCGCAGCAAAAAGCACAGAAAGAGACCAGAGGCGACCACGGAAACCGCGCCCAGCCAGTCTTCACCGCTGTTGAAGAGATGCACTGCGCCAAAGCCCACCGAAAGCAAAATCGCCGCTGGCCAAAATCCCATGCCAGTCGTCAATGTAAACTGCGCATAACCACGAAACATATACTCCTCGGAGAAACCCACAAGTAGGAAGGCAAGGCCCCAGAGAACTGCATAATGGGCGACGGAAGCCCCATGCAGGGTTATCGAACCAAAACTGAAAACACCGACAGCGCGGAGGATTCCGAGTAAAACCGTCATGGCGATAAAACCGATGACGGCAGCCTCCCAAAAGTTTTTCCCCAGAGCCTCCCGGATCGGCAAGCCATAATCGCCGATGGTGCGTTTTTCGATCCGCCCCATGATCCAGCTGGCAATCAACAGAGACAGAAAAACCGCAGCCTCGCCGAGGATCACCCCTTTTGGCGTGAACGAGGGTGACTTCTGGCCGCTTACCGCGAGTAGAACCAAACCATAGACCGCGAGCAGCACGAAAACGATCGCTCCGAAAATCAGCAGCCGCCAGCCGGCGCGAATTCCGTTAGGCCCCATCAGAATCCGCTGTTCCACGGACGGGGGCCCTGTCGGCGACGCAGGCGGAGCTCCGCCTTCCACCGACTGGGTACCCTCTGAACTTTCAATATCGCTGAACATCGCCGCACGAAAAACAGGCAGGCTCCCATCATTTCGCTGGCTCATCCCTGGCCTCCGAAGACGCAGATCGCTTTCCTGAACCAGCGCATATGCATGATTGCTTTACGGAAGAAAAAAGGAATTCAGCTGCGCGCTTTCTCCAGCCACGAATCCAGAATGCGTTGCTGCTCAGGAGGAACGTCTTCGAAAATCACGCCCATTCCGAATTCCGCATGCACATGCAGCACCCGCGCCCCGCTTTCGAATGTCTCGCCATCTTTTTTCAAACGGATTTTTATCCGTGCGCCTTCAGGATACGGATTCACCGCGCCCAAGTAGCATCCCGTCGAACTCAATTGCGTCGTTTGCGCCGCCACGCGCTGGTTATTGCCCACACCAATCAATTCCGCCAGCGCCACGAAAGGATGCCGCCGCGTCCCGCGCCGTTCTGATGCGTCTTCACTCTGTCTGACCAAACTTCCCTCCGTCCGAACTTCACCTACGCACCGACCTAGGCTTCCACCATAGCTGTGACGTTTATTTTGAGCAACAGGACATAATCTCAAATGTGTCGCGCCCACAACGCATTGCCGCTGGCGCTCCAGCCATTTTGGTTGTTGACCACTATACGGCAAATTGGAGAAACTATCTCTTTGCGACCGGAACGCTGGACAGCTTACTTCAGCGCATACTGCCAAATTATATTGCGGCGCCCGGCCGCACGCTTGTACGCAACGGTAAGTATGCGCAGCAAGGACATAAAAAATGAACTCACCCATTGGTGAACTACTTCCTCCGAATCGCCTGATGCTTACACCGGGTCCGTCGCAGATTGACCCACGCGTTTATCGCGCGATGTCTACTCCGATTGTTGGCCATCTCGACCCCTGGTTTCTGGAGATGATGGGCGACGTGCAGGTTTTGCTTCGCCAGGTTTTTCAAACCCAAAATCGCCTCACTTTCCCAATCTCCGCTTCGGGCTCAGGCGGAATCGAAGCCGCCGTGCTAAATCCTCTCGAAGCAGGCGACGAAGCCATCATTTGCGTGAATGGCGTTTTCAGCGAGCGCATGGCCATCATCGCCGAACGCACGCCCGCGAAAATCATTCGCGTGGAAGCGCCCTACGGCAAGCCGTGCGATCCGGACGATGTTCGCCGCGCCGGCAAAGGGAAGAAAATCAAGATCGTCGGCGTGACTCATGGTGAAAGCTCCACGTCCGTGGTCACCAATCTCGATCACATGCGCAAGGTTGCCGATGAATTAGGCGCTTTGCTCGTCGTAGACACCGTTTCCACGCTGGCCGGTATGCCCCTCGACGTGGACAAAACCAAAATTGATATTTGCTTTAGCGGTTCACAAAAAGCGCTGAGCGCGCCGCCGGGCATGGCCCCCATCACCGTGAACGCGCGCACGGAGGAGGTCTTGCGCGCGCGGAAAACGCCGGTGCAGAGCTGGTATTTCGATTTGACCACCACCATGAATTACTGGGGCAAAGAACGCACCTATCATCACACCGCGCCTATCTCGCTTGTGTTTGCGATGCGTGAAGCGCTGCGCATTGTGCTCGAAGAGGGGTTGGAGGCTCGATGGGCGCGCCATCTCGAAAATCGCGATGCGCTCGTCGCGGGACTCGAAGCGATGGGTCTGGAAATGTTCGTGGAAAATCCGCGCGACCGGCAGGTTACCGTCACGGGAATCAAAGTTCCTGCAGGCGTGAATGATGCAAAGGTGCGCGGGCAGTTGCTCGATGAATTCAATATCGAAATTGGCGGCGGATTCGGGCCAATCAAAGGCAAGCTGTGGCGCGTCGGTCTGATGGGCCACGGCTGCCAGAAAAATAACGTGCTGCTGTTCCTCGCGGCTCTGGAGAAGTGCCTGATCGATCAGGGCTTCCGGCTTTCCGCGGGTGCAGGCGTGGGCGCGGCCATTCGCAGCTATACGGACGCGCACGCTGCGGTCGCGGTACACAAATAGCGCATGAAGCAGCGATTCAGTTTTATCTTCGAGGCGACAATCCAATGAGCCCAGCTACCGTTACGCGAATTCCCAATCAAGGCGCAATGAGCGATTTCGTGCGCCCATTCGAAGTCTCTTCAAAAATGACGGACATGGTGTATCGCGTCCGCTTTTCGCATATGTGGAACGCCATTGCCACGCGCCACGCCGACACGATCGACTGCAAATTTTATGTGGATGGCAAAGGAGTCGTGCTTGGCCTGCCGCACACCGCTTTTGTGGAATTTCGTGAACGCTACAAACGAAGCTTAACCGACCGCGAATCGAGCTTCGCCGCCGCTGAATACCTCCGTGAACGGCTCGAGCAGGAAGACGAACACGAACTCTACGACGTCACCCACAAAGACGTAATGCGCATCATCGAAAAGCTCAGCATCCGATAGGTCTCTGAATAGAGAACGCTCGCACTCCCTTTTTCGCCGAGTCGCTTTGCGTCCTTGCCGAATGGAATCCTGCGGGATCGCCTGTGCAGCTTGTAGGCCTTCCTGACTGGCGCGGCGGGCCTCCGCCGGTTTTCCCTGCCGTTTTCAGAGCGTTGGACCGCTTCACTGATTTTGAAAAGTGAAATCCGCGCTAGCCGTTTCGCCGGCGCGGACGGTAACGTCTTTTTGCTGGGTACCAAACGTTGCCGTCCACACCGCCAGCGTGTACTGCCCGGGAGGAACATCCTTGAGCAGAAAACTTCCTTCCTTGCCGGTGACTGCAAAAAACGGATTGTCCACCACGCCGATGTAAGCCTTCATCCAGGGATGCTCGTTGCAGTGAACGGGGATCATGATTTCCGGATGCGTGAATTTGCGGATGATCGAAGGCGACCCGGGCTGCTGCGTCACGTTCCATTCGCGATTCGAAGTGGGAACCACATGAATGTTGTGCGTGGTGGGATCCAGTGTGAGCACCTGGAGTGGCTGCCCGACCATCAGGCCGAGCACATGCGGCGTATACATGCAGCCTTCCTGCGTTAAGCTCACCGAATTACTTGGCGCGGTGCGCGGAAGTTCTCCGCTGCCGCTCTTCACGTACACGAACGCATTCGGCAGCGTGCCATTGTCGTTCACCGCCCCATCCTGCGCAGTGATGGTTCCCGTCTGCTCCGAGACGCATACCGGATCTTTGCCCATATCGAGCGGGGCGAGTTTTGGCTTGGCGCCCTCAAAAAATATTTTGCCGGCAATTTGGCCGGTGTTGGCCGAATTTTGCGAATTTCGACGTGAACGCGCATGCCCGGCGCTCCAGGAAGAGGATGCCAGTACCGCGAATCCGAAGCCGATCAGTGACAGAACCATCGCACGCAAATGAATTCTCGTCTTTGTGCTCTTTAGCGTCATTTAGTTAGCTCCGATTTCCTTCATAATGTCCGTCAGAAAACGAGTCCCACCAGCATGTAAAGAGAATTGTTGTCGCTGGCATTGCGGCCCGACCCATCGTAGTTCGTCCCGGCGCCATTGAACTGTGTAAATCCGGTGTACTGGGCACCCAGGCGAATATTCTGCACCGGCCAGTAGGTGAAATTGATGACGTAGCCTTTGCTGTTCGGGCTGCCGTTGGCGCTGCCGTCGAACGGGTTCGGGGCGAACAGCAGCGGATCAGTCGTGCCGGTGGTGGCGAAATATTGGAATGACGGCGCAAAACGATAACCGAAGTGATAGACAGCGTCAGCCCGGAATGTATTCAAGTGATGGTCCAGAACGCTCGCCCCTGCCGGAAATTCCGCGTTCAGAGTGGAATTCTCGTGAATGTAGGTTCCGTGGAGCGTGATGAGATTGTTGCGCCACTTGGGAATTACGCGCTCGAACTGCACATCGACGGCAGCGTCCGTATAGATGTCCTCAGGCCCGACAATTGCCTGCGGAGTCGAGCGCATGTGCATTCCGTAGCCGCCAAATTCCAGATAACTATTTCCCATAGTCTGCTGCCAGGCCACCCGCCAGTAAGGCGCCGCTCCTTGAATGTTGAAGTCGAAATTGACGCCGGGGTTGGGAAGCGGCTGGCCAAGATGCGAAGATCGATAGATCGCCGCCGCTCCGTACAGATGATCGTTCCACATCGCATAGCCGCCGAAACCGGCGACATCCTCTCCGAGGGTGCCATCAACGATTGCGGCTGCGGCCGGACTTGGGGCTGACGGCGAAGCGATAAACGGAAAACCCCATGCTGGGGTTGTGTTCCACAGATCCTCGACTGTCGGATTGTTATTGAAGTCGATGCCATAAACCAGCGTCTTACCCTTCAAAAGGGTGTTTCGAGCATAACGGACGTCCGTGTTATCGAAACTGAAGTGGTCAGATTGCACATCGTAGGTAACCTGAATAAACCCGCCCAGATGGCTGGCGTACGCCCCGGCAAGGAAAAGCGATGCATCCTGCGGGAGGGAATAGCTCCAGTTTTGCGTGTCGGGTTGAGGCTTATTGAGACCAGTTGTGGAAATCTCCAGCCACGCTGACAACGGCAGATACGAGAGCAATGATAGGCCGGCTGCCTGCTTTGTTGGCGGTGCGCTGATCACATTAATTCCACGCATCGAGTAGCCGTTCAGCTTGAACGTACGGCCCAGCGGCGTCAGCTCCGGAGGATTGGTGTGGCACGAACTGCAAGCCAATCCTGTCTGGCGTGCAAAACTCGGTACCGCTTGAGCCTTGTGCGCAGGGAAAACAACTACAAAAAAGACGGCGATGCTGACGAACAACACTACGTACATCCAATCTAGCTTTTTCGCGCGCAGTTCCATCATGGGGCTCTCCAATCTGTCTTCCTACGTCCGCGAGGTTCGAGCGCTGTTATTTCAGTGTGAAATTCGCCGTTGCCGTCTGACCGGCCTGCACGGTTACGGTTTGGTCCTGAGTGCCGAGCGTTTCCTGCCACACCTTGAGGTGATAGGTCCCAGGCGGAACGTCGCTAAGCGAAAAAGAGCCGCCGCTGCCGCTGATGACGTAGTAGGGATTTTTCGCGACCACAATGTAACCCTGCATCCAATTGTGAACATCGCAGCGAACAATGGCTGTATCGGGACGGAACAATGGAATTTCAAGCGCAGCAGAGCCGGGAACCATTACCTGATTGAAACCACGATTCGCCTTTGAATAAATGTGAACGTTGTGCGCCGCATTGTCGCTGTTCAACACCTTCAGCTGCCCGGGCGCCATAACCACAACGTGTGGCATGAACATGCAGCCCTTTTGGTCAATCACCGGAGCAGCGAAACTGAAAGCTCTTCCGTGCGAGGCATCATCGAGCCAGACCACCGCGTCAGCGACGCCGCCATTTTCGACCCGCACTGGCTCCATGTCCTTCATGTTTCCACATACGCCCTGATCTTGTGTGACGGTGACTTTCTTCGGATGGACAGGCTTGCCCGCATAAATGACTTTTCCTGAAATTGTGCCACCAGCGCCCGGTTGAACTGTGTAGCCAGGAACGTCTTGTGGCGCAGCGTGGCTCGGAGCCGCTGCAATGCCCATCCAACTGCACGCTGCCAGAAAACCGAGAACGACTGGAGCTGTCTCTAACATTGAGCGAAGCTTTCTTGTCGATTTCATCGAACCATCTCCCTTTCGTTATCGAGAGCAGAAGTAATTCTTCTTTCACAGTACGTGAGGCCCGAACGTGGTGCTGTGACGCACGTCACACGTGTAATCGGGAGCTCTTGTGGGCTGCGAGAAGAACTTGGAACTGACACGCACCAATGCCTTAGGCAACGCCGGCAAGCTTTTCCAGAGCGGTTTTGTCGCGAAGGATCAGCATGGAGCCGTTAACTTGCAGATAGCGCTTTTTCTTGAAGTCCGTAAATAGCCGCGTGACCGTCTCGCGGGAAGCGCCAATAATTTGGGCGATTTCCTCGTGCGTCATAGTCAGCGTGGCGCGAGGTTCATCCTTGGAAGCAGAGTGCCCGTCGCACCAGTCCAGCAGAAAGTGCGCGAGCTTTTCGCTCGCGGAGTGCGAGAGGCCGATGGAGCGCATCTCCGCGATGGCCGAGTGATAGATCCCGCCCATTTGCTGCGCAACGCGCAAGGCCACTTCTCCGTGGCTCGTGAGGAAGGCAAGAAAGTCGGCGCGAGAAATGAAATTGGCTTGAGCGGGCTCGATCACGTCGGCCGTAAGCTCGTACGGTTTGCCCGTGACGGTTGCAGCAAGCCCAAGAACCTCGCCGGGATCGGCAATGCGCACAATGAGTGTTTTCCCGTCAGCAGAAGACGTGGAGAGCTTCACGCTGCCGCTGCACACGATGAACACGCCCCGTACCGGCTGGCCCTCCATAAACAGAGTCGCGCCCTTCGGATAGGCTGATGCGGCGGTAATCTTCGAAAGCTGAGCTACAGCTTCGGGGGACAGATTGCAAAATAGGCGGTCTTCGCGATGAGGACAGGTTACGCAATTTTCGATGATTTCCAGGCCATATGGCGTGCGGATCGGCACACCAGTCCAAATAGTGTTGTCATCACTGCGCCGAACGATTCGGAAGTGGCGTGTCATCCTTCGGCCCTCGCAATTTGAGAAAGTATGAGCCAAAGGCGAACGCAGAGGAGTGATGCAAATCACCCATTTTGGTGATGACCGTCACATTGCTGAAATTTGCACCGGGATGTGGGAGGGGCTTTATTCGTAACGCAGGGCGACCATCGGGTCGACACCCATGGCCCGCCGCGCGGGAATGTAGCAAGCCAGCAATGCGATTGACATAAGCAGGATTGCGACACTGGCAAATGTCACCGCATCGGTAGGCTTTACGCCATACAGAAGCGAAGCCATAAGGCGGGTTAACCCAAACGCAGCGAGCATGCCCACCGAAATTCCAACCAACGTCAAGCGCGCGCCTTGGCTAAGTACCAGCCGCATCACGTCGCGGCGCTGCGCGCCCAAAGCCATGCGCACGCCAATTTCGTGCCTCCTTTGCGCCATCGAATAGGAAATCACGCCATAAACGCCGATGGCCGCGATCAGCATGGCAAGCGCGCCAAAAATTCCCAGCAGGATCGCGTGAAACCGCCAGTCT
>DAIRCW010000087.1:0-11029 GCA_036796475.1 Candidatus Acidiferrales bacterium | reverse complement strand
GCCGCAGCGCGCACTTGAAATTCGGCAACGTCGCGCACGTTAGAGAAGACACGCGCCGCGTCTGGACGCTGGTTTGGCTCGAACAGCTCGCCCAAGACATTCGCTTCGCCCTGCGCACCTTCCGCAAATCTCCGGGATTCACTGCCGCGGCCGTGCTCACTCTCGCTCTCGGCATTGGTTCCACGACCGGAATTTTCTCGGTTGTGAACGCGGTCCTCATTCATTCTCTTCCGTTCCGCGAGCCCGCCCGCCTGGTCGCCCTCTTTCAAGCGCCCGACAAAATGAAAGGCCTTATCGGATGGGCTGCGGACGGGCCTGACATTCTCGACTGGCAGCGCGAAGCCCGCAGTTTCTCTCAAGTCGCCGCGTCGCTGATGGATGCAGCGAACATTACCGGCGGCAGCGTGCCGCAGCACGTGAACGGGCAGAAAGTTACGGCCAACTACTTCGATTTGCTCGGGGTGCAAGCAGCCATTGGGCGTACGTTTTCAGGCGATGAATCATCAGCGCAGTCCGCAGTCATTCTCAGCTATTCGCTGTGGCGCACTTCCTTCGGCGGCCAGGACGTCCTCGGCCACACCATCGCTCTCGACGGCAAGCCTTTCACTGTCATCGGCATCATGCCGGCGGTCTATCATGACCCGCGGACTTGGGGAAATCCGCGCTCGGAGTATTGGATTCTTCTGCCGCAATCCCAGCTTGCACAACATCGCGGCGAACATATGTACGCTTCGTTCGCCCGGCTTGCTCCCGGCGTCACGCTTTCGCAAGCGCAACAGGAATTGAATCTGATCGCCGCGCGCGACGCCAAGGCATTCCCCAACACCAATGACAAAATGGGCGCTCTCGCTTCGCCGCTCGGCCAGGTCAATCTGCAAACTTTTGAAGAAGGCGATTTTCGTTCCATCGAGCCCGCCATTTTGCTCCTGCAACTTGCGGCGGGATTTCTTTTGCTCATCGCGTGCGCCAACGTTGCCAACCTGATGCTTTCGCACTCTCTCGCGCGTTATCGCGAATTTGCCGTGCGACTCGCCATCGGCGCCGGACGCATGCGCATCATTCGCCAGCTGCTTACGGAAAGCATTTTGCTTTCGCTGCTCTCGGGCGCAGCCGGAGTGGTACTGGCCTTCTGGTGCGTCAAAGTTCTTCTGGCGCTCGCGCCCAAAGGCTATTTGCCACCCACCGCCAATATTGGAATTGACACGCAGGTCCTCGCTTTCACGGTTGTCGTTGCTGCGCTCACAGGAATTCTTGCCGGACTCCTCCCGGCGGTTCGCGCTTCCCGGCGCAATTTGAACGATGACTTGAAAGCGGCGGCGTCCGCTTCCGGCCATTCTCCCTCGCGCCTTCGCGCGCAGCGTTTCGCGGTAATACTGGAACTCGCCGCCACCTTTATTTTGCTTGCCGGCGGAGGACTCATGGTTCGCAGCCTCGCCTCTCTGCTGGACGTTAATCCCGGATTCAATCCGCGCAATTTTTTCACCGCAGGAATGAGCCTGCCCGCCGAGCAGTACGCAAAGCCGGAGCAGATTCAACGCTTCTTCCTCGCCGTGCAGCAGCGTGTCGCTGCGCTGCCCGGCATCGATGCCGTTTCGTTCAGTTCGGCGCCCGAATTCGACGTCACCAATTCATCCAACGTAATCATCGAAAACCGTTCGACGCCGAGCGATGGCACGCGCGAGATCTATCCTCAAATTTGTTACGTTACGCCGAATTTTTATCGTGCCGCCGGCATTCCGATTCTCGAAGGCCGCGATTTCAATTTTTCCGACGTCACGACTGACGCAAAGGTGGCCATCGTCAGCCACGCCTTCGCTGAACATTTCTGGCCGCGGCAAGACGCGCTCGGCAAGCGGCTCCATTTCGGTGGCTCCAAGGATTGGCTGCAGGTCATCGGCATTGTCGGCGACGTCCACCAGGAAGGGCTTGCCGCTGCTTCGCTCCCTGAAGTTTATTTCCCGCTCACGCGCGAGCTTGCCGATGGCCAGAACGCGATGAACATCCTCGCGCGCAGCTCATTGCCCCCGGCGCTACTCGCCCGTGAAATCAGCGATCAAGTCTCTGCCGTCGACGCCGGCATTCCGCTTTCCGAAGCGCGCGCCGGCAGCCAAATCCTCGAGGATTGGTCGGGCTACATGCGTTATCGCGCCACGCTTCTTGCGAGCTTCGCTGCGATGGCGCTGTTGATTGCCGCCATTGGACTCTTCGGCACAATTTCCTATGCTACCGCGCAGCGCACGCATGAACTCGGATTGCGCATGGCCCTCGGCGCGCAGCGCAAAGACCTCTTCCGCCTGATCATTCTGCAAGGCGCAAAACTCGTTTCCATCGGACTGCTGATCGGCATCGTCGCCGGCCTTTCCCTCGCGCGCGGGATGGCCACTCTGGTCTATGGCATAACGCCTTTCGATCCGTTGACGTTTATCGGCGTCGCGATTCTGCTCGCTTTGGTAGCCCTCGCGGCCTGCTACGTCCCGGCGAGCCGCGCCATGAAGGTGGATCCGATGGTCGCGCTTCGTTACGAATGAGGAGCGTAGCTATCGAGCGCGATTTGCAGGAGCGAATGCATGAAACGCCGCAAACAAATCCTGGATGAACTCGACGCCGACATTCGCGAGCACATCGCGCGCGAAACCGAAGACAATATCGCCAGCGGCCTCGTTCCCGAAGAGGCCCGCCGCCGCGCCTTCCTGAAATTCGGCAATCCGGCGCAAATCAAAGAAGACACTCGCTCCGTTTGGAAGTTCATCTGGCTTGAACAGCTCACGCAGGACGTACGTTTTGCGTTCCGCATGCTCCGCAAGTCTCCTGGCTTCACGGCCGTGGCCATCCTCACTTTGGCCCTCGGCATTGGCGCGAATTCGTCCATCTTCAGTTTGGTGAATAGCATTCTCCTGCGCCAGTTGCCCTACCACGATCCGCAGCGCCTCATTGCGTTAACCGGCGACTCTGGCTGGGACGATGTTTTTCCCGAGGGCGCTGTTGTGGCTATGCAGGCAAGAGTGAAAACGATGGAGATCGCCGCATTCTCCTCGACGCAGAAGCTCAATCTCACCGGCGTTGGCGAAGCGGTTCGCCTGCAAGGCAGCGCGGTTTCCGCAAATCTTTTCTCCTTGCTAGGCGTGCAACCGGAACTCGGCAGGTTTTTCGCGGCTGGGGAAGATCAGCCGGGCCGCGACAATGTAGTGATCGTGAGCGATTCGCTTTGGCGTCAAAAGTTTAGCGCCAATCCAAGCATCCTCGGTAGTTCGGTCGCGCTGGAAGGCGTTCAGCGCCAAATTATCGGCATCATGCCGCCGGATTTTCAGCTTGCATCCTCGAAATCGCAATTCTGGATACCGCTCCATTTGGACGCCCGCGATGTCGGCGCTTACTGGGGCGGTGGATTTATGCCGGTGATTGGAAGGCTTCGCCCGGGCGAAAATCTCGTCCAGGCGCGCGCGGAAATTCGCGCGTTGGTGCCGCAACTCCGCCGCATGTTCCCGTGGCAAATGCCTGAAGCCCTGTGGGCCGACGCCGGTGTAATTCCGCTGCAGCAATCTCTTGTCGGAAATGTAAGCGCGAAGCTTCTGATCTTGCTCGTGGCGGTCGCCTTCGTCCTGCTGATCGCCTCCGCCAATGTCGCCAATCTGCTTTTGGCCCGCGCCGCCACGCGCCGGCGTGAAATGGCCGTCCGCTCCGCTCTGGGCGCGAGCCGCCTGAGAATTTTCCGCCAGCTCCTCATCGAGAGTACGGTACTTTCAGGAATGGGAGCTTTGCTCGGCTTGTTTCTCGCCGTGAAAAGCATTCAGTGGCTTAAAGCCGTCCTTCCTGCGAACACTCCCCGCCTCGCCAGCATCTCTCTCGATTGGCGCGTCGTGGCATTCACCGCGGCCATCGCGATTCTCACTGGAATCGTTTTTGGCTTCGCTCCCGCTCTGCACGCGTCGAGGACTGATCTCACGGAATCCTTGAAAACCGGCGGCCAGCAGTCCACAGCAGCAAATCCCAGTCGCCGTTTGCGCGACGCTCTTGCGATCGCCGAAATTTCAATCGCTGTGCTGCTCGTGATCGGCGCAGGCCTGCTCGTTCGCAGCCTCTGGGCGCTTTCGCACGTCAATCCCGGATTTCGCGCTGAGTCCATCATCTCCGCGCGCGTCACTCCCAACGAAACCTTCTGCGCGCAGTTCAACCGCTGTCGCGATTTTTACGGCGAGCTTCTCGCGCGCGTCCGCGCACTTCCCGGCGTCACCGACGCCGCCGCTGTGAACATGCTGCCGCTCAAACTGGAAAACCGGGCGTTCGCCGCGGAAGTGGAAGACCATCCTCGCGATCCGCGCCAACCCGCCCCGGTCCTTCTGGAAACCGCAATTACTCCCAGCTATCTACGCCTGATGGGGATTCCGCTCCTCAGTGGACGCGAATTCACCGCTGCGGACATGGCCAACGGCGCTCCTCCTGTCGCTCTCATCACCGCCGCGACGGCAAACGCCTTCTGGCCGCATCAGAATGCAGTCGGCAAACATCTCCGCCCCGTTTTCGACAAGCCATGGATTACGATCGTCGGTGTGGTCGGTGATGTCGCCGAGGCCGACCTGAGTTCCAAATGGCCGGATTGGGTTTCCGGCTCGATTTACGAACCGTACGGAAACGGCCGCGGCAAATTGTTACCAACGGAAATGAGCATCGTGGTGCGCACCACGGGCCCGCAAAACGGATTAGCTGCGGAAATCGCGCAGGCCGCCGCGAGCCTCAATCCTGAGGCGCCCGTCAGCGATGTGCGCACCCTGCAAGCGATTGTCTCCGAGTCCATGGATGCGCCGCGCTCAACGATGTCGCTCTTCGCTATTTTCGCCGCGCTGGCCCTCGCGCTCGGAGCTATCGGCATTTACGGCGTCGTGTCCTACTCCGTAGCGCAGCGCACCTCTGAATTCGGAATGCGCATGGCCCTCGGCGCGCAAAGGCGCGACATTCTGCGCTTGATCCTCAGTCATTCTGGGCGCATCGCGTTCATCGGCGTCAGCATCGGACTCGTCGGCGCCTTCGCCGCCACCCGCCTGATGTCCAGCTTGCTTTACGGAATCAGCGCCAGCGATCCGCTCACTTTCGCAGCCGTCGCCATTCTCCTCGCGAGCGTTACGCTGGCGGCCTCGTACATCCCGGCCCGTCGCGCCATGAAAGTCGATCCCATGGTCGCGTTGCGCTACGAGTAGGAGAGCCCTTCGGAGCCCGACGATGAAACGACCTAAGCAAATCCTCAGCGAACTCGACAGCGACGTCCGCGAGCACATCGAGCGCGAAACCGAAGACAACATCGCCCGCGGCCTTTCGCCCGAAGAAGCTCGCCGCCGCGCTTTCCTGAAATTCGGCAATGTCACGCAAGTCAAAGAAGACACTCGCCGCGTCTGGACGCTCGTCTGGCTCGAGCAGCTCATGCAGGACGTTCGCTTCGCCCTCCGCAGTCTGCGTAAGTCTCCGGGATTTTCCGCCATCGCCGTGCTCACTGTCGCCCTGGGCATCGGCGCAAACGTCGCCGCGTTCAGCATGCTCAACGCCATCATCATTCACCCGTACAATTTTCAGAATTTGGATCAACTGGTCAAAATTTGGGAAGACCGCGGCGTGGATGCGGGGTTTGACGCCAGGCAAATCGCTCCCGCCGACGTCGAAGACATTCGCACCGGCACAAACGTCTTCAGCAGTCTCGCCACATATCGCTATCAGAATTTCAGTTTAAATTCGCAAGGTGGCGTCGAATCCGTGCTGGGCTGCGCCGTCTCCGCCAATTTCTTCGGCGTGCTCGAAGCCGCCCCGCTGACGGGCCGCACCTTTCTTCCGGAAGAGCAAATGCCCGGCGGCGGCACAGTGGCCATTCTCAGTTACGCTTTCTGGCAACGGCAGCTCGGCGGCCAGCCCGCCCTCGGCAAGTCCATCCAGTTGGACGGCCGCAGCTACACCATCGTCGGCGTTATGCCCAACGGATTCGATTATCCCGTCCCCGCGGAATTGTGGGTTCCTTTGGATCTGACTCCGGCGCAGCAGGTGGATCGCGCGCAATTCTCGCTCCAGGCAATCGGTCGGCTCAACTCCGGCGCGACAGTCGGCCAGGCTCGCGGCGCGCTCAGCGTCGCACAACGTCTCGCGCGCACTTATCCCGCAACCAATCTGGGCCGCCGCGCCAACGCCCTGCAGCTTCGCCGCGAACTCTACCTCTTTACCTTGCCGCTCTTCCTCTTGCTGCAAGCGGCCGCCGCATTCGTTTTGTTCCTCGCCGGCGCAAACCTCGTGAACCTGCTTTTCGCCCGCATGATCAGCCGCCAGCGCGAAATTGCTTTGCGCATCGCCTTGGGCGCCGACCGTCGCCGGCTCGCTCGCCTGTTCGTCACTGAATCGCTTCTGTTCTCTTTGCTCGGTGGCATTGTCGCCGTGGCCGTCTCCTTCTGGACAGTCACCCTGCTGCGCACTTCCACTTCGCCTTCGTGGACAAAATGGGTTCCCGACTGGAACGGCATACAGGTCAGCAATGCCGTGCTGGGATTTGCTGTCGCGCTGACCGCGCTCGTCGGAATCCTTTTCGGCCTCGCCACCGTGCTTCATTCCGGCCGCGTGGATTTGAACAGCACTCTCAAAGACACCGGTGCCGGAACCATCAGCCTAGCCAAAGCCAAACTCCGCAACGCCATGGTCGTCGCTCAAGTGACTTTTGCGCTCGTGCTGCTCGTCTGCGCTGGCTTGACCATCCAAGGCTTTGTGCGCCTCTCCGATATTTACAAAGGTTTTCAGCCGGCGAATCTCCTGCGCGTCGAAATCAGTCTGCCGCGCAGCTCCTATCCCGATTCCGTCAGATTCAGCAATTTTTATCGTCAGCTCCTGCAATCCACCTCCGCGCTGCCCGGTGTTTCCTCCGCCGCTCTCATCAGCAACACTCCGGCCAGCAGCGTGGATAATCCCACCACTGAATTCACCGTCGAAGGACGTGCAACCCAAAAGCTCGAAACTCCGTCCGCGGGTTTGCAGATTTCCAGCCCCGATTATTTCAATGCTCTGCGAATCCCTCTGATCGCCGGTCGCTTCTTCTCGCCTAGCGACATTGCGAATTCCCAGCGCGTCGTTTTGATCAGCCGCAGCATGGCCCAACGGTTCTGGCCCGCCGGAGATGCTCTCGGACATCGCATCAAATTGGGGAATGCGGAGTCCTCCGTGCCGTGGTTGACGATCGTCGGCGTCGTCGGCGATGTCCGCCAGAACTGGTGGAGTCCTACCGACGCTCCCACCATTTACGAGCCCTTTGAACAAGCTCCCTCCCGCGCCATGTACCTCGTGCTCCGCACCGCCTCGCTTCCTTCCAGTTACGTTTCCGCCGTGCGCAGTGCCATCGCCCATATTGACGCCGCCATTCCCTCAAACAGCATCAACACGCTGCAGAACGAAGTGGACGATTCCATCGCCATCATCCGCATTTTGGGCATTCTGATAGGCGCGTTCGGAGTCGTTGCCCTCGCCCTTTCCTCCCTGGGAGTTTACGGCGTTCTCTCTGAACGCGTCGCTCAGCGCACTCGCGAAATCGGCATTCGCGTCGCACTCGGCGCAAGGCCGCGCGATGTGATGCGCTTGATTTTGGGGCAGGCTCTGACGCTTACATTGATTGGCATACTGATCGGCGCGCCCGTGGCTATTGCCGTCGCGCTGCTCATGAAGAGCGCGATTTATGGCGTGGTCGAGCTGAACTATCTCATTCTCGGGGGAATCGCCCTGCTGCTCGGAGCCGTTTCCGTCATCGCCGGCTACATTCCTGCGCGTCGCGCCATGCGCGTGGATCCTATGATCGCGCTGCGCTACGAATAGCCCCGCTTCTGCCGAATCGAAATGATCGATGAAAATAGTCGATCGCGACCACAAAAAATCTCATAAGCATTTTAGGGGGTCGGAGCTTCAGCTCCGACAAAGAGGCATCCTACAAAGTCTGGGGCTTCAGCCCCTGAAGAAACTGACTATTAATTCTGCGCGTACCGGCGACGCAGTTTGCTGGGAAACAGTCCCGGTTCATTCTTCCGGCGAATAGCTCTTCACGAAAGCCGTTCGCGCACCTTTTCGCTCAGAATCTTTCCTTCCACCGTTTTTCCTTCCAGCTTCGCGCGCGCCGCCTTAATCACCGCGCCCATTTGCTTCAGCGAATCCGCGCCCACCTCCGAAACCGCCTCTTCGATCGCTCGCGTCAGCTCCGCGTCGCTCGGCGCCGGTGGTAAATACTTCTCGATAATCGTGATCTCGCTCGCCTCTTTGGCCGCTAAATCGCCGCGCCCGCCCTTGGTGAATTGCTCCACCGACTCATGCCGCTGCTTCACTAGCGTCTGCAGCACTTGCTGCGCTTCCAGTCCTTCCAGTGGACGCATCTTCTCGATTTCCTTGTTCTTCAGCGCCGCCTTCACCATTCGCAGCACGCTCAGCCGCAGTTCGTCCTTCTCCTTCATCGCCGCGGTCAAATCCGCCTGAATCTTTTCGATTAAGCTCATCTCGTGGAATTCTCCGTGTCCAGCAGCATATCCGGAAAATCTCCGCTTGAGAAGCGCCGCCGCCGAAAAACAACTCGGTCATTCACCACGAAATTGACGATCGAGCACGCCGCGATAGACACGCAATTCGCCGCGACCACCGGCACGTGCCCGCCCCATCGCACCAGCAAGACCATGAGCACATTCCCGGCGATGGAAATTGCTCCCGTCGTCCCATTGAACCACAAGAATTGTGCAAGCCTCTTGCGCCAGCACTTTGTTCTGCTGCGATCTACCCAGGTGAATTTTTCGTGCCACAAAAAATTATGCAGCACTGCCGCTTCGACTCCCAACACCGTCGCGAATGCCGGACTCGCATGCAGCACCGCGCTCGCCAGCTCCACGCCTGCCAGTTGCACGCCGATTCCCATCGCCCCGACGAAATTGAATTTCAGCCAGCGCCGCAGAAGCTCCCCTTTGCTCTCGAAGCGAATCTTCATCGGTGCGTCTCTTCCAGATAAAGCCGCCGGGTATGAAAAATTGCCGCCACCGTGAACATAATCAGCATCCCGCCAATCGCCACCGCGCCGCCAAAATCCAGCACGCGCCACGAAAACCCCGGCACGCGCGCATCGGGCCGCAGCCATAATCCAAAACTTCCAAACGCCAGTAGAATCCGGATCTCCGTCGGCCCGAATTTTCCAAAGGACATGCGGAAATTCCCCATCGTGTACGCCGCAAGATACGATTCAATCGAGAGCAGCAGGAACGCCGCCAGCATCCCCGCGGCGATTTGCCACGCGATGTAGCCCGAGATGGCTAGCCCGCCCATGAGAAAAATCGCCCCCACGGAATCAATGACGTGGTCCACATAAAATCCATACCGTGGCCGCTGGCAATTGCGAACGCGTGCTAGCGTCCCGTCAAGGCTGTCGCCAAACCAATTCAGCGCCAGAAAAAATATCGCCAGCAGCAAACCGGCCGCATTCCAGCGCGCAAGGGCGTAGCTCGCTCCCGCGAAAAACATCGCCGCGAATCCCAGCAGCGTCAAATGGTCGGAATTCACGCGCGCAGGCAGTCGCGCCGCGAGCCACAGCAAAACTTTTCGTTCCGCCGCCGCGGTGAAACTCTCCTGGATCCGCGCCGCGTTTCGGAATGGAGTACTTCGCCTCTCCCGCGAATCCGTTCTCGCTTCGGCGTTTTGCTTCACGCAAATTGTTTGCATCGTCGCCTCTTCTGCATTCATTTCCCTTCCTCCTTATTGGTTGTGATTGCCGCGCGTGTCTGCTCCAGCGTTTCGCGCAGCGACTTCGCTGGAATCTTTTCGATGAACCCGCCCACCAGCCATCCCAGCCCCGTGGGAATATCTCGCGTCAACGAAATCGCCCGGCACTGGACGTACACGCCGCCATCCGCCTCGTAAAAATGCCAGTACGAATCGAGCCGCCATAAGAATCCGTGATCCTCACCCGTCGGATACGCGCGCTCCTTCGCCGTGCCGGCATTTTCAATTTCGCGAATCCGCGTGCTGTACGACCGCGAATAAGCATGCGCCGCGTCCAATCTCTCGTAGCGTATGTCGTATTCCGTATCGAGAATCACGGTGATCACTTCCGTCTCCTTCAGCCGCAGAAACACGCGAAAATCGTCGCCGTTCCTCTCCAGCAGCTTCGATTGCAGAACCTCCGGCCTGTAATATTCAGCGTCGCGCCCGTAGTCCTGCAGTTTCGCCAGCGCCTCGGGAAGGGAAACGCCGCGCACAAAAACCAATCCCGTCCAGTCATGAATCAGCCCTCCGGGAACCGCCGCGCAATTTGAAGCCCCGCAATCATTATTCTGATGGATCAAAACTTGTCCGTTCCGCAGCTGCGTGTACGCCTGCTCTCTCTGCTCACGCGCCAGCGCATCAATCCACAGAAAATTCCTCCGCGCATCGAGACCTGCCTTGCTCCGCGCTTCCGCCTCGCGAACGTATTTCTCGAATGCCCGCGCGGTTCTGTCGCTCAGTTGCGCCGCCGAAGCGGTTGGCGCAGCCTGTGCCGCGCCAGCTGCTAACACAACAGCCATACCAAGCCAGCCAAACATCTTTTGCGCCACGTGTCCTCGCCTCTTCATGTGTTCAAAATGCCTCGCGCGCTTGAAAACAGCAATGCTCTGCGCCTCATTTCTGGCTCCGCGACGCCTCATTTCACAACCCCCATGAAAATCAGACACTTGCGCCGAATTCTCCCGTAAAATAGCCACCCAATTGGATTGACATGACAGCGGAAAGCAAAAATGCGGCGCGGGTTTTTCGCTTCGGCGTCTTCGAAATGGACGAGGCCACCGGAGAGTTGCGCAAAGACGGCAAGCTCCAGCCGCGCCTTCGCGAACAGGCCGCTCGTATCCTTCTAATGCTCCTCGAACGCCCCTGCGAATTAGTCCGCCGCGAAGAGCTTCGCGAACGCCTTTGGTCCGCCGACACTTTCGTGGATTTCGATCACGGATTGAACACGGCCATCAATCAATTGCGCGCCGCGCTTGGAGATGATTCTGCGAATCCGCGGTTCATTCAGACG
>DAIRCW010000086.1:0-11046 GCA_036796475.1 Candidatus Acidiferrales bacterium | reverse complement strand
GAGCAGCGTGGCTAGCCATGTGTCCCAGATCCGTTCAACCGGCCAGTAGACGGAGTACGGGAAAAGCGCCCAGATCCATGCAGCCCACTCCGCTGCTCGGCCGCCGAAGTTCCTGCGGGTAAAGAGGAAGATGGGAATGCACGTCAGCGCAGAGATCAAGCTGTTGAATGAGAGAATCGCCAGACAAGCTGCTTTTGAGTAAATCCCAAAAATCTGGAAAATTCCGGCAAGAACGCACGGATATACCGGGGTCATCCACGCGGTGGGCCCTGTGGCCGTAAAAAGAGGGCTGCTAAATCCGCGCCCCTCGGCGATGCTCCGCGCGATCCGTCCCGTTTCATAACCGAAGGCCCAGTGGTCCCGTGCGGGATCAAGCTGCTGCGGAAACAGAAATGCCATGACCGCCAATCGCAGCAGAAGAGCAACACCAAAAATCAGCAGGAGCCTGCGACGGGCGATTTCCTTCGAGCCTAGCGTCGGTTCGGGTGAAGCCCTCAGGCTCATAGTCTCAGGGCTTTAGATGCGAAGCTGATCGTTGCTGTGACATTGGAGTATGACACCCGTCAGTTGTGCCGGCTCCGTGACCCAAAGGCCCCCGCTGCCAAGGCAACGAGCATCGGATCGAGCGGTGCATGATAGTACTCCTCCAGATGCGTGAAGTAATAGACCAGGGGGAAAAACACGAACGCGATGATGTACGGCAGCGCGCCCGTAGCGCCGCCTTCACGCCATGCACATCGCAAACCGAAAAACGCCAGCAGGCCCAGCGCCGTGCAAAATACGATATTTCCGGGATCGAACGGCTCCTCGCGCAAATACGTCCGGTTGAAGCTCCAGAATCCGGTCCACATCCAAACGATTCGCCTCAGCACCTGCGCCAGGTACAAAGTTTTGTGTGCGCTGAGGAATGCGACCGCTTCTTTCTTTTTCAGCTGCATGTAACCCATCTCGCCGAGCCGTTGATATTCGGCCCACTCTCTCGCACTGTCCGAAGGATGATATCCCGCAGGCCGAAGGTCAGTAGACCAGTCCGCATTCGCTGCGTTGTTGCCGCAATATACCTCAACCCAGAAGCCCGAGCGCAGCGGAATGAATTTGTGAAAGGTGCGGTAGTTCCGCACGAACCATGGCGACAGAACCAGAATCACTCCGAGGAGCGCCGCCGCGCCTGGGGTGAACCAACGCTCGCCGCGTTTCCAGTAAACGTACAGCGCCCACAGCGTCAAGAATGGTGCGACGGACAAAATCACGGGATCGGACAGGGCCGCAACTCCCGCGAGCGCGCCAAAGGCGAACCACTTCCACCAGCGCGGCGGCCGCGCATCTTCAAGCTTCAGCGCCGCGAGAAACAGCAGCGCCATCAGCAGCGTGGAAAGCGTGGTGTCCCAGATGAAGCTCGCCGCAAAATTGATTGAATAGGGAAAGAAAGCCCAAATCCATCCGGCCCACTTTGCGGCCCTTTCCCCAAATTGTGCGCCGAACGTTCGCCGCGCAATCAGAAAAACCGGAATGCACGTCAGCGCGCTCAGCAGGCAATCGAACGACAGAATCGCGAGCGCCGCCGCCTTCGTGTACACGCCGAAAATCTTGAACACGCCCGCGAGCAGCAGCGGAAACACCGGCGCAAGCCACGCGGTCGGGCCAGTGTTCGCAAAATACGGGCTGCTGTAGCCTTGGCCTGTCGCCAGCGAACGCGCAATGCGTCCCGCTTCGCCGCCGAATCTCCAATAATCGCGGGCCGGATTCAGCGCCGCCGGATAAACGAACGCCATCACCGCCAGCCGTACCGCCAGCGCCGCAATCACCATCCACAACAGCGTGCGCTTTCTGTGAATGTTCTCCGATGGAGCAGGGCGTGCACCTGCATTCATCACGGATGAGGAAAGGTTCAGCCGGGTTTGCGTTAGCTTACCGTCGCGCAAAATCGTTTATGTCTCGCTGTACACTTTGCGCAAAAATTCACTGCTTGGCAAGACGTGCGTGTCTTGCAGCGGGCAAAGAAGGAAAAAGAATGGCTGAGCTCAGGAAAATTCGCAGAAGCGGCGATGCGGGCTGTCACCGCCGCCTCCTGCCAGAAGGGCTGCTGGACCATTCAGAGGAACGAACTCCCTGCCGCCGAAACTCGTTTCGCGCATGACACGGTCGCGCGCAGAACAGGCAAAACGCGCGCAAAATCACGTTAGCGAATTTTGTGTCACCGCTTGAATTCTCGGTAGGAGGAAACAACCAGCGTTAGCGAGTGCTTCGTGGCGAACGTGCGCAGTATACCCGGCCGCGCCCGCTCCGCTGCTGCGAACTCCGCATCCTGCTCACAATCAGTTAACGTCCGAGCGCTGAGGGAACTCGGGCCACGTGACGCGAAACGGCGTAATCTTTACCGCTGATTGGCGGCGTAACGCTTTGCTCAAGCAACGAGCCAGCCGACGGCCGCGCCGGCGATCAGCAGCTTCGTCAGCCAGCCAAGCGAATGCGCTACCACCGTCAACGGATGCATTTTGATGAAGAGCGCGTTGGTAATCAGCAGCGGCAGCGGCGCAATCAGCCAGATGAGCGCGGCGAGCTCGAGGCTTTGCGAAAATCCGTGCACCTTCAAAATCCGGCACACGAACACAAACGTCGCGCACGTCACATAACCCAGCACCACGGACCAGGCGATCGCGCGGGTCTCCTCCGGACGCTTTCCGATGTAGCGCCAAATCTCCGGATGCGCCATGTATTTGCTGTGAAAGAGCACGCCGCCGAAAAACCAGTCCGCGAACATGGCCACTGTGCCGGCAACAACTATCGCTACCGCGAATCGCCAGTCGCTCATCGCATCTCCTTTTCTAATGTGAGCTGAGGCACCGGATTCCCTACGGCTCGATCTCCAGGCCGTCAATCTTTCCGTCGCTTGTGAGCGGGAAAGCAAGCGTCAGCGGCGCGCCAAATTCGAAGTGCGCGCGATAGGTGTAAACGCGGTCGCCGTTTTCTTCCTTGCGGCTCAGTAATTCCAGTTTTTCGAGCGTGCCGCGGTCGGCCAGAAAATTCTGAATGGCTTTTTGCATGTCGGCAGTCAGCTTCTTCTGTTGCTTGTCGCTGAATTGCGACAAATCCGGATTTCCCGCGGCGAACTGTGAAAGCACTTCGCGAAAATGCTGCGTCAACTGCGGCTCGGTGTCCACAATCGGCTTCGGCGGAGGCGGCGGCTTCAGCGCGGGAATGTAAAATCCGGCCACTTGATGGGCGATGATTTCCGGATTCGAGTGCGCAGAATCGAGATTCGTCAGCACAATGACGGTGAGCTTATCGTCCACGTAGCGACAAATCATGGTCGTAAATCCCTGCCACGCGCCGCCGTGCTCGATGAGCTTGTGGCCATTCATGTCATTGATTTCCCAGCCGAATCCGTAGTGGCCTTTGTTCGGTTTTCCCGCGTTGGGCCCGGCCTGGTATTTCTGCACGGTCCACATTTCGTCGAGCGAAGATTGCTTGAGCAGTTTCGTGGTGTAGAGAGCCTCATCCCATTTGGCCAGATCGCCTGTTGTGAAATACAAACTGCCGTCCGCGGTGGTATTCAGCGAAGGCGAAACCCAATCCTGATTTTTCCACTGGCCTTTCACGAGTTTGTATCCGGCGGCACGGTTGGGAATGATGTCGCTTTCGCTGATGATGCGCGTCTTCATTCCCAGCGGCGCAAAAATTCGCTGATGCAGAAAGTCGCCGTAAAATTCGCCGCTCACTTTGTGAATCAGAATTCCCAGCACCACGTATCCCGTGTTGCTGTAGCTCCAGTCCGTGCCGGGAGGGAAGTCGAGCGGCAGACCTTCGGCGAGCTTCAATAACTCGTCTTCGGTGTAGTCCTTGCGAAAATCCATGGTGCCGTTAGTGTAGTTCGCAATGCCCGACTGATGGCTGAGCAGTTCGCGAATGGTGATGTCGCTCCAGCTCGCGGGCGCGTCGGGAAAATACTTTGTGATTTTGTCTTCGAGACCGATCTTTCCTTCTTCGACGAGCATCATCACCGCGGTTGCGGTGAACTGTTTTCCTATGGAGCCCGATTCAAAAATCGTGTCCGGCGTCACCGGCGTGCGGTCCTCGAGATTCGCGAAGCCGTAGCCCTTTTGTTTGATGGTGCGGCCATCGAGCACCACGGCGAGCGACAATCCCGGAACGCGCTGCTCGTGCATCTGCTCGGCGATGTACTGATCCACTTGCGACGATACCATCGCGCCCTGCGGCGCGGGACGTATCTCCGGCGGCGGCTGCTGCGCTTGCGAACGCGCTTCCATGGCGGAAGGCGTGCGCGAAGTTGCATTCACGGCAGAACGGGTTTGGGCGCTTGCGTTCGTAGTGCGCAATGCGGCGCCCAACGCCAATGCCAACAGTGCGAACAAGGTCATAGCTGCCGTGCCGCTGCCGCGCAACGAGGCGCGTACCTCGTCGTGCTGCTCCGCGCAGTTGTGTAGCAACCCTTTCATTTCTCCTCCAGATTTCACAGCGACGATTCCGGCGCGCGTGCGCCGGGCATCCGCCCTGAGAGTAGGTGCGCATTCTACACCGCGCCTGAGTAGTTTTGCGGCCTGATGTTTGGTTCTCGTGCGGAAAGTGAAGAGGGTACCAGCGTGCTTTCTTGGTTTTAGTCGAGTCGAAGTTTTCGGCGGGTGCTACGTGTCTCAAGGCGTTTGCCGTTCAGCTTTCTGCGGGAGGGCGAAACTCTGCGGGTCTGCGTTTGCTCACGTCACCGCGAGCTGAGCCATCCAAAGAGCCGCCCGAGGAACTGGAAAACAAAAAACTGCGAAAGACTTCTGCCGGCGGCAAACGGCGCTTCGACGGCATTCACGGCTCTCCCGATGTTCGCAAGAGTCTTGTCATGCGCGAGTTCTTGCTCTTCCTGGCTTTTCGTTTCCAAGTACGTGACCCAGAAAGCGGTAAGGTTCAAGCCGCACGCGTCGCACACGCCTCCGTGATTTTGCATGTGCTCGCACTTTGGGCATTTGAAGAGCAGCGTAGCGTGGCATGTGGTGCAGAACTGCACGCCGTCGGGATTCGCCGCGCCGCATTTCGGGCAGGTCATAACAAGATTTTAATTCGTTCAGCGGAATCCGCGCGGTGAATGTTCTCGCCTTGCTAACAGTGAGAGTCCTTCTACTTCTCCAGCCAGCCCAGGATTACCGCGTTTTGGTTCGGCGTCGGCGAGTTTGGAGGATTCGGCGGCGGAACAACGAATAATTCCTTTTCTTCGCCGGTTTGAAGATTCTTCGCCCAGATATGCCGCTCGGTTTTGTAAGTCGGCAGTTGCCGGTCCTCCACAAACGTCAGGAATTTACTGTCCGGCGCAAAAGCAAATCCGGAGCATCCGCGTTTCGCGAGGGGAAGTTGCTTTTGCGGAGCGAAATCCGCGCCCGTGAACACCAAAACTGTATCGAGGACGATGGGCGGCCTTGGCGGCGGGCCTTTTTTCTGCCCGAAATCACGGAAAAGAAAAGTGCCGTCCGTGGCCTGCGCAATCAAGTACGGAGCGATGGAAGGCTGTCGTTTGTAATCCGGCAAGTTCATCTCGCCCGCGTGCATCGGCAAACTCCCCAAATCTTTTCCGTCCTCGGAAAAAAGATAAACGCCGGGGATCAGTACGGTTGTGGGCGCGTCATCAGCATCATCATCGCCCTCTTCGAGCGTCAAAAATATTCTCTTGCCGTCAGCGAGCCAGCCGGACTCTTGCGGCAGGCAGCCCGCGCAGCGTGTTTGCAGTTCTTTTGTAATGTCCGTCTTTGCGATTAGTTTTGCGGAAGGCAGCTCGTAAACGTACAGGTTATAGACGCCGGGATTCTCGTACGCGCCAAACGCCAGCCGCGTGCCCGCGTGGTTTACCATCAGCGCATTCATGTTTTCGCGAGCATCGAAGAGCCGCCGAAAACGTCGCGAACCGTCCAGCGCGATTTCATAAACTCCCTTGGGCGTCTCGTAAACCCCCGGCGTTGCGCGCTTCGGCGGTGTTTCCCACGCGCGCTCGACCGCCTTCACATAGGCGACGTTTCGCGTGCTGTCCACAGCATAGCCGCCAATGGCAGGGCTGATCTCGAAGCCCATGCCCTCGTCGGAAAAAAGCAGCGTGCGTTTGCCGTCGTGCACAGAGACGCTCCAGATTTCATTTTTCAGCGTTTGCCGCGTCATCGCCACGCGCTGCTCCGGCGTGGTGCCGAAAATTCCGTTGGGGAACCGCGCGCGAAAATTCGCCGGCGTGTTCGTGTAGCTCACCAGATAAACGAGCGTTTGCGCGCGAGCCGCGGTCGCGGTTACTGCGAGCCACATGAAGGCCGCTGCGACAAAACAGGTCCGCCGTCGAATCTGCATCCTTCGATTTTAGGCGAATTCGGCCGCAGTATTTTTTCGGCCGCCTCGCGCTGCGGCCGATGTTGCAACACTCCACCCTTCGTGGCTTTTGGACGCACAACACAAAACACCTCACAAATTTTCTGGCACTGCACCTGCGATGCGAGTATAAATCGGCCATTGTGTCTCGACTCTTGATTTTCGAATGAGCACCTTCACCGGAACCTTACCTCGGCCAGCCAAGCCTCGTCCGCGCAATCGCGCCCATGCTCCGCGCATCGCCGCGCGCGGCAAACTCACTGTGCTCACGCTCGCCGCGGCCACTTTTTTCATGGTCTCCGGCGGCCCCTACGGCCTCGAAGACGTGGTGAAAATGGCCGGCTACTCCGGCGCCATCGCCATTCTGCTGCTCACGCCGCTGCTCTGGAGCATCCCTTCGGCGATGATGGTCAGCGAACTCTCCAGCGCCATTCCTGAAGAGGGCGGCTTCTACATTTGGGTGCAGCGCGGCATGGGACGCTTCTGGGGCTATCAGGAGACCTGGCTCTCGCTCGCTGGAAGCATCTTCGAAATGGCGCTGTACCCAACTCTCTTCGTGGACTACCTCGGCCACTTTGCTCCAGTGCTCACGGCAGGGCATCGTGGCATTGCCATCGAACTCGCCGTCATCGTGATCTGCACTCTGTGGAATCTTTTTGGCGCGCGCGCCGTGGGCGAAGGCTCGGTCTGGATGACCGCGGCGCTGATGTCGCCTTTTGTCGTGCTGGTGATATTCGCGATGACGCGACATGTCGCGACAATGTCGTTAGATGTCCCGCCCGCCGCCGCTCATGCTGCCAACTCTTCCCACATCGACATTCTCGGCGGCATTCTCATCGCCATGTGGAACTACATGGGCTGGGACAACACCTCGACGGTCGCCGAAGAAGTGGATCGTCCTCAGCGAACATTTCCGCTGGCGATGCTCATCGCCGTAGCCTTCATCATCATCAGCTACATCATTCCCGTTGCCGCCGTCGAACATGCCGGAATCAGTCCGCTCGGATGGACCACTGGCGGTTGGGTGGACGTTGGCCGCATTCTCGGCGGCCAGTGGCTCTCCATCGCGATCGCCGCGGGCGGAGCTATCGGTGCTATCGGCTGTTTCAACGCGCTAATGCTTTCGTTCACGCGGCTGCCCATGGTCATGGCGCAGGACGGCTATCTGCCCAAAATCTTCGCGCGCACTTCGCGCAAAACTGGCATGCCCACATTCGCCATTCTCGCCTGCGCTGTCGCATGGGCCGCCTGCTTGTTCTTGAATTTCGAGCGCCTGGTCATCATTGACGTGCTGCTCACCGGCCTCAGCATTCTGCTCGAATTCTGGGCGCTAGTGGGCTTGCGCCTTCGCGAACCGGATCTGCCGCGTCCGTATCGCGTCCCCGGCGGACTCGTCGGCGCCATCCTCATCGGGATTCCGCCGTTCGCGCTGATGGTCGCGGCCGTAATTCGCAACCGCACCGAAACCATCGGCGCGACCAGCTCGCTTGCCGTCGCGCTCGTCCTCATCGCCCTCGGACCCATTTTCTATTTCATCTCGCGCCCGCGCGCGAAGCGGTCCACGGAAGTCTCAGCCGGATAAGTGTGAAACAAAACTTTTGTTAGGAGGCTGCCAATGATCAAAGTCAGCGTGTTTTATGCCAATCGCGAGGGAGGTGAGTTCGATATCGGCTACTACTGCAACAAACATATTCCACTGGTGAAGAAGCTCCTCGGCGCGGCGTTGAAAGGTGCGGCCGTCGACCAGGGAATCACCGGTTTGCCGCCCGGGACGCCCGCGCCATACGCCGCCATCGGGCATTTGCTATTCGATTCGGCCGAATCGTTTCAGAAGGCTTTTGATGCTCACGCCGCGCCCATCATGGCCGACATTCCGAATTACACAAATTTGCAGCCCATTATTCAACTCAGTGAAGTCAAACTGTAGCCTTGGTAGTGCAGAACTTCGCGCCGCCTGCGAACGCCTGCGGTTTTTTGACTTCGTGCGTTTTTTGAAAATGATTGCTCGTCACGAACGGAGACGAAAGCATGAGAACGCGAATTCTCCTGTGCGTATTTGCCGGGCTACTTTTGTCGATCACCGCCCGCAGTCAGCAGCCGCCGGAACTGATTCTGTATCATGGGAAGATCTTCACCAGTAGTACAACTCATCCTTACGTCCAGGCGCTGGCGATTCGCGGGGAGCGGATCGTTGCCACCGGAGATTCCGACAAGATCAGGGCTCTCGCCGGTCCGCAAACAGAACAGCTCGATCTTGGCGGCCGTACTGTAATTCCGGGTATCAACGATGCGCACATTCACCTGGAAGTCTCTCCCTCGGATACAGTCGAGCTGCAGTTTAATAGCCTTAACCCGACGTGGGCTGAAGTGAAGCGAGCCATCGCGAGCGCCGCGGTAAATGCGCGCACGGCGGTTCCTCTATTGGCATACATCGGCCCCTCAGTCTTCATGGACTCTGTAGTAGCGCGCGACACGCTCGATAATCTTGCTCCGGGCCATCCGGTCATCCTCGCGAGCGTCACAGGACACGCCTACATCTTGAACAGCCGAGCGCTCGCATGGTTGGGAATTCGCGATGGCCAGCTCGACCCAGCCGGTGGGCGCTACGAGAGATCCGCAAGCGGCACTCTTACGGGAGTCGTCCGCGAATACGCGGCTTTACGAATCACGCGCAAGCTCGCCGACCTGACGAGCGACGCAGAAGCCCTCGAGCAACTGCGTAATACGCTGTCTCAGGCAGCGAAGTTCGGAATCACGTCGTTGCAGGACATGTCTCACGCTATGGCGCCGGATCGCTGTGTCGCGCTGCTCGCGAAGGTGCCCACGCCCATCCGAGTTCGGGTGATCCGCATGCCTCTAACCACGCCCGCCGGGCGTGACGCCCAGGAGGGCAGATCACTTCCAGCCCATCCTGCATCATTAATCACCGTCAGCGGTACCAAATGGGTGCTCGATGGGACGCCCGTCGAACGGACGTTTGGAGCGCGCGATGCTGGGCAACATTGGTCGGGAATGCCTTCCGACGCGTTTTTTTCGAGCTTAGGCTTAACTTTCCCTCTTGCCGAGATTGAGAGGATGTTGAGGGAATCGCTGCGAAACAACGACCAATTGATGGTCCACGTTTTTGGATACGACTCAGCCGCGGTGATGCTGAACGCAATGCAGGCCACGGAAGGGAGCGAAGTGTGGGCCCGCAAGCGAGTACGGCTCGAGCACGGCGACGGCCTTTTCCCGGACTTGATCCCGCGTGCGAAGCAGATGGGCGTGATCGTCGTTCAGAATCCCTCGCATCTTGACGTGCTCACTATTTTCCCCGGGTTGTCCCTGAAACAGGCCCAGCCGCTGCGCACTCTTTTGTCGGACGGCATTCCCGTCGCACTTGGCTCGGACGGACCCATGAACCCCTTTCTGAACATAATGTTTGCGGTCACGCATCCCGACCGGCCTTCCGAAGCAATCACTCGCGAACAAGCTGTCATCGCCTACACGCTTACGTCCGCCTATGCTGAGTTCGCGGAAAAGGACAAAGGCAGTCTTGAACCGGGGAAACTTGCTGATCTCGCAGTTCTCTCTCAAGACATATTCAGCGTTTCTGTCGCGGAACTGCCAAAAACTGAATCCGTTTTGACGATGGTGGGCGGAAAAGTTGTGTATGACGCTAAGGCCTTGCGCTGAATCGTGGGCGTTCTTCTCCCGGGTGTTTGCTGCGGCGCTAGTTTGCAGTGTTTGTGGCTACGATTTGAGCCGCCAAGCTGAAAAATCCGCTCGCGATCGCGCTCGTCTGATCCAGAAAATCACGCAACTTCTCCGGCGCTGCTTTTTTCCTGATGCGATACACAACGAGCGTGTCATCCGTGCCTTCAATGCGCCATTTTTCCTTTGCGTCTAAGCCTTCCACAAACGAGATCAGCGCCGGTGAAAATAATTCGCTCACTTTGTCCGGGAGCGCGCCGCGTAAAACGTAGCGTCGCGAAAATTCCGGCGCCGTTTCGAAATGAATGTTCTTGTGCGCCACCACGTCCCACGCGCGATCCCATGTGCTCGCTTCGTGCAGTTCGAAGTAGGGCAGGGAAGCGCGGTCTTTCGAAAACGTTGCGACGGTCTGCGTGTACCGCTGTGAATTTCTTCCAGTTCCCTCGATGAACGTATAATCGAACACGCTCGCGCGAAATCCCGCCGCGCCGCCAAACGCGATGTTCTTAACTTCATGGCCGTGGCCTTTTCCAAACAGCGCTGTTTCCAGCATCGGCGCGCGACCCTTATCCGGCCATTCGTCACCTCCGAAGGTGAATCCCATTCGCACAGCGGCTTCTTCGAGCGCCTGCGTTCTCTTGCGTCCAAGCGCCCGTCCAAGCGCCCAAATGGAAATGATGACGCCCACTCCAGCCAGCACGAAAAGAAACGCCGCGTATCGAGTGAACGCGTCATCCCCGTGTTGGAAAGTCAAAACCGCGAATGTCGTCGAGCGAATCATGGAATCTTCGCGCGCCGCATTTCCGAAACTAGATGATGGAATGCGTCTGATTGCGCGTCACTCGTCACTTGCCACTCGTCACCGCTTTTTTTGCGGCTTACGCGATTTTTCCACCGGCTGCTTGCTCGGCTTTTGCACCGCGGGAGGCGGCCCTTGCAGTGCGAACACCGCCTTTACATCCGGATCCAAATTCCCCATGTGCCCGATGAAGGTCACCACATGCC
>DAIRCW010000085.1:10422-11088 GCA_036796475.1 Candidatus Acidiferrales bacterium | reverse complement strand
CGGAGAGCGAGACGACTTCGGCGGCGGGCGTGACGTACACGTATGATGGCGACGGGAACCGCGTCGAGAAGTCCAGCGGGAAAATTTACTGGTACGGAGCAGGGTCGGAGATTCTCGACGAGACGAATCTGAGCGGGACGATTCAGTTGGAAATGGTGTATTTTGGCGGGAAGCGCGTGGCGCATCGCACGTCGAGCAACGTGATTTATTATTACGAAGGGGACATGCTGGGCAGCGCGCGCACCATCCTTCAGGCGGGGCAAACCACGGTTTGTTACGATGCGGATTTTCTGCCGTTCGGCGGCGAGCGCGACATCGTCAACACCTGCTCGCAGAATTACAAATTCGAGGGCAAGAAACGCGACAACGAAACGGGCAACGATGATTTTGGCGCGCGGTTCTATCGCTCGAACATCGGGCGGTGGATGTCGGCGGACTGGTCGAGCGTGCCCGCGCCGGTGCCGTACGCCAATCTGACCAATCCGCAGACCCTGAACCTCTATGCGATGGTGAGCGACAACATTTTTTTGCGCCTTCTCGCAGCGGTGAACCTGCCGGGCTGACGACCACAGTACGGGGCAAAGGCCGCAGATTCGCGGAAGACGCGATTCTGCGTACACAGGCAAAAGCGATGCTCGCTTGAATGGCGCGGGGACAGAACGCGTA
>DAIRCW010000085.1:790-10412 GCA_036796475.1 Candidatus Acidiferrales bacterium | reverse complement strand
CAGCGCCCATACAAAAAACGAAGCAGGGAAAGATGCCGGCCTGAAGGCCGGCGCTACAAAGGCAAAAGCGAAACGCGCGGCGGCCCAATGGGCCGTTATTTTGGCGGGGAGGAAAAAATTGTGAAACGGTGCGCGTGATAAAATTGCGGTTTGGCGCGGATTTTTGGGCGCTGAACTGGAGGCGCGGTGGGATTTTACGCGCGGCACATTTTGCCTCGGCTCATTGAGCTGGCGATGAAGAACAAAGAGGCGGCGCGGCTGCGGGCCACGTGCGTGCCGAAGGCGAGTGGAGAAGTACTGGAAATCGGGATCGGCTCGGGCCTGAATTTGCCGTTTTATTCCTCAGAAGTGCGACGCGTGCATGGAGTGGACCCTTCGGCGGAATTGCAGCGGCTGGCGCGCAAAAGAGCCGCAGGGCGTTCCGCAGAGATAGACTTCGTTTTACAATCCGCAGACGAGCCTCTGCCGTTTGGCGACGCGAGCATGGACACGGTAGTGATGACGTGGACGCTGTGTTCCATTCCCAACACGTCCAAAGCGTTGGATGAGGTGAGACGCGTGCTGAAACCGGAAGGGCGATTCATTTTCATCGAGCATGGAAGGTCGCCAGAACCAGCGGTAGCGGCATGGCAGGATCGTCTTACGCCATTGTGGAAGCGCATCGGCGGCGGATGCCATTTGAACCGCAAGGTTGATGAGTTGATTGAGCAGGCGGGATTTCAGATGCAAGAACTAAGAAATTTTTATGTTCGCGGGCTGCGTCCGATGACGTACATGTATCAGGGAATTGCGCGGCGGTCGGAATGACCAGTCAAGAGATCAAACTGACTCACAGGTGAAATTCTGGTTCTCTACGCGTGGTAAACTGGCCGGGTAAGTTCAGGTTCGCAAACAAAAAAGTTCAAACGCAGGGACAAGGAACGAGACCTCGGAGCTGATACGCGTCTGAATCGTTGAAAAATGAAAATTCTGAGTGTTAGTGAAATGCGGGAAGTGGACCGGCTGACTACGGAGCGGCACGGGATTTCGCAGCAGGTGCTGATGACCGGGGCGGGCTATGCGGTGGCGCGATTTGTGGCGCGGCATTTTGCGCCGATTGAGGAACGGCGCGTCGCGCTGCTCTGCGGCAAGGGGAATAATGGCGGCGACGGATTTGTGGCGGCGCGGGCGCTGCGGGAAATGGGCGCGGAGCCGGAGGTATTTTTATTGGGCGTTGCGGGGGAATTGGGAGGTGAGGCGGCGGAAGCGTTCAAGCGGATGCGCGAGGAAGATGGCGAGGCGACGATAAGGGTGAAAGAAATTCGCGACACGGCGGCGTGGGAGGCGGCGCGGGAAGAGATTTTGCGCGCGAGAATTATTGTGGATGCGCTGCTGGGCACGGGTTTGCGCGGGCCGGTGGAAGGATTGCTGGCGCAGGTGATTGATGCGGTGAATCATCACGGCGAACAGACGCGCGTCGTGGCCGTGGACATTCCTTCAGGGATTTCCGGCGACACAGGAGCGATGGCGGGCGGGGCGGCGGTGATGGCGGATTATACGGTGACGTTCACCGCGCCGAAAAACGGAATGCTGGTGGCGAGCGCGGCGCCGTTCGTGGGCAGACTGACGGTGGCGGCGATTGGTTCGCCGGCGGAATTGGTGGAAGAGGTCGTGAAAGGGAATGTGCGGTGGACGGAGCCGTGGGAATTCCGGCGGATGGCGTTTCATCGGAAGGCGGATTCGAACAAAGGTTTGTACGGGCACGCGCTGATTGTGGCGGGCTCGGTGGGAAAGGCGGGAGCGGCGGCGCTGGCGGCGCAAGGAGCGTTGCGGACTGGAGCGGGACTGGTGACGGTGGCGACTCCGGAGCCGGTGCTGGGGACGGTTGAGGGATTCGCGCCGGAAGTGATGACGGAGCCGCTGCATGCGACTCCGGCGGGAACGATTGCGCGGGACGTGTTCGACTCCGGCGGGTTCGCGAAAATTTTGAAGGGGAAGAATGTGGTGGCGATGGGTCCTGGGCTGACGACGCAGGAGGAGACAAGGCAATTCGTGAAGGCGGTGATCGCGAGCAAGCCGGTTGGGGCGAATGGCGCGGCGGTGCCGATGATTCTCGATGCGGACGGGCTGAATGCGTTCGACGGAAGCCCGAATGAGTTGCGGGGCGAAGGGAGAATGCTGGCGGTGACGCCGCATCCGGGAGAGATGGGGCGGCTCGTTGGCTGCACGGCGAAAGAGGTGCAGGCGAATCGTCTGGAGATTGCGCGCAAAGCGGCGGCGGAGTGGAATGCGGTGGTGATTCTGAAAGGGAATTGGACGGTGATTGCGGCGCCGGATGGGCGCGCGTGGATCAATTCGACCGGGAATCCGGGGATGTCCAGCGGCGGGACGGGCGACGTGTTGACGGGAATGCTGGCGGGGCTGACGGCGGAGTTCGGCGCGGAGAAAAATTGGGCGGAGACGCTGGCGCTGGGCGTGTATTTGCATGGGCTGGCGGGTGACTTGGCGGCGGAAGAGTTTGGAGAGGCGCCGCTGGTGGCGACGGATGTGATTCGGTGTATACCTTCGGCGTTTGCGCAGATGAGAGATGCGATGCAGAAAGACAGTGGCTAGTGGCGAGTGACGAGTGGCTAGAAAAAGCGAAAGGCGCACGGCCTGAAGACCGGCCTGCGACAGACAGTTAGGGTCCTAAAAGCCGCAGAGTCGCGCCTTTTTCACGTTTGGCTGCGTACGCAGCCGGACGCGACGTCTGCGCTACAGGCGCTACGGCAGAAGACAGATTCGCAGAGAAGGCGCGAGTCTGCGCCACGGGAACGAACACGACTCGCGGAGTCGCGCGGGCCGGGCAAGCCCTGCCCCTACGAAATGGCACGGGCCTGAAGGCGGGGCCTGGCGAATGAGCGGCGGGCGAGGAAGGTCGCCCCTATGAAATGCGCCCGTGGCGAAGCGGCGTTCCGCTGAAGCGTCCGGAATGCGAAGAGCATAATGTACGAGGCTACTGCTCGAAGGGGGCAGCAGAGTGGCAAAGCGGCGTCGAGTCGCCGCACTCCAAAAAAGCGTTCGCGCGGGGGCAAGTTCGTGGAGTTTTCAATTCACAGCACGCTTGAAACGAAGCTACGTTGAATTATGGAAAATGTGATTACGCGTTCGGCGGAGGAGACGATTGCGCGGGGGCGGGAGCTCGCGGCGAAGATGCGCGCGCCGCTGCTGGTGCTGCTGAGCGGGGAATTGGGCGCGGGAAAAACGACGCTGGCGAAGGGAATGATCAGCGGATTGGGAGCGGCGGCGGAGGAGGAGATTACCAGTCCGACGTTCACGCTGGTGCACACGTTTACGGGGCCGGTGAAAGTTTTTCATGTGGATTTGTACCGCGTGGAGGGAGTGCAGGAGTTTGATTCACTAGGGCTGGAAGATATTTTCGCGGAGCCGGCGATTGTGTTCGTGGAGTGGCCGGAGCGGATGCGGATGAGGACGGATTGGCCGGTGATGAGGATTGAGTTGGAGCATGCGGGGGAGGACGAGAGGGAAATTCATATAGAGAAAGTGGCGAGTGGCGAGTGGCGAGTGGCTAGAGAAAAGCCCTACAAATGATGGGCCTCTGCTCCAACTTCCTCTGTTCATACAACTATCAAAGTTGATTCGCTGTGCTCGCGGGGAATATGAATGCGACACATGGACCCGTATGAGATCCCTTCCACGTACTTCGAAAGCACTTCGGCCTGGAAAAATTTGTGAAAATGTGGCGAGTCATGGGGAATGTAAATCCAGGCTGACTGGGTTTCCTCACCGATCGGGAATTCGAGTGAAATTCTCACAAAACTGAAAAGCTCGCCCGGCGGCCCCGCCCAAGGGATCGGTGGTGTTGTGTAATCGGGATTCTCGATTCGTAGCGCAGATCGAAGGCGAAGATTGTTCGATGCTAAATGGCAGACCTGAAGTTCGGGAAGTAAGTCGAGGAAGTAAGGCATCTGGCGCTTAAGCGTTTCCTGAGCGGCTCGAAGCCCGGGGATTACCTCGCCATCGATGCTAACCATTTCTGAAGTCACCCAAATTGGCCAGGATATTATTATCCCGCAATCGTCAGTGGTGGAAGGCGCGGTAGAGGTCGAGGAGGATGGGCCAGAGGACGGCTGCGGCGAGGAGGATGGCGGCGAGTTTGCGGCCGGGAGTGAATGCGAATTGCGGGGCGGCGTTAGGGCTGTGGAGTTCGCAGAAGCCGTCTTCGCCAGCGGCGCGCCAGCAGCGCTGGCCGGAGGCGCTGAGGTGCAGGCATTGCGCGGCGGCAACAGCTGGGCTCGTTGTCAGATCCGTGTTCATAGTGGCGGGCTCCGCTCGGCCCTACTAATCCAATAAACCTCGGGAATATAGGCGGTCATACGTGGCGATATCGGCTGCGCGTTCCGGCGCGAGGGCGCGAAAAATCTGGGATGCGAACGCGAATGGAGCGAGGCCGTTTGCGGTGATGACGTTTCCGTCGGTGACGGCGCGCACTTTCTCGTAGAGCTTGTGGCCTTTGTACGGAGGCACAAATTTGGGAATGAAATCGTAGCCATTGCTGGTATGACGATGATCGTCGAGCAGTCCTGCATGAGCTAATGAAAGTGTGGCAGCGCATATTGCGGCGACGGGACGGCCTGCTTTGCTGATGGCTCGAATGAATGAAGTGATTTCGGGTATTTCTTGCCGCATCCAGGTGTCGCCGCCGGGAAGAATCAGGATCGCTGCGCTATCAGGCTGCGCTTCGCTGACGAGCAGGTCCGGGAGAATTTTCAGGCCGCCCATGCTCGTCACAGCGTTTTTTGCGGCGGCGACGGTTTGAACAGAGAAGCCGAAGGTTCGACGCAGCTCGGCTAGAGCTGATGCGGGCTCCCAATCGGCGAAACCGTCAAAGACAAACACGTACGCAGTTTTATTCGGCATCGTCCCTGCATACCATGCATTGAAGCAAGCCGCAACGGGGTGCGTCGCTATCTGATTGGGCAACGGCGGCGGGGTAGGTCGTCACAGGGCGAAGGGGTTCTGCTAGAGTCGAATGAGCAGCGCCGAACCGCGTCCATGCCGGAAAATACCACTGCCACGCCGGGCCGCCCTGCGCGCCTGAAGCTCGAGCCGTATCGCGCGGAACTGCGCCTCAGTTCGCTCACGCCGGGAATCGACAACATCCATTACGACGTTTTTCTGAGCCCGCGATTTTTGGAGACGGCGCGTCAGTATCTTTCTGTGGCGGTACGCAACGCGGCGAATTTGCAGCAATTTTTCGGACGGGAATCGCGGCAGACGACGCGGAATCCGGATGCGGCGCAGTTTCGCAAACTGCTGACGGATTTGCTGCAATCGGGAATCACGCGGGCGCAGTTCGAGAAAAACATCGAGTACGATTTACTGTTCCGGCTGGCGGTGCTGAAATTTTTGACGCAGGAAATCTCGAGCGAGTTCGCCAGCCTGGTGGTGGAATGCAAAGAAGAAATTCGCACGCGGGGAACGCATTTCGAGCACAGCGAGCAGGCGCACGTGCGGCGGGCGCAAATTGCGGAGTTGCAGTCGAACCGCAAGGCGGTGGTGCGTCGCGTGGGGCAGTCGCTCTTTCATACATTGAAGGAGCTGGATGAAACGGTGCTGGCGAAGTCGCGGCGCGCGATGTTTGGGGAGGATTTCGCGGAAACGTACGAGATGCTGACGAACCGGCTACTGTTTGTGGAGAACGGGAACGATGACGCGCTGTTCCTCGAACACTACGTGGTGCTCGGAAATTTCTTGCAGGACCCGGACCGCTTCGAAAATTTCGATTCACTGATGATTGATTTTTTGCGGGACTTCGTGATTACGGACGCGAACACGCAGGAGCTGCGGCACGCGCAGGAAGTTTACGGGAAATTGGTGGAGCAGGCGCTGGGGAAGCGTTCGGAACTGGCGAAGCTCGAAGAGGAGCAGGAAGAAGTTCTGCGAAAAGTTGGTGGCACAGACGGATTTTTGCCAGGGATTTTCAAGCGGCGCGGCGGGGCAGAAGCGGAAATGAATCTGGCGGTGCTGCGGCGGCGGCAAGCGGATGTGGAGTTCAAGCTGGCGGAGATTGGGCCGGAGCTGGACGGGGCGAAGCAGAAAGTGGATTTCCTGACGGAGGAATTCCGCAACCGGCTGGGAGATTATTTGAACGATCCGCAAAACGCGCGGCGGCTGTTTGATCCTTCGCCGGATTCGGGAGACAGCGGGGACGCAGAAGTGCGCGGGCGTTTGCTGGAGGAGTGGCACCGGCGGCTGGAAGATAAGGATTTGATGGGGTACGTGCTGGCAAGCTATGAAGTTTGCAATTTGTCACCCGATTTTTGCCCGCCGGTACACTTGCAGCAATTGCGGCGGGCGCTGCTATCGAAGGATGAATTGAAGCGCGTGGAAAAAGTGCTGAGCCAGTTCCCGGCGCGGAATTTTTCGCTGAAGCGTATCGAGGAGGCAGCGAAGGCGCTGCGGAAATGTTCGAAGGAGGATTCGCGGGCGGCGGCGCTGCGGTTCGCGCAGGATTTAATGAGGCTGCGGCGGGATAAGAGGAATTATCACCACGTGTCGGCGCTGATGGAAAAGATCGCGCTGGTGCGTTCGGACCGGCAGCGGGAGCTTTCGCGCGCGAACAACAGTCTGTACGAGCTGGTGTTCGCGGACGAGCGGGGCGCGGCGGACGATCCGGTGGTTTCGCACGTGGTGATCAAGGCGGACGTGCGCGGTTCGACGGAGATTACCAAGGATTTGCTGGCGCGGGGGCTGAATCCGGCGTCGCATTTCAGTTTGACGCTGCACGAGCCGGTGAAGCGGCTGCTGGAGCGGCATGGGGCGGCGAAAGTGTTTTTGGAGGGCGACGCGATTATTCTGGCGATTTACGAGACGGAGTCGAATCGCGCGAATCAGCGAGCGGTGGCGAAAGCGTGCGTGCTGGCGCGGGAAATTATCGAAGTGACGCAGGCGTACAACGCAAAAGCGGAGGCCAGCAATTTGCCGCGGCTGGAATTGGGCGTGGGCGTGGCGTTCCAAAATTCGGCGCCGTCAGTGTGGTCGGATGGGGAATCGAAAATCATGATTTCGAAGGCGCTCAATTTGTCGGACCGTCTATCGAGCTGCTCAAAAATGGCGCGGCGAATTTTCAAGGAAAATCCTTCGCCGTTTCGCGTGTTCCTGTTGCAAACGGTGATCCAGGGAGCGGCGGAAGAAGAGGGTGATGAGCTGCTGGTGCGGTTCAACATGAACGGCATCGAGATGAATGAGGAAGCATTCCAGAAATTGACGAGCGAGATTTCGCTGTTCCCGCTGGAGGGAAGTTTTCCGATGCCGTGGGGCAAAGACCGCGCGCAGTTGTATTACGGGGAATTGCCGTCGGGCGACGCGCTGGAGCCGATTGTGGTGCGGCGCGGGATGACGCGGGAGTTGCAGGCGGGCGGAAAAGTTGGGGAGCCGATGGCGCGTCCATATTTTGAGGTGTGCGTGCATCCGAAGCTGCTGGAATTGGCGCGGAAGAAAGTGGCGGCGGTGAAGAAGGCGTGAAAGCAGTGGCGAGTGACGAGTGGCTAGTGGCTAGAAAAGGCGGAGAAACAGCGGGCAGAGAGGCAAGGAGCCAAAGGGGCGAAGAGGCAAAGAGGCAAAGAGGCAAGGAGGCAGAGAAGCAGGGATCCTTCGCTGTTGGGGCGCCGCAGGCAGATGTGACGTAGAGTAACTTCAAGAAAGCAAACCATCCACGTATAATTCGGGCGGAGGCGAAAATGGTCCGGTGACTGTCCCGGCCTTCAAAGCCGGCGATTCGGCTCTTCGCGAGTCGAATGGTGGGTTCGACTCCCACACGCTTCCGCCAAAAAGCAGTGACGAGTGATAAGTGGCGAGTGACGAGTGAAGGCACGAATAGGGGATTAACATCATTGTGGCGAGCTTGTCACGGCAGTGGAATTTCTGCGGGACGAATTTCTGGAGTGTAATCATGGAAGCGTTGCCCGCCTCTCATGCTCTGCTGAACGTATCTCTCAATGCGATCGATCTGATCTTCGCATTCTTCTTGGTGCTTTCAACGGTTCGATTGCGTGTCGTCGAATGTGATCGCTGAGGAAACCAAAAACCCGGATTCACCGAGTGCGGGTCAAAAGAGACTATTTGTGGCAAAGCTCTGAATTGGCCAACCCAGGCAGGTAGACATTGGGAGCTTTATTTTCACATATCTCCGTTGGACCTCCACACGCTTCCGCCCGGACTCCGCAAGGCTGTTCATTATGGCGTTGAGAAATTCATTTTGATCGTCTGGCGGATTGTATTAACGGCGCCATTTCCTGAGCAGCTTCCAGGACGTGACCAGCTCCTGCAAGGCCCTTGGTTCGGGGAGCTTTCCGGGCTGGAGGGAACAGGCGGCGTGGGCGACGCGATAAAAATCCATGACGGAGGGCTCGCTGAGTCGTGAGAGTTCGCGCGTCAAGTCCTGCAACTCAACTTTCGTCATGGGCCTGGAAGGCATCGGGCAGAGGATAGCAGTTTCGCTTTATATTCGCCATGACAGAAACGACGGCTCTGATGAACAGCAGAATGGCCCCGGCATACGGGTGGAATTCCCGTCCGCAGTGCGAGCCCAAAAAAGCGGAAGCCCCGGCGCACCCAGACTTCTGCCTTCTTATCTTTGCTGCTTACTAGATCCGGAAGGGCACCGGACGAGTACTAAGGAATCTACCCTATATTCGATTTTGCCGGATGGTAAACACTTTGGAGTAATGCCAGTGCGAATTCTTGTCGCGGACGATCACGACCTCATGCGCGGAGCCTTGTCAAAGTTGCTTTCCCGGACGGGCGACCACTGGGAGATTTGTGCTGAAGTTCCTACCGGCGCGGCCGCCGTCGAAAAAGCCGCGCAGTTGAAGCCTGACGTAGCAATCCTGGACCTGTTCATGCCGCAGGGCGACGGCATCACGGCGGGGCGGGCCATTCACGAAATGCTGCCGAACACTCCGCTTCTGCTTTACACGATCGCGGCATCGCCAGCGCTCGAAACCGATGCGCGACGCGCAGGATTTCACGCGGTCATTGACAAAAGCAGCGCTTCGAGCCTGATTGCGGCCATTCGCGCGGCACTGGCCTCGCGCAGTTTCCGATTTAATTAGAGGACAAAAGGGCTGCTTTAACCAAACGCTCCGCGATCGGCCGGGCGTGGCTGATCGGTGTCGTCAAAAAAAGAAGGGCTGCCGTTTCGACGGCAGCCCTGGACTGGGCAACCCACTTTGCGGAGGAAAGGAGCGGCCACCCGGGGATGGCCGCACTTTCTCAGGACGATGGCCTAGAGGCACTAAACGATGGATGGGCCGCGGCGCAGGGACGAGATGGGCTTTAATCCAGCCCCACTTTTCAGCGCCTTCACTGCTCGAAGTGACTTCACGTTGCCCAGCTTCTTGCGCTTCTGAATTGGTTTGGCAGCCTTGGTTCCCATTGTGTTTCCCTTTTCCTAGAAAATCCCGGTGGAGCTAGACAGGACTCAAATCAGAACTCGTTGCCTGCCTTCCTGAGCACGGTCTTAGGATACGCGGAGCGAGCGTACCTGGAGGTTGCGGGTGGCCGTGAGCTTCTTCGAAAGCGGTTTCACGTTCGACAGCTTCTTGCTGCTCTTGATTGGATTGGCGGTTTTCTTGGTCAT
>DAIRCW010000085.1:0-780 GCA_036796475.1 Candidatus Acidiferrales bacterium | reverse complement strand
GCCCAGCTTCTTGCGCTTCTGAATTGGTTTGGCAGCCTTGGTTCCCATGTCGCCTTCCCCCGAGAAGTTTCTTGGTACTCGATCGGTCCGCGTAAACGCTGCTTACACCTCGCGAAGAGTGCGCATCAGCGCGATTTGCTTCTGGAGTTTCACTGACTTCGTGTGGACGCTGAGCGGCTTGACGCTCGAGAGTTTCTTGCTGTTCTTGATCGGCTTCGCGGTTTTCTTGGTCATTGGCTTTCTCCTCTTTGAATTTTTTTGTCCCTCTAAGCGGCGGACGAAGACTAGTAGTGCAAACGCATGGCCAAACTCTGGATGGAGGGCGCGAACTTGCAAGTAGCTGAGTTCGCGCTGGTTAGCATATGGCGCTGCCGGGCGCATTCGGTGAGCCGCGGCGCAAATGTGTTGAGATTTTCAACGTACCGTTTAATTATTCAACGAATCGCGGCTTGCCAAGGGTAGGGGGTCAGTGACGAACCAGGAGCGCCAAGACCACCAAGGCGACGATTAGCAGCACGAGCAGAAGTTCGCCGGACATACCGGGTTTGGCCGTTCGCTTCATGTTATTTCTCTGCTTTGATGATGCTCACGGAGGCGAGGCGGGAACATGCAGGCGCGAAAGAAAGGCGTGGGAGGCTAGTGTAGTGGTGCTAATCGGAGGTGCGGGAGTAAGAGGCGAAGCGGGAGCGGGATGATGAGGCGGCATTTACGGTGGAGAGGGCGGCGAGGCGTTTCTGGCGGGCGTGGCGGACGCGCCAAACCGCGCCGGTGATGATGAGC
>DAIRCW010000084.1:0-11089 GCA_036796475.1 Candidatus Acidiferrales bacterium | reverse complement strand
GCTCCTTCCTGCCAATCGCAGCAAGCGGTCAGCTCCCGCGTCCAGCAGCTCGCGCGCCAGCCGCCGCCCAAGTCTTTCCGCAGCCTGTGCCGAGCCGCTCGCGCTGCGCTCGATGCATTCCGAACCGTCCGCCGCAAGCACGCGAGCGTCCATCTTCAACGCATCATTATCTTCCAAGCGCGCCCATGCGCCGAGTGGAACCTGGCACCCGCCCTCTAACTCCTCGAGCAGCGCTCGTTCCGCGCTCACCGCCGCTCGCGTTTCCGAATGATCCAGCGCCGCGAGCGCATCCCGCGTGCCCGCATCATCGTCGCGGCATTCCAGCGCCAGCGCTCCTTGCCCCACCGCCGATAGCATGATTTCCGGCGCGAGAACCTCCGTGATTCTGCCGCTCAATCCTAACCGGTCGATTCCCGCTTTCGCCACCACAATCGCATCCAATTCTCCGCCATCGAGCTTGCGCAAGCGCGTATCGACGTTACCGCGCAACTCCACGATCCGCAAATCGCCGCGCCGATACCGCAACTGCGACTGCCTGCGCAAACTGCTCGTGCCCACGCGCGCGCCATCGGGCAGTTCCGATAATTTTTTGCCGGATCGCGAAATCAACACATCTTGCGGATCCTCGCGCTTAGTAATCGCCGGAAACACGACCCCTCGCGGCGTTTCTGTCGGCACATCTTTCAAACTGTGCACCGCTAAGTCCACGCGCCTTTCGAGCAGCGCATCTTCAATCTCTTTGATGAAAATTCCCTTCCCGCCTACGTCCGGAATGGCCGCCGCAGCGAACTGATCGCCAGCCGTCTTGATGATCACCAGCTCCGATTCCACTCCGCACTCGCGCGACAGCCGTTCGCGAATATGCTCCGCCTGCCATAGCGCCAGCTTGCTGCCACGCGTTCCAATGCGCAATTTCAACGGCGACCTTCCTTCACCCTTGTCCCTCGTCGTCTTTTTCACCCAACCCAAAAAGCTCGCGCAGCGCGGCGAGCCCCTCCACCGGCCTGCGCAATTTCCGTTGCTCGCGCAATTGTTTTTCCGGGAGTTGCACAATCCGCTCAATCAATTCCCGTGTGACCCTTTCCAGGTGCTCGCGCTCAACCGCGTCCGCACCCGCGCTTTTCGCGCCTGCCAAATGCGCGGCCAGCAACGCTTCGCGTTCCGCATTCAGCCGCACGCGCAGCGCCTCCACCAGCCCCGCTCCTTCCAGGCTGGTTTGCCACGCCAGGAATTTTTCCACGTGCTCGTTCACGATGGCATCCGCCCGCGGAATTTCCGATTCGCGCGCTTTGCGATTCTGCTCCACGATCTCCCCGAGGTGGTCGATGTTGAACAGATACGCGTTGTAAATGCCCTCCGCCTGCGCCTCAACGTTCCGCGGCACTCCCAAATCAATCACGCAAATGGAACGTCCCCCGCGCGCCAGCATCGCGCGTTCCAGCATCGCGCGCGTCAGTACCGGCTCGTTCCCAGAAACGGAAGTCACAATAATGTCCGGCTGCTCCAGCGATTTTTCCAGCGCCGACCACTCCACCGCCACTCCGCTCATCCGCAGCGCCAATTCCTGCGCTCGTGCCAACGAACGGTTTACCACGCGCAATTCGCCAATGCCCCGCAATCGCAAATGCTCCACCACCTGCTCCGCCACAGCTCCCGCGCCCACAATTACAGCTCGCCGGTTTTTCAAATCGCCGAAAATCCGCTCCGCCAGCTTCACTCCCGCAAACGCCACCGACATCGGCCGCGCGCCAATCTCCGTCTCCGAACGCACCCGCTTGCCGACTTCCAGCGCGCCCTGAAACAACCGGTTCAGCACCGGCCCCGTCGAGCCATTCCCCAGCGCGCGATTGTACGCGTCGCGCACCTGCCCCAATATTTCCGCTTCCCCGAGCAGCATCGAATCCAGCCCCGACGCTACACGAAACAAATGCCGCACCGCATGTCTTCCGACGTGCTGGTAAACGCGCCCATCGAGCTCCTGCAGACCGATTTTGTGGAATTCGCCGAAGTAAGAAATGAGCGCCCGTGGCAGTTGTTCGCTCGACTCTCCCGACACGCCATACAACTCGCTGCGATTGCATGTGGAGACAATCAGCACTTCCTCGATGATTCCCGACTGGCGCAGCTCGCTCGCCGCCTGGAGCGCCTGCTCTGGCGTGAACGCGACGCGCTCCCGAAGTTCCACCGGCGCACTGGCATGATTGCAGCCGATGAGCGCCACCTCGACTCGTCCGTGTACGCCGCTTTCGCCTCGGCTGCTCGTAGCTTTTTCGATTCGCTCCGTCGGCATCAGAAGAACCGGTGAAAATTCGTGAAGTAGAGATTCACAACCGTATAGCTGAACAGCACAATCACGAAATTGCACGCGCACACCAGCGCCGCGCGCGCCCCTCGCCATGCCGGAGCGCGCACAATCGCCAAATAAATAGCGTATACCGCCAGCACCAGCAGCGTGAACAGCACCTTCGGATCAGCAATCGCAAAATGCCCCGTAAGCCTGTGCTCCCACACAAATCCCAAGCTAGTCCCAACGATCAGCGCCACCAGCCCAATCCACACGCTCGAACGGCTCATCCTCTCCAGCACTTCCAGCGCGGGGAAGCGCCAGAACGCCAGCCCGGGCCGTCCTCGCCGCAAAATTCGATTTTGTATTAGATAAATCAGGCTCAGCAGGAAAGAAATCGCAAACGACGCATACGCCAGTATCCCGATGGTAATATGCAGCGCGAACAGTGCACCGTTCGCAGCGGGCGCATGCGGTTGCGAAGACGGCGCCACCGCCATGGCGACAACCAGCCAGAAAATCACAAACGGAACCACCAGCGAACCCACCGCGCGCTTGCGATGAAAAACTTCCAGCCCGAGATACGTCACTGCCAGCAGCCACGCGAAGAGCGACATCGACCCGTAAAGATCATCGTACGGAATGGCGTGAATGATGCGCGCGCGCTCGAGCAACGCGTAGTAGTGCGCCACAAGGCCGGCAATCAGCAGAAGCGTGGCTACTCGCCCGCTCCACACGCGCTCATGGTACAAATCAAGCACGTAAAAAGCGAAGCTCGCCACGTACAGGCACAGCGCGAGGACGTCCAGCCAGTTGGTCATTCGAGCCGCATTCGTTGAAAACGAGTGAAAAGCCGCACGCCCGAAACGAGCGCCGCAGCGCGCGATATCTTGTAAGTCTAACTCGGATTAGGCAGGCCCACAACGCGGAGAGTCAAAGGAGGCACTCATAATGCGGCCCGTGCCGCAGAGCATCAACCCGCGCTGCCATAATTCTTCTTGAGAATGGCGCCCAAGATCAGCAGGAATGCAACCAGCCGCACGACGTAAATCCACGGACTGCCTTCGTTGCTGTGCGTGGCAAAAAGCAGTGCCACACGGTTCGCGAATTCAATCAGGAACGCCACAGCGAACGCCAAAAACAGCGTATCCCGCGTGTGCCGCCAGAATTTCAGGAAAAACACTCCGGCAACCAGCGAAGTCGTCGCTATCACTCCCAGCAAAAAGTTTTCAATTGACGGATTCATTCGCCTTCCCAGATTAAGCCGTACATCAGCAGCAGCATGGCCACCGCCGCCGTGCTGAGCCGCAGTAGATAAAGGTCCACATTGGGCAGCAACACCAGGTCAAGGAACACAAAAAAATTCGATAGCGCCAGCCCCAGAAAACACAGTCCGCTCCACAGCAGCAGCCGTTTGCGCCCCCGCGAATAGCCGCGCATCAACAGAATTCCGCAGGCCAGTGTCGTCAGAAATCCGAGAATGTAGACCGCCGCAGCCATATCACTCTTTCTCCGGTTCCTTCTCTTTTGTGAACCGGAAAGCCCGCGCGAATTCGCGCACCGCCGAGGGCGCCTTCCCGTGAATCATCCGCGAAATGCGCACCAATTCCCTGCGATACACTTCGTTCACCGCGCTCATCAACGCTTCTGTTTCCTCCGACTGCGGCACATAACTGTACCGTTCCGGCTCCGCCTGCGTCGCGATCAGGCCTCGCCGCGCCAGCTCTTGCATGATTCTTTGTGCTCGGTCGGGTGGAACATACAACGATTTTGCCATTTCATCCACAGGCCATTGTCTGGGGCGGGTATTCCACAGCAATAGCAATGCCTCGATATGAGGCACCGATTCAATTTCATTGACAATGAATTGATCTACTGCTTTGCGAATCCACTCCTCGCTCATCGCGACCGGCAAACTCCAGGTATTTTGTAACAAAACAGAGAAAGCAGATTTTAACTCCTTTCGCGAACGGCTGCGCCCGAAACATGCGGAAAAAATTCGCCTCTGTTAGAATGGCTTTGAGCAATTCTCCATGCATTCTGTGAAAAATATTTCCGCGAAGAAGCAGATTTTTCTGCGAGCCGCACGGGGCCAGGAGCCTGAGCGCGTCCCCGTCTGGATGATGCGCCAGGCTGGCCGCTACCTCCCGGGCTATCGCAAAATCCGCGAAACGCATTCTTTCTTGCAGGCCGCTAAAACTCCAGAGCTCGCCGCGCAAATCTCTCTCGAACCTTACGAATTGCTGGACGTCGATGCCATCATCGTCTTCTCCGACATCCTCATCGTCGCTGAAGCCATGGGCGTCCCTCTCGATATCAATGATGACGGCCCGCGCCTCGGCGCTCTTGTTAACGACGAGAAGGCAGTGAACGCTCTGCGCGATTTTGACCCCTCGCGCGAAACACAATTCCTCGGCGATGCCATTCGCGCCATCGTTCGCGCTGTCGGCCCCGATGTTCCTGTGCTGGGATTCGCTGCCGCTCCCTGGACCCTCGCGTGCTATCTCGTCGAAGGCCGCACGCGCGGCGAATTGCCCAATATCAAGCGCATGATGTACTCCCAACCGGCGCTTCTGCACGCTCTGCTCGAAAAAATCGCCGTGGTAACCGCGCGCTACCTCAAAATGCAACTCGAAGCCGGCGCAGCAGCGGTACAAATCTTCGATACCTGGGCCGGCGAACTCTCCATCCACGATTACGAAGTCTTCGAGCTGCGCGCCACGCAAAAACTCATCAACGAAATTCACGCGGGCGATGCTCCCGTGATCCTTTATGCAAAGAATGGCGCGCACCTGCTGCCTGCGCTCGCCCGCACTGGAGCAAATGTCTTGAGCGTCGACTGGCGCACGGATCTCGCCGAGGCCCGCGCCAAGCTCGGCTCACGCGTGGCATTGCAGGGTAATGTCGATCCCGCTGTTCTGTTAAGCTCCGAAGAACAAATTCAATATGCTGTCCGCGAAGCCATTGCAAAAACCGGCGGCGTCGGACACATTTTGAATCTCGGCCACGGAATCCTGCCGCAGACGCCCGTCGATAACGCCAAGGTTTTCGTTCGCGCGGCACGTGAATTCTCGGCAGCCGGACAAAAATCTGCGTCTCTTGGCGCGGAATAAGCGGAATAAAAAGTGAAAAACGTGACGAGCGGCGCCACCGAATCCAATATGCCAACGGAAAATCAAATCCCCGCGCTCGAAGTCAGCGAAGAATTCCTCTCGAAATACAATCGCCCCGGCCCCCGCTACACCAGCTATCCCACCGCTCCCGTTTGGGACGACAAATTCCAGCAAAAAGATCTCGAAGAGTTTTATTCCGCCGCAAACACCGCCGCCACGCCCCTCTCTCTATACATGCATCTGCCTTTCTGCGAAAGCCTTTGCCTTTTTTGCGCCTGCAATGTCGTCATTCAGAAAGATAAAAGCGCCGCAGTTCCCTACCTCGACTCCCTCAAAAAAGAAATCGCCCACGTAAGCTCATCTGTGAATCGCGCCCGGGAAGTCGTCCAATTCCACTGGGGCGGCGGCACGCCCACGTATCTGTCCCCTGCTCAGCTCAATGATCTCTTCTCCTTCACACGCGAACGCTTCACCTTCGCCCGCGACGCCGAGATAGGCATCGAAATCGATCCCCGCGTCACTTCCGTTCAGCATCTCGAAACTCTTCGCGCCCTCGGTTTCAACCGCCTCAGCATGGGCATCCAGGATTTCACGCCGCTCGTGCAGCAAACCATCCACCGCATTCAACCCTTCGAACTCACCGGCAATCTGATCCAGGCCGCGCGCAAACTCGGCTTCGACAGCATCAATGTGGACCTGATTTACGGCCTCCCCTATCAGACCGCCGCATCGTTCTCTGAAACCGTAGACAAAATCATCCAGCTCGCGCCCGACCGCATTGCCATGTTCAGCTATGCTCACGTCCCGTGGCTCAAGAAGCAGCAAGGCTCCTTTCAAGGCCATCTGCCCGAGGGCATGGAGAAATTCCAAATTTTCAAGACCGGCATTCGCAAATTTACCGGCGCCGGCTACCTCTACATCGGCATGGACCACTTCGCCCGTCCCACGGACGAACTCGCCCTCGCCCAGCGCCATCGCACGCTCCACCGCAATTTTCAGGGCTACACCACAAAAGCCGGCGCCGACCTCTACGGCATGGGCGTCAGCGCCATCAGCAGCATCGGCGCAGCCTACGGCCAGAACAATCGCGTCCTCGCGGAATATCAGTCCGCCATCGCGTCCCGCGGCTCGGCCACCATGCGCGGTTATCGTCTGAACGACGACGACGTTCTTCGCCGCGCCGTAATCACCCGCCTTCTCTGTCACGCCATAATTCTCAAGCACGAAATCGAAACCGAGTTTCACATCTCGTTTGACTCCTACTTCGCCGCTGAACTTGCCGAACTCGCCGCCATGCGCGACGATGGCCTCGTCGAGCTCTCGCCCGCCGAAATTCGCGTCACGCCGCTCGGCCGCATCTTCATCCGCAACCTTGCCATGCCCTTCGACCGCTACTTGCGCGAGCAAAAAATGAACGAACGCCCGCTCTTCTCCAAAACTCTGTAGAATAGCCCCACCAAATGAATCCTCCACGTCAGGTCGCCATAATTGGCGCGGGAATCTCCGGACTCGCCTGCGCGCTGCGCCTCAAAGAGCTCGGCGTTGCCGTTCGAGTACTCGAAGCCGCCGAAAATCCCGGCGGCGTCATCTCCACGATCCGCCACGACGGATTCCTCTTCGAAAGCGGCCCGCAAAGTTTTCAGCTCACACCGGAACTGCGCGGACTCATTCGCGCCGCCGGCCTCGAAGCCGAAATCCTCGAAGCCCCCATGCACACTCCGCGCTACATCCTGCGCAACGGCAAACTTCTCCTCGCGCCCATGTCCCCTCCCGCTCTGGTAACTACTTCCCTTCTCAGCGTCAGTTCCAAAATGCGCGTCTTCAGCGAACCGTTCCGTCGCTCCCAGCCAGCCGCAGCGCCTGATGAATCTCTCGCCGACTTTGTCCGCCGCAAATTCGGCACCGAAATTCTCGAATACCTTGCCGGCCCGTTCGTCTCCGGAGTTTTCGCCGGCGATCCTGAAAAGCTCAGCGTGCGCAGCGCATTCCCCACCATGGCGCTCTGGGAATCCGAGTACGGCAGCGTAATTCGCGGCGCCATGAAGTCGCGCAGCGGCAGCGACCACGTTCGCCCAACTCTCGCGTCTCTCAAAGAAGGAATGAGCAGCCTTCTGCAAGCTCTCGCCGCAAAGTTGGGCGATTCTCTCAGCACCAGGACGCCTGCAAGTTCCGTTTCGCCCGTCGATTCTTCTGGCTGGCGAATACGCGTCTCTGGCGCAGCACAGCAGTCCGAGATTCAAGCAGACGCAATCGTCCTCGCCGCTCCATCATACGAAGCCGCAAAACTCATCGCGCCGCTTGCTCGCCCTGCTCTGTCGGCCGCCTTATCTGGAATTCCTTACGCTCCCGTAGCCGTAGTCGCGCAGGCCTATCCCCGCGAACACGTCGGCCACACTCTCGAAGGTTTTGGCTTTCTCATCCCTCGCAGCTCCAAACTCCGCACCCTCGGCGTGATTTGGAATTCTTCTTTATTCCCCGGCCGCTGCCCCGAAGGAACCGTGCTGATCACTAGTTTCCTCGGCGGCGCCACCGATCCTGCGCTCGTCGCCCTCAACGAATCGGAAATCGCGGACCACGTTCAGCGCGACATCGGCAATCTTCTCCAAATTACCCATCCTCCCGTCGCTCAGCACATCTGGCGTCACGCTCGCGCGCTGCCCCAATACAATCTCGGCCACGCGCAGCGCGTCGCCGTCATTCGCGGCGAACTCGCCAACTTACCGGGCATTTTTGTCGCGGGAAATTACTTGGACGGACCGTCCATGGGCAACTGCGTCACCCAAGCCTTCAACACCGCAAAATCCGTGCACGACTATCTATCGGCTTAAATCCCTCTTTGCTGCGCAACGCACTCGCGGAAAAAACAACTGTGGACCAGTTTGAATTTTCTTGATCGTGACACAAGAACTCAAAATTCAAACTGACCCACTACCAAAAAAAGATCAGAAAACGCTCTTCACCAGCACCACCTGCACCTCTACCCCCGGATCATCATAGTTGCGCAGATAGTACGTGCCGCGCTCATGGACAATGTAATAGTCGTCGTCGTCGTACCAGTATTCCGGCCAAGGCTCTTCCACCACGAACGAGAATCCGTGATATTCAAATCGCGGGAATCCTTCGACTATCGTCGGCCGGGCCATGTGGAAGCGGTGCTCCCTTCCGAAATTCGCCTCAAACTCCCGATCGGGATCCCGCACCACGCGTTCTCCCGCGCGCGCCGTGTATTTCCGAAAATGCGCCCGCTCGTAGCGCATGATCTGCCGCGAATCGCCTCGCCGCCGGTGCGCTTTCTCCCCACTTTTCTCTTGCTGCTTTTGAGCTTTGTCCTGCTGTGGAACAACAAGCGCGCGCGAATAAGCGCCGCCGCCCGCGCACAAAAACAAAATACTAACCGCCGCGGCGGGGAGCGCTATGCGTCTCCACGCCGTGGCGATATTCGGAAGGATTTTCATCTTCATCCTTAACCTATCACTGTGACCGTCACCAGCTGAACCTGGAATCCCGGATCATCCAAGTCCTCGAGAAACAGCAATCCACCATCATCGATGACGATGAAATCGTCATCATCGAACCACCCCTCTGGCCACGGTTCTTCAAGGACAAACCAGAAATTGGCCACCTCGAATCGCGAGAATCCATCAACCACCACCGGTTGGCAGTGGAAGTGGTGCTCCTCGCCAAAGTGTTCCTCAAAAACAGGCTGCGGCACCGTGACGATCCTCTCGTTCGAGCGGGCCTGGTACTGCCGGAAATGCGCCTGCTCGTAATGCGCTACCTGCTGCGGATCGCCGCGCTGATGGCGGCCCTGCTGGCGTCCCTGAGCCTGCTGCGTTCGCGGCTGTTCCGCAGGACGTGACTGCTCCTGCCGTGTGCGCCGCTGCTGCCGCTGATCCTGTTGCTGCTGCTTCTCAACGCGCTTCTGTTCTTGCTGCTGCTCTTTCTGTTGACGCTTATCCATCTGTTGCTGCTGTTTCTGCTGTTCCTTCTGTTGACGCTCCTGCTGTTTTTGCGCTTGCTGCTCTTGCCGCCGTTGTTGCTGTTGCTGGGCCTGCTGGTCCGGTTGGCCCGGCCGGCGTTCTTCCGTCCGCGGTTGAGCTGGCGGAGGGGGCGGCGTCCTCTTCTTCTCTTTCTGCTTATCTTGCTGCTGTTGCTGCTGGTCGCTCTGCGCATGCGCGCACACCGGCGCCGCCATACTCAGAACCAGGAGCGCAGCTCCTAGGAATGCGATACGTTTCCTATACATTTCGCCTCCTCTCATCCTCGCGGCGCTTTTGATTGCTGGTATCTAAGCACGCTGGCGGCCCCGCAAAACGGCCGATTCTCGCCGCGATTCGGACGGCGTGGGCCCGCCGCCCTCTTCAATGCCTTGATTTTACGGTAGCAGGAAGGGGCGTCCGCCCCTATGGAATGCCCACTGTATTTTCCGCTGCGGTCTTCCGCGTACGTACTACTCCGAAGGTGGGTACTATATCTCGAAGAAGATTCCGCGCCGCGCCCGTATTAATTGGCCGCCGCGCTCGCACCATCTCGAAAATCTAACGCAATTCTCTCCAGCTCCGCCGCGATCGCTCCCGGCGCCAGCACGTAGTCCACCAGTCCCGTTTGAATGGCCGCCTCTGGCATCTCCGGCCGCTCCGCGCTTTTCGGCGCCTGCACGATTGTAATTCCGCCGGTTTCGTTGAACTTCTCCAAGGCCGCTGCTCCATCCTCATCTAGCCCGGACAAAACCACCGCGATGCCCTGATGCTGGCTCTTCGATAGCGAATCCAGCAGCAGCGTAAACACGTTGGTCCAGCCGCGAAGTTTTGTCCGCGGCCCTACCAGAAAATATCCGTCGGCAACCGTCGCCTCCTGGCCGGAAGGCAGGATGTACACGTGATCTTGCTCCAGCGTCATGTCCGCTGCCGCTAACTCCACGGGCATCTCTGTGCACTTGGCAAGAATTTCCGGTAGCAGCGTGGGAATTTTATGCAGATGATGAACCACGATAAACGCCATGCCTGTGTTCGGGCTAATCGATTCGAATAACTCCTTCAGCGGTTTTACTGCCCCAGCCGACATTCCTATGCATACGACAGGAAACGTTAGCCCGTATTTGGGTTCCGCGGCGCGAACTGCTTGCTTCTGTGCCATCACCGTTTAGCTCTAACCCATCTTCTCCGCGCGAGGTACGCACGTCTGTGATAGTCATCACCGCGATCCTTTGGTGCCGCCGCGTAAAAATTGCCAAGGAATACTTGGAGCACCCCGATGCCGCACACATCCCCAAAGTTGATCGACCACCGCAAGCCGCATAGCAAACTGCTCGACACCCAAGCCGCCTCCAGCGAACTCGTGGAAATTTTGCCGCTCTGGCAGCTCGACATCGCGGAACTCACCGGCCACAATCTCGAAGCGCGCGGCCGCGAAGAAGTCAACCGCCTGCTCGCCGAAGGCTGGTGCCTCCTCCACATCTATACTCTGAAATATCAAGGGGATGGCGTCTGGCGTGAACGTCCCATGGCCATCCTCGGCCGGCCTGGCTCCAACGCTTGCTGTAACAAAGTTAAACAAAATTAACCGCCGCTTTGTGACTGCAATCACAGTCCCACTCTGCTTCGTCGCCTACGATTGCCTGCTACCGCATAGTTTTACGGCAGCAAATTAAGATGGAGGCACGAACATGGCACACCAAGCACTTGCAACGCCG
>DAIRCW010000083.1:0-11105 GCA_036796475.1 Candidatus Acidiferrales bacterium | reverse complement strand
GAGGAGAATCCTCGGGCTGGAATGGCCGCGGGAGGTGAGCGCGGCGGAGCGCAATTCCCTGCTGGCGGGCGGCGTGGGATGGATGCTCGATTCCTTCGACGTGACGCTGTACGCAATGGTGCTGGCGTCGCTGATGCGCGATCTGGGAATCGGGAAGGAGGCGGGCGGGTGGCTGGCCTCGGTGACGCTGGTGGCTTCGGCGGCGGGCGGAGTGCTTTTCGGGTTCGTGGCTGACCGCATCGGGCGGAGGCGTTCGCTTTCGGCTTCCATCGTCATTTATTCGCTGGCCACGGCGGCTTGCGGATTCGCAAGCTCGGTGGCCGTGCTGGCGGTTTTCCGCGTGATTTTGGGCCTGGGCATGGGCGGCGAATGGACAGCGGGCGCGGCTTTGGTGGCTGAGACGTGGCCGGCGGAGCATCGCGGGAAGGCGCTGGGGCTGATGCAGTCCACGTGGGCGATTGGCGGGATGCTTGCGGCGGGCGTGGCCTGGGCGATTCTGCCGCGATGGGGATGGCGCGGCGTGTTTTTTGTTGGTGTGCTGCCGGCGCTGGTGGCGCTGTGGATTCAGAAGCGCGTGCCGGAGCCGGAGATTTGGAAGGAGCACGTCAATTCCGCGACACGAGAACGGCGAGTGCCGCTGCGCGAATTGTGGCGCAAAGACATTCGCTGGAACGGTTTTGTGGCCACGGCGATGAATACGTTCAGCATGATTGGGTATTGGGGGCTGTTCACGTGGATTCCGGCTTATTTTTCGCTGCCGGTGGCGCAGGGCGGACGCGGGCTGAGTGTTTCAAAGACGTATTCGTGGCTGTTGATTATTGGCGTAGGGCAGTGGCTCGGGTATGTGACGTTTGGATTCGTGGCGGATGTGTGGGGGCGGCGGCGAACGTACTTCAGTTATCTGCTGGTGGCGGCGCTGCTGACGCCGGTGTACGGGTTGGTGCGGAGTCCGTTGTGGCTACTGGCGCTGGGGCCGCTCGTGGCGTTTTTCGGGACGGGATATTTTTCAGGATTTGGCGCGATTGCCTCGGAGCTGTTCCCGACGGAGATACGCGCGACGGCGATGGGATTGAGCTACAACATCGGACGAGGAGTGTCGGCGGCGGCGCCGCTGGCGATTGGAGCGCTGGCGACGCATTACGGATTGGGACGGTCATTTCTAATGCTGGGCGCAGCGTTTTTCATTGCGGCGCTGCTCACGCTGGCGCTGCCGGAAACGAAAGGCAAGCAGTTGGAATAATGGCCGAACAAGGTTGAGCGGCAGCCGCGCAAAGTGCGAGCGGCGCGGAGGAGAGTCATTGGCCGCGCCGCAGGACTGGGTTTCCGGCTACTTATCTCGGTGTCCGCCGGGAAACGGTGGATTACCCGACTGGACGCCGTAGCCGCCAGTCAATTTGACACCGCTTGGCGAGCACGGTGGATCAGTGGGGCCGCAGACGCAGTATTGAATTACGGAATCAGCGACCGCGGAAGTCAGGGTTAGGGTTGTATCGCCGGCCGGAAGACTCTGGCACCCATTTGAGGGCTCGTTGACAAAGGCATTCGAGGGAGAAGTGCAGATTTGGCATCCCCCCGCCGGAACATTTTGAAACTTCACCTGACCCTGATTCGTGACTCTTGCCCCTGCCTCGGGAGTGCCGGGCCGCGCAATCCATTGATTGTTCACGTAGGTGATGGTGATTGGTAGCGTGTTCTGTTCTGTTGCACGTGCTGGTTCCGCCATAGCTGATCTCCTTTAAAGTTTAACTACTTTCCGTTGGGCCGAAAATTCGGATCGGACAACAATGCCTGCAGAGCGGGATCGGATTTCAAATCGTCGAGCGCATAACCTTTGTAAAGAGCCTTTTGAATGTAGTGAACTGCAAGCGGGCGGTCGCCGAGGGCCTCGTAGGCGTCTCCAACGTTCACGAGAACTCGTGCGTCCTCCGGCGCAAGCGCCAAGGCTGATTGAATGCTTGTAAGCGCCTTATCCCGAGCCCTAAGAGCGGCGTGAATGTCGGCCATCTCTGATTGAGCAACCGCATCCTGCGGTTGCAATTTCAAATAGGCTTGTAATATTTCCAGCTCGTGCTGGCGAGCCTCCGCGGCTTTCGTCGGATCCTTCAACCAATCATAAGTCGCCACAAGATTGGACCACACTCTGTAATCTTTGTCACTGAAACCAAGGGCTTTCTGCGTCATCGCAGCCGATTCCGCGTATCGCTTCTCGTTGTAGAAAAGGAGTCCAAGGTTTGCGTAGCCGGTGTAACTGGGTGCCAGGGCCAGGGATCGTTTGAGGTTCTGTTCAGCCTGTGCAAAGAACCTTGGGTCGCCCATGTCCAGATAGACCACGGCGAGGTTGCTGTACGCCTGAGCATTATCAGGAGTCAGATCAATGACCCGCGTGAATTGCTGGATGGCTTCACGGTAGCGAGCGCGGCGCGTGTAAAACATACCAAGAGAGTTGTATGGGTCCCAGTAGTCGGGCTGCAACGCGATTGCTTGTTTATAGGTTGCTTCTGCGTCCGCGGCTCGCCCCATTCGTTCATAGGTTCCCGCCAGGCCCTGGACAGCACTCCCGTTGTGGGGATCGAGTCGTATGGCGTGTTGGAATTTTTCAAGCGCGAGATCGTATTTTCCCTCGATCTCGTACACGCGCGCGAACGTGATATAGACCGCGGGCAGGTTCGGGTGAATTTGCGCAGCTTTCTGGCAATTCGCTGCGGCTTCGTTGATCCACTGCGGATTGGGATCTAACCCGTACTTCAGCCGATAGGCCTCGCCCAATTCCGCGTAGCCGACGGCGAAGCTGGGGTCGGTTTTCACCGCGTCGTTGAGGGAGGCGATGGCGAGGTCGAGATTGCCGGGCTTGTCGTAGCGCTGAATGTAGCCGAGGGCGGTGAGATAGGACTGATAGGCGGCGGGATTGGCTTTGCCTCCGGTGTTTTTGAGCATGTCGGGCGTGACGGAGAGGCCCATTAAATTGGCGAGGCGCGAGACGGCTTCATTTTGAATGGTGGCGAGGTCGCCGGTAGGATCCTCGAACTGCGCAGAGCCGATTTGGCGCAGAGTCTTGGCGTTAATCAAATTTACGTTGAGGCGGACGTCCTTGCCGTCGCGCTCGATGGAGCCCTGAACAACAAGCGTGGCACCCAACTGGCGCAGAGCCGCAGAGGGATCGTCAACTTTGCGCGCGCGCACGACGCTGGATGGGACGACCCACAGCGACTGATCGCCAATATCGAGATTCGAGAGCGCGCCGGAGAGGCTATCCATGAGGCCTTCAGCGAGCGGAGCATTGGAGGGATTATTGCCGATGTTTTCGAAAGGAAGCACGGCGACGTGATTCTGCGGAGCGCCGAAAATGAGTTTAGCGAGAGCGGCGCGTACGGGAGAGAGCGCCAAAGCAATGGCGATCAGCACAACGGCGGCTCCAGCAGTGACCCACCATTTGCGCGCGGATTTGCGAGGCACTGGCGGAGGCGTCCACGCGGAGACGGATGCGCGTTCGGCGTATTTTCGCAGCTCGGCGGGACGAAGAGTCATTGTCGGCGCGTTTGGATCGACGGAACCTTCTTTGGAAGAAATATATGAGGAACGGAAGGTCTCCAGATCGTCCAGCATCGAGCGGCAGTCGGTGTAACGTCCGGCGGGATCTTTGGAGAGTGAGCGATAGATTATTTTTTTAAGTTCCGGAGGAATGAAATCGGGAATTTGGCCGGGCGGCTCATTGATGATGGCGAAGAGAGATGCGGTGACATTCTCGCGCTGGAACGGGCTGCGCGCGGTGAGCATTTCGAGAAGCACCACGCCTAGAGACCAGACATCCGTGCGCGGATCGAGCGGCTTGCCGAGGGCCTGCTCGGGTGACATGTAGTTGATGGTGCCAGTGACGCCTTTGGTCAATCCGGTAGTGTCGGCGGCGAGGACGCGAGCGAGACCGAAGTCGACAATTTTTGCGAAGCCCTGGTTGGTCAAAATGATATTGGAGGGCTTGACGTCGCGGTGAATCACGCCGCGCGCGTGCGCTTCGGCGAGGCCGCTCGCGACCTGAGTGGCGATGTGAACAGCTTCGCGAATTTGCAACGGGCCGGTGGCGATGCGCTGGGCCAGCGTTTCGCCCTCGAGGAATTCCATGACGAGAAAGTCGGTGCCGTCCTGGTGGCCGACGTCATACAGCGCGCAGATGTGCGGATGGCTGAGAGAAGACACGGCGCGCGCTTCGCGGTCGAAGCGCTGCTTCATTTCCGGAGTGACGGCGAGATGCTGCGGAAGAATTTTTACAGCGACTCTGCGGTCGAGGCGCGTGTCGCGAGCGCAGTAGACTTCGCCCATTCCGCCCGCGCCGATGGGCGAAAGAATTTCGTACGGGCCGAGTTTGGCGCCAAGGGCGAGGGGCATTTGCGGGGATTATACGCCCGCACAACGTTTTAGCAGGCAAGGGAAATTGAAGGAACGGTATACGTCCAGGTGAGTGCTCGTGACTGACGCCGGGAACGATACGAAAGGGGGACGTCGCCGTCAGCGCTCGATTTCGAGGCCGTCGAGCGTGGGCTTTTCTGACGAAGATGACCTCGACGTAGACGGCGCTGGTCTGCCGGCGGACATTTTTCTCGCCCCACCATTCCGAGAATCCCCTTCCGCCTGAGCTTCCGCAATATCAGCCAGTTGCAAACGCAAGTTGCCGGCGTTAGTCGCGAAGGCGTACGCCGTCTGAAGATCAATCGTTCCATCGCGGACCATGCGCTCCAATTCGGCGTCAAAATGCTGCATGCCCTCGGTGGAGCCGTCGCGCATGGCGTCCACAAGAGATTTGCCTTCGCTCTCGCCACGCTCGACGTATTCGCGCGTGCGCATGGTGGACTTCAGAATTTCGATGGCGGCGATGCGTCCCTGGCCACCTTTGCGAGGCAGAAGACGCTGAGAAATGATGTAACGAAAACTTTTGGCGAAGCGCATGCGAATCACTTGCTGATCGGCGAGCGGAAAAACGCCGACGATGCGTTCGATCGTCTTGGAAGCGTCAATGGTGTGCAACGTGGAGAAAACGAGGTGGCCGGTTTCCGCGGCTTCCATGGCGATCTCGATGGTTTCGCGGTCACGCATTTCGCCGACGAGAATCACTTTGGGCGCCTGGCGGAGAGCGGCGCGAAGAGCGAGAGCGAACGAGGGCGTGTCGCTGTGAAGTTCGCGCTGATGGATGGTTCCCTTCGCGTGGCTATGAAGAAATTCGATGGGGTCCTCGATGGTGAGGATGTGAAAAGCTTTTTCCTGATTGATCTTGTTGACGATAGCGGCCAGGGTGGACGATTTCCCGGAGCCAGTTGGGCCAGTGACGAGCACAATTCCGTTGCGGAGCTCGGCGGTCTCTTGAAGTTGCGGAGGCAGGTGCAGATCATCGAAGTTGGGAATTTTCGACGGAATCACGCGCATGACGATGGCGCAACTGCCGCGCTGCGTGAAAATGTTCACGCGAAAACGCGATAGTTTTGGAAGGCTGTAAGAAATGTCGCAGGAGCCGTCCTGGCGCAGCCGTTCGACCGCGTAATTGTTGTTGCCGATCAGATCGGCGGCGATGCGCGCAGTATCCTCGGGCCGGAGAACTTCCACACCGGGAATTTGGACGCCCACGAGCTGACCATCGACTTCAACCTGGGGCAAACGACCCGGGGAAAAGAGCAGGTCGCTGATGCGGGGCGCCGATTTCAGCATGGCCGAAATGATTGAAGGAGTGGCCATGGGCGCTGGGCTCGATGGCTTCATGGCTGAAGCGGGCGGTACTGGCGACACGGTCGTCACTGGATCGTTGGGCATGAGTCAAAGCTCCGATTGAGTTAGTGTGCTCTGAAAATCCCTGAGGGGACTCGAAAAAACAGTGTAATCGAGACGCTAAGGAAAAAATTGCCGCATCAGCAGCCGCGTAGCCTATGAATTACTTGGCCGAAGTGGCAGCGTTGCTACTCGTGGCGCAGGGCAATCATAGGATCGACTTTCATGGCGCGGCGCGCCGGAATGTAGCAGGCAAGCAGCGCGACGGCCATTAGGAACGCAATCACCGACAAAAACGTGGGCACGTCAGTGGGCGTGACGCCGAAAAGAAGAGTGGATATGAGGCGCGAGAGCGCCAGCGCCAGTCCTGCACCGGCGGCGGCTCCGATGGCGGCGAGCCGCGCTCCGTGCCCCATCACCAGAGAAAGCACGTGGAGCGGCCGCGCTCCGAGGGCCATGCGAATGCCGATTTCGTGGGTGCGCTGCGTGACGAGATAGGCCATCACACCATAAACGCCGACAGCGGCGAGGATGAGGGCCAGTCCGGCGAAAATTCCGAGCAGCCAGGTTTGCAGGCTGGTGTCTTCCATGTTTTCAGCGACGACTTGCTGCATGGTGCGGACGCGGAAAAGTGAAAGTCCGCTATCGAGCTGCTCGACGGCGGAGCGAATTTCAGAAGAGGCGCTCTCCGGCGCCATTCTCGTCTTGGCGACAATTTCCTCGGGATAAAAAGGATTGTCGAGTTCTTGGGTGTAGGGAAAATAGGCTTCGGGCCACGCGATATCGCGAACCGTGGTTTCTTTCACGTCGCCTACTTCGCCGACCACTTGCACCGGAATATTTCCGCTGACGTATACCTTGCCGATGGGATTCTGGTTGGGCCAGAGTTTTTGCGCCATGGCGTGGCTGATAATCGCAGAGGAAAGAAATTCGCGATGCTCGCCGATGGTGAAATTTGGATCTTTCTTAGTGAAATCAGCGAATCGCTGGGAAACGTCGAGGGCGCGATTGATTTCTTGCGGCGTGAAATTCCGGCCGGCAATAAACGGAATGCCGAGCGTCCGGAAATAATCGGGCGTGATGAAGTTGACGTTCAGTTGAATGTTAGAGGCGCGCCAATCCGACGCACCTTCGGGGTACGCGCCCCAAGTGTGGTCGCCTTCGAGTGGAAGCGTTTGTACCAGCGCGGCGGAATCGATTCCGGGCAAAGACTGCACGCGCGAGGCGAGCTGTTCGTAGAACGCACGGCGCGACGGCATGCTGGCATACTTGGTATCGGGAAGGACAACGGCCATGGTCAGGACGTTGCCGGCGTGAATGCCGATATCGGCGTTGCGCAGGCGGGCGAAGGTGCGAAGCAGCAATCCCGCGCCAATCAAAAGAGCGAGCGAAGTGGCGATTTCCACGATGACCAGACCGTCACGCAAACGACTGCGCCATCCGGAAGCGCTGGCGACGCTGCGCGAACCCTCTTTTAGAGCTTCGGCCAGATTGACGCGCGAGGCTTCGAGTGCAGGAGCGAGCCCGAACAGAACGCCCACGACGATGCTGACGAGCACGGTAAACGCAAGCACTGTGGTGTTCAATTGAATGGGATTGGCGCGCGGAATCGGCAACCAGGTGATGGATTGCGCAAGATTCACGCACCAGGACGCACCAATGAGACCAAGAACGGCGCCAGCGAGTGACAAGATAATGCTTTCGGTGAGCAACTGGCGCACCAGGCGGCTGCGGCTGGCGCCGAGAGCGCCACGCAGAGCCATTTCGCGTTCGCGGCGTGCCGCGCGAGAGAGCAAAAGGTTTGCGACATTGGCGCAAGCGACGAGGAGCACGAGCGCGACCGCGCCGAAGAGAAGCAAAAGCTGCGGGCGAGAATCCTGCGTGATGCGCGTCTTGAGCGGAACAACGCGAGCGCCGCGGTCTTTGTTGGTGTCAGGGTATTCCCGCGCCAGGCGGTCAGCGATGCCGGAGAGATCCGCGTTGGCCTGTTCGATCGTGACACCGGGCTTGAGACGTCCAATCACGCGGAAAGAGTAATTACCGCGGGGGGTGGTGCCTTCGATGGTTTTGTCGATGGGAATCCAGACTTCAATTCCCTGCGGATAATTGAACCAGCGCGGCATCACGCCGACTACGGTGTACGGCTGAAAATTCAAATTCAACGTCTGGCCCAATGCGTTCTGGTTGCCAGCAAAATGGCGCTGCCAAAATCCGTAACTGAGGACCGCGACATGATCTTTTCCGGGCTGGTCTTCGCCCTGCGCGAAGCCGCGGCCGAGAAGCGGATTCACTCCCAAAACGGTAAAGAAGTTCGCTTCGGTGCGAATGATGGAGACGGTTTCGGGTTCGCCGGCACCGCTGGCGTTATAGCTCTGCGTCCAAGTGGTGATGCTGGAGCCTTCGAGCGTGCGATTCTGCGATTCCCAATCGAAATAATCTTCGCCGCTCGCGGAAACGTACGGCAAATTCCGCGCGGTCTCGAGGATTTGCACGACGCGGTCGGGATTGCGGAAAGGAAGTGGACGAAGGAGCACAGCTTCGATGACGCTAAAAATCGCGGTATTGGCGCCGATGCCCAGGGCGAGCGTGAGCACGGCCACGGCTGTGAAACCTGGAGATTTGCGCAGCATACGAAACGCGTAGCGCAAATCCTGCAGCAGCGTTTCCATCCAGCGGAAGCCCCATTGGTCGCGCGTGGTTTCGTGGATTAATGTTTCGTTGCCCAGTTCACGGCGCGCGGAGCGCTGCGCGGAGGAGGAGTCCTCCCCGCGCGAGGCGCGGTCTTCTGCAGACATTCGCAGATGGGTATCTATCTCGGCGTTCAGTTCTTCGCGTTTGCGATTCCAGAATAGCCTCATGTGCCTCTCCAAAATTATGGACGCTACGGCGCTGAGCCGAAAAGCCGCAGACCTTCCGAAGAGCGAAGGTCTGCGCTACAAAATCATTCATAACGCAGGGCCACCATGGGATCGACGCGCATAGCGCGGCGGGCCGGGATGTAAGAGGCCGCTGTCGCAACCAGCGCGAGCAGGAACGATGCGGCCAGAAACGTCAGCGGGTCCGTCGAGCTGACGCCGAAGAGCTGGCTGGAGATCAGCCGCGTGAGGGCGAACGCGGCGACTGCGCCGACAAGGACACCGGCGGCAACGAGGCGAATGCCGCGTCCGACCACCAAGCGCAAAACGTCGCGCGGCGCCGCTCCCAAGGCCATGCGGATTCCGATCTCATGATGCCGTTGCGAGACACTGTATGAGATCACCCCGTAGACGCCGACGGCGGCGAGCACAAACGCCAACCCTGCAAACAGACTCAAGAGAATCACAGTGAGGCGGCGAGGCGCGACATTTTCGGCAACAAAGCTGGCGAGCGTGCGGAGGTTGTAGACGGGCAAGTCAGGATCGAGGGATTCGACGGCCGAACGCACTGCCGGCGCGAGCGCGGAAGCGTCTTTCGACGAGCGAATCACGAGGACGCCGCCATTGCCGGGCCGTTGCGCGAAGGGAACAAAAACTTCGACGAGCACGGGGTGGTCCACGCCGTAGTTCTTGATCTGCCGGACGACGCCAATCACGGTCGTTGGCACGGGCGCTTTGCCGGGCGGAGGCTGGTCGAGAAAAATGTGCTTACCGATGGGGTCCTGCGCGGGCCAAAATCTGTGAGCGAAGGAATCGTCGACAATGCAGACGAAGGGGACTTTTTCGTTGTCGCTCTGAGTGAAGAAGCGGCCGCGCAGCAAATCGACTCCCATGGCCGGTAGCGCACCGGGGCTAACGCGCGAGAATTCGGCGGACGGAAAATCTCCGGGCCTGGGCATGGGCTGACCTTCCACAAGGAACGAACTCTGCCAGCCGCCAAGAAGCGGATTCTTGAAGCCCGCGAATTGCACACCGGGAATGGCCGCAAGTTTTTCATCGAGCTGCGCGACGAACTGGCGGCGCTGTTCATCGTTCGTGTACTTCGTTTCGGGCAGACTGAATCGCGCCGTGAGGACCCCGGTCGGATCGAAGCCGGGAGAGGCTCGCAAAACCTGCGCAAGGCTTCTCACGGTGAGGCCGGTGCCGACGAGCAGGACAAGAGAAAGGGCCAGTTCGCCGACTACCAGCACGTCGCGCAGTCGCGTTCGCGATTCACTCGTACCGCTGCCGGCAGTGTTTTCCTTCAGAGCATCGGTCACGTCGGCACGCGAAGCTTGCAGTACAGGAAAGACGCCGAAGAAGACTCCGGTAAGCAGCGATAACCCCAGGGTAAACACAAGAACCGAGGCGTCCACGCTTACGTCGCCGATTCGCGGCACGGCGGCTGACGGAATCGCTGCGAGGCCCTGTGTCGCCCACCCGGCGATTAGAAGACCAACAGCCCCACCGAAAAGAGCCATGAGGATGCTTTCCGTGAGGAGCTGGCGACCGAGACGCCAGCGGCCGGCACCGAGGGCCTTGCGAATGGCGATCTCGCGCTGGCGGCCGGTGGCTCGCGCCAGCAGGAGGTTGGCGATATTGGCACACGCGATGAGGAGCACGAATCCAACTGCGGCCATCAAAACGAGGAGCGAAGGCCGCACATCGTTGACGATTGAGCCGAGCAGGGGTTCAACCGAAGCGGTGATTCCGTAATTCGTTTTGTACTGGTTGGCGAGGCGCGCGGCGATCGAGACCATCTGGGAGCGTGCTTGCTCCACGGTGATGCCCGGTTTCAGTCGCGCGTAGGCGTAGATGCCAGGGTGCTCGTCGCGACGAGATGGGCCGCCGAGCTGGCTTTTCAAGCGCCAAAGCGAGGTAAAGGCGTCGTAAGAGTGCCAGCTTTCATGGAAGTGGCTGCTGGGAAGGACTCCAATGACAGCGAATGGCTCACCGCTAAGAATCAGCTGTTTGCCGAGGATGTTAGGATCGCGTCCGAACTTGGCTGACCACAGCGTGTCGCTCAACATCACTACGGCCTGCGCACCGGCCTTATCGTCATCCGGAGTGAGTGCGCGGCCAAGAATTGGCTTTACACCCAGCGTAGGGAATAGATCGGCCGTTATTCTGCGGACTTGGAGTTCTTGGGGGTTGCCGTAACCGGTTAGAGTTGCGCTGGCTGGCTGGTACGGCGCCATGCTCGAGAAGACGGAGTTCATCGAACGCCAATCATCAAAGTCGGCCATGGAGATGCTCATGCCGGGAACCTGGTTGGACCATTCCGACAAGAAAACGAGGCGTTCGGGGTGAGGATAAGGGAGCGGACGTAAAAGAACGCCGTTGATCACAGAGAAAATCGCGGTGTTGGCGCCGATACCGAGGGTCAGAGTGAGAACGGCAACCGTTGCAAAACCCGGCGATTTGCGCAGCATGCGGAAGGCGTAACGCAGGTCTTGCAGCAGC
>DAIRCW010000082.1:0-11469 GCA_036796475.1 Candidatus Acidiferrales bacterium | reverse complement strand
AGCTTTCCAAACGCTTCAGGCCGGTCGGATTCCGCTGGTCCTGCACGGCGCGGGTACACAGTGATTACGAAACATTGAAGGCCATGGCCGATGGCGGCGCGCGTTTGTTCATCGTTGGTTTCGAATCCGGCGATCCGCAGATCCTGAAGAACATTAAGAAGGGCGCGACCGTGGAGATGGCGCGCACCTTCGCGGCGAATTGCAAGAAAGTAGGCATTCGCATTCACGGCGATTTCATCATTGGCTTGCCCGGGGAAACCAGGGAAACGATTCAGAAGACGATGGATTTTGCGCGCGAACTCGATTGCGAAACGATCCAGGTTTCCATCGCGCACGCTTATCCTGGCACAGAGCTTTACAATTTCGCGGATGCCAATGGATTTTTAGCCACGGAAGCGCTGGCCGATTCCGGCGGACATCAACTGCCCCATTTGGAATATCCGGGGCTGGGCCGCGAAGAAATGATGGAAGCGGTTAATCGTTTCTATGATTCGTATTACTTCCGGCCGCGCGTGGCGTGGCGAATTGTTCGCGAAGCTTTGTGGGATGCGCATGAGCGCAAGCGCCTCTATCACGAGGCGGTTTCATTTCTCAAACTGCGTGCGGAGCGCTGGCGCTATGCCAAGAATGGGCACGCGCCCTCGAAGCAGCCGCCATCCGTCGGCGTCGGAAGTATTCCACCGGCCACGAGCGCGGAATTTCCCACAGAAACGCAGGGCGCATGAACTTCCGGCACCGCTTGCACGGCAAAACGATTTTCCTGATCGCGCTCATGGCTGTCTTCGGCGCGCTCGGAGACGTCTTGCTGCGCAAGGGAATGAAACAGATCGGTGCGATAGGGAACTGGCATCCTGCGGCGCTTCTTTCTACGTTTGAGAGGACCTTCACTTCAGGCCCCATCTGGCTGGGCATCACATCATTACTACTTTTCTTCGTGGCCTACCTGCTGGTGCTTTCCTGGGCGGACTACAGTTATGTGCAGCCAGCGTCGGCGACGGGTTACTTGGTCGTGGCCGTTCTCGGGTACCTTTTGCTCGGCGAGGTAGTTCCGCGCATGCGCTGGATCGGCGTGCTGATTATTTGCATCGGCGTTTTGCTCGTGGGCGGAACACCGCCGCGCACTACGGAGGAAGGATGACCGCGCGCGACGCCATTTCGCTGGCTATCATCATCGTTGCGGGAACGGGCGGAGAATTGTGTGTTACGCACACAATGAAGCGCATCGGCGAGGTAAGGAGCTTCTACCCGCATCATTTGCTGCGCGTGATTGGACGCGCTTTTCGCATTGGCTGGATGTGGGTCGGCCTTTCATTGATGACCTTATCGTTTTTTTCTCTGCTGATGCTGCTTTCCTGGGAGAACGTGAGTTTCGTCGTGCCGGTCACCGCCTTGAGCTATGTTTTCGGCGCGTTCGGCGGTAAATTTCTTCTTGGCGAGCACATCGAAGCCCGCCGCTGGCTCGGTGTTCTTCTGGTATGTCTTGGCGTGCTGCTCGTCTGCATTGGATGAATGCGCCGAGCCGCGAGATTTTCATTCCATTCGCGAATTCTCCCCGTTTTGTGCTGAGCGTCATCGAATGATTTACTCCAGCTCTAGTGCGGATTGAACATGTGGCATGAAATCCTCAGGTGGACCGTTCTCGCCCTCGCTCTTGGCCCCTTCGGCTATTACATTCTTGCCATAACAGCCGCCCGCCGCTTTTTCAGGAATCGCCCGCCAATTTCGAAGGACTTTGCTCCGCCGGTGAGCGTTTTGAAGCCGGTCCGCGGGCTCGATCGCGAAGCCTACGAGAACTACGCCAGCTTTTGCCGGCAGGAGTACCCGGAATTCGAAATCATCTTCGGTGTGACGGAAGAGACGGATCCGGCTGTGCCGGTCATCGAACAGCTGATCCGAGATTTTCCGCAATGCAACATTCGCCTGCTTATCGGCGCTCCGGCGCTTGGCACCGGCGACAAGGTAAACAAGCTCTGCCGCATGGTGCGCGAAGCGAAGCACGACATCCTGATTATCAGCGATAGCGATATTCGCGTTGCTCCAGCCTACCTGTACGCCGTCGCCGCGCCTTTCGCAGACCCGCAGGTCGGAGCGGTCACTTGCCTTTATCGAGGTATCACCGATGGCACACTCGTTTCGGAAATGGAAGCCCTCGGAAACACTTCTGACTTCGATGCCGGCGTCCTTTCCGCGTGGCAACTCGGCGGCGTGGACTTCACCCTGGGCGCCACGATGGCCACGACCAAAGAGCGATTGGCGCAAATCGGCGGATTCGAAGCGCTGGTGGATCATTTCTCGGATGATTACGAACTCGGTCATCGCATTGCCGCGCTGGGGTACCGCGTCGAGGTAACGACGTTTCCCGTTTTTACCGTGTTTCCTTCGCAGACGCTGGCGCAGTGCTTCCGCCATCAGGTTCGCTGGACGCTGACCATGAAGCATTCGCAGCCGTGGGGACACTTTTCATTAATCTTCACCCACGGGTTACCGTGGGCGATTCTGGCAGGGATTATTGCGCCTTCGTGGAGGGTCGCAACTTTCTATTTAGGCGGATATGTGGTGTTGCGGGCAATTATGGCCTGGACCGTCGGCGTGTGGGGCGTTCGCGACCCCATCTTGCGGAAAAAGATGTACCTCGTACCGCTGCGCGATGCGTTTGCTTTTGTGGTGTGGATGACCAGTTTTTTCAAGCGGCGAATCGAGTGGCGTGGCTCGCAGTATTACATCCGCAATAAACGGCTGGTTCCGGCCGATTAGCACAAATGATCGGGCAGGCTAGTCGTTCAGGTGAAAGCGCACTGTCACCGTGTACTGGATGCTGACGGGTTTCCCGTCCAGCGTTGCTGGTGAATACCTCCACTGCCGCACGGCGCTTACAGCAGCTTCTCGCAGGAGCACGGGGCCGGAGATTGCTTTAGCTGATTCGACCTTGCCTGTCGGTGCAATGGTTGTTTGCACCTCGACGTCACCTTCAACGTGATTGGTGTTGGCAATGGCAGGGTACGTTATCGGTACGGAATGAATCAGCCGAGGAGGAACGATTTTTCCTCCATTTGCTGCCGGAACTGTCGGAGGCGCAGGAAGGCCGGCGGAAACGCCGCCCACCAGAGACGATAACCCTGAATTATCCGAACTTCCTGTGATGGAATCAGGAACGCTCGCGTTGATTTTGGGCAGTGGAGCTGCCACGTGAATGTTTTTGCGTTTGCTCGCTTTTGGCCGGGCGGTCAGATTCCCGGAATAGATGTTCCCTGCGCTGCTCGGGCTGGCTGAACTTGCTGAATTCTCCTCGGGCGCTGCAGGAGAACCCTCATGAATCGGCGTAACCGTGATTGTCGAATCAAGTCCCGTTTCTCTGGAAGCGGATGGATCCGCTGAAATAGATGGATTCGCTGAATCTGTTGGAGCTTGCGCATCAGTGCTGCTCGCTGGATTTGTTTGTGCCGGGGCGGGCGTTGCGCTTGCCGTCGCCGAATCAGACGTAGCCGGCGAAGTGGAAACCGGAGCCGCTGCCGGAGCAGTCGCGCTTACGCTCTGCACAGGTGCTGCGCGGTGTTTCATTACATACCAACCGCCTGCTGAAATCACAATGGCTGCCGCGATTCCGCCAAATACAAGGAGCCCCGAGCGCTTCTTATGCGGTTCACTCGAAAGCGCGCTGCTTTCCAATGAATGCAATGCCGCTTGGAAAACTCGTTTCTCGGAGTTTGTCTTGACCGCCTCTACCGCAGGCTTTGAGGTCTTCTCACTGCCGAAGACGTCCTCGTCAGTGGAAAGCGAGTCAAAAATCGGGTTCTCCGGCTTGGGAGGAGTAGGCGCTGCCGCGCGCGGCGCTGGCTTAGCGGGTCGAATCGTGGCCGGCACCGTCGCGTTCGGCGCTTTCTTCGGCGGAGCCGCTGCGAGCGGCATCAGATCGCGCTGAGTGTTGTCCGATGCGCCGTAACTCGTCGAATCGGCTTCCGGCACGCTGAATGTCTCTATCGGTTTTGCGCTCGGGGAAGCGGGAGCGAGCGATTTCGGCAGCTCCGCCTCAATCGCGTGTGGGCTCGCCACACGCCCAGGCGTTTCCTCCTGCAAGTCGAACGTGCTTGTGGCAGAAAAGGGTGATTGCCGCTCTGGCTTTTTATCCAGCGAAACTTTTGACTCGGCAGATGGCGCCTCAGCGCGTGCATCAGAAGGGAACTGGACTCCCCAAAATCCGGGCATCGGCTGGCTGAATTCCAGCTTTACATAATTCGAGGCATTCGCGGCTGAGTTCACCTGAATGATTTTGCACAAAGCGGTTTGCTTCGTCTGGAGGTTTGTCAATACAACCGCGTGGCCGCTCCGGACCCGCGCGCGCAGCTTCACCACCGCGCCTCGAGGGAAAACAATCATTGTGGAGGTATCTTCTTCAAATGGCTCAGCGTGCTCGGGCGCATCCAGGGCCACCAAGCTGACCTCCGAGCCGTGAATTCGCACAGCAACTTCGAGTCCGACAGCTTCTTTTTCCAGATTGTCGGAGCCACCTTTGGGCTTGTTTGCGTTTGATGTAATTTCCGCAACGCTGCTGGACATTGTTTCCCCTCAACCCAATCAGTCTCAGCATCAATTTTCCGGCGGGCCGAGAGGTCAGCGCAATAGTACTGGACTTTATTGTTTGGCGCTGTCCCAAGGGACAGGTACTGGGGGCGCAGTTTCAGTTTGCGATAGGCGCGTGAGGGCTTGTTGACATTGGCTTTTGTCGGTTTTGATTCATCTTAGTTTCGAGGACACGTTCGCGTGCGAAAGACTTTTAAGGAGTTACATGCAACATGGAACCAATCATCGCATTACTTGCACTCTTAGCACAGCACTCCATCCGTCAGGAAGCGCTCATTGCAGCCCTGGAAAAGAAGGGTTTGCTCACCGGCTCCGACCTCGAAGGCTCAATGCCCAAGTCCGAAGAAGACGTGGGCCGCAAATTTGACTCCGTCAAAACCGACTTTTTCGAATTATGGAGCAAGCTGGACGACGGTTCGGTTCAATAAGGCCGGCTTTCGTGGGGAAATATGCAGGACGCACCCGCTCACCGTGAGGGGGCCGTGCTTTTTTCACGATTGCGAATGCTGTAAACTATACGCCCATTCTGCTGGGAGGTCGTACAATTGGTAGTACATCAGACTCTGGATCTGATTATCCTGGTTCGAGTCCAGGCCTCCCAGCCAAACTTCCCCGACTAAAGCTTTGCCAGGAGTGATCCACGCTTGCGGAGTTACTCTGCACTGCAAAAAGAACGACTTTCGGAGCTGAACGTGTAAGCCTAAAGCGAATTTGCCCGTCGCGCCGCGAGCTTCGCTGCTGCGAATCACCCCGGATTCTCTGCCCGCTCAAACCTACGCGAAACGGGTAATCTCAATCGTATCCCCGATCTGCGTTCCGGTGCGATAAATCGTGTACGGAGGCAGCTCGATCACGCTTTTCGTCTTGAGCGATACTTTCGAGATCCGGAACGGCCGCACGTACTCCTCGACGTGCACCACCTGCTTGTCTTTGTCCAGGTAGATGAGATCAATCGGGAAGAGCATGCCAATCGTGTGCACGCCTGACGAAGGAATAATCCATAGCGCCTTGCCAAGCTGCGCCCAGCGTTTCGTTTTGCCTAGCAGACCGAAAAGCCGCGGAAAGTAGCTGTTTGCGACAGTCACCTCCGTAGCGACAAAAGTCTCTCGCGTCTTGTTGTAAATGTAGATTGAACCGTTCTTGTGATTTCCGGTCATAGCTCTCCCCGGTCGTCCTGAGACAGGACGAGTACAGGGCCGTTCCTTTATTTGAGATCCCGTGGAAACTACTCGACCGACTTCCTCTTGCGACGCCACACGATAATAAACAGAACGATTACTGCACCGATGCCGGCTGCCACGCGAATGCCCGTCGTGGTAACCAGCGCGCTCATCAAAGTAATGTTATCCATTTTTTTTCTCCTGTTTCTCTTCGAATCAGACTTTACCGCCTTGCAGTTATTCGCCACTCCCTACTTCGGAAAGTCGCGCATAATCGCAAGCACCGCAGGACCCAAAATCACCACCATCAAAGCTGGAAATATAAAGAACACCAGGGCCGGAACCATTTTCACCGACGTCTTCGCGCTCATTTCTTCCGCACGCTGCCGCCGCTTTGTGCGCAGGTCGTCGGAATGAACGCGAAGTGATTGAGCAATGCTTGTGCCAAAGCGCTCTGTTTGAATGAGCATGGTCACCAGCGACTTTACATCTTCAAGTCCCGTGCGCCGCGCGAGTTCTCGCAGCGCCTCGATTCGCGTTTTACCTACGCGCATTTCCAGATTGACTCGCTGGAGCTCTTCGCTCAAGTCGCGATGGGCGATATGTAATTCCTGCGCAACGCGGAGCAGCGCCTGGTCCAATCCCAGGCCAGCCTCCACGCAAATTACCAGCAGGTCCAGCGCATCCGGCAATCCTTTGCGCAAGCGATGCTGCCGGGCTCGCACACGCGTCGACAGCCAAAAATCCGGCGCCAGAAAACCAGCCGCCGCGGCCAGCAAAGGAACGAAAATCGGATTCTGATGATAGAGTCCCGTGGCAAAAACCAATCCAAGCAGCCCGATCGGCAGGAGGATTTTCACGCCTTGCATTGCCAGCACTGCGTTAGGACTTCGGTAACCCGCGCGAATCATCATCAGTGCTGTTTTCGACCCTGACTTTGCTCCTCCCTCGGGAAGCGCTTTTCCGATAGTCGCAAGCGTGTCGCGAACCGCGGCCTTCTGCTTTGCCACGAAGTCCGCCCGCCGTGGTGCGGGCTGCGCGCCATGGAACAGGCGGGAAAGCCGCGTCGCTGCTCCCTGTTCGGCCGGCGTGAACGCATAAATCAGGAAGATCAGCACGCCGAAGCTTGCCAGAAACGTAATTCCTGTCATCAGCCAGAGCATTTCATCTTCTCCGTGGCTCCCTTACACTTCGAAATGAATGATCTTCCAAATAATAGCCGACCCGAGCAACTGCAGAACTCCCGCGACAATGAGAATCATCGGCCCGGCGGGGTCGGTGAACAAAACCTTCATGTAGTGTGGATTCAGCGAACTGAGCGCCGCCATCATTACCGGGGGCAACCCAATCAATATCGCTGCGGTCAGCCTTCCTTGTGCTGTTTTCGTCTGCACATCGCGATAAATGCGAAAACGGTCGCGGATGACTCGCGCCAATCCGTCAAGAATCTCAGCGAGGTTGCCTCCCGTTTCCTTCTGGATCAAAAGCGCGGTCACGAAAAACTTCGCGTCCAGCGAATGAATCCGCTCGCTCATGTTTAAGAGGGCATCGCGCAGCGGTATGCCGAAATTTTGTTCTTCAAAGGTTTTCCGGAACTCTCCAGCAATCGGTTCACTGGCTTCCTTCGCAATCATCTCCAGGCCTGTGGTGAAGGCATGGCCCGCGCGCACTGCTCGTCCAAGAAGGTCTAGCGCTTCGGGAAAGCGCTCCTCGAATTGCCGGATGCGCCTCCGCCGCTTCCACAGCACGAACACAAACGGCGCGATTGCTATAACGCCACCCCCGAGCAGTTGTACCGGCACATGGGGATAGAACAATCCTGTGATTAAGTAAGCGACTGCCGCCAGCACGGCATCGATTAAAAGGAACTTCGCCGGCTTAATTTCGATTCCAGCCTGTACCAGCGTTTCCCGCAGCTTCCCGGCCCACGACCAGCGCATCATCACGCGATGAAGAGCCGGGACGCTGCTCATCATCTCGTCTTTCACCAACTTCAATGACAGCGAAACCTCTCCGCGCTTCTCCGCTTTCTGCACCGCCTCCATCCGGCGACGCACCAATTCCTGGTTCTTGTCGGATCCCACGGAGAGCCACACCAGCACCAGAAGGAAGGCGACAAGTAAGAAAGTGAGAATGGCAATTAATAACGCCACGGAGCGCCTCCTTTCGTGAAGTCCGAAAGGCTTTGGATCCTCATCATGATCACGGTCCTCGTAACGGGCCTCAATTAGCCGATCGGTGTTGCTTCAAACATGGAGATGGGCACCTGGACGCCTGCAACCACCAGGCGTTCAGTAAATTTCGGACGAATTCCTGTTGCCGCGAAATCTCCAATCACTTCGCCCGTTTCGCGGATTCCTCGTTTGCGGAAAACGAAAATATCCTGCATCGTCACCACGTTGCCTTCCATACCCGTGATTTCCGCAATGCTGGTCACTTTGCGCGTGCCGTCGCTCATACGGTTTACTTGAATCACCACATCCATTGCCGATGTGATTTGCCGCCGAATGGCCGCATCAGGAATGTTCAGGCTGGCCATTGCCACCATGGTTTCGAGTCGGCCGATGGCGTCGCGCGGCGTATTCGCGTGAATCGTCGTAAGTGAACCGTCGTGGCCCGTATTCATCGCTTGCAGCATGTCCAGCGCTTCCTCTCCGCGGACCTCGCCGACGATGATGCGGTCCGGCCGCATGCGCAGCGCGTTGATTACCAATTGCCGCTGATGAACCGCACCTTTGCCTTCAATGTTGGGCGGCCGCGTCTCCAACCTCACCACGTGCTCCTGGTTAAGCTGGAGTTCAGCGGCATCTTCAATGCTGATGATTCGCTCTCGATTGGAAATTGCCGTCGAGAGGACGTTCAGCAGTGTAGTTTTGCCGGCGCCGGTTCCGCCGGATACAAGAATGTTCAAGCGCGCCTTTACGCAGCCGATCAGCAAATCCAGCATCGTCTTCGTGAGCGAATTGTTCGCGACCAAATCCTCTGCGGTGAGAGGTGTGTGTCCAAACCGGCGAATAGACAGGCAAGGCCCGTCCACGGCCAGCGGCGGGATAATGGCGTTTACGCGCGAGCCGTCTGCCAGGCGCGCGTCCACCATCGGCGAAGATTCATCGACGCGTCTCCCAACCGCTGAAACGATGCGGTCAATGATGCTCATCAAGTGGGTGTCGTCCCGGAACTGCAGCGGAGTGAGCTCCAGCATTCCTTTTCGCTCGATGTACACGCGCTTGTGCGTGTTCACCAAAATGTCCGAGATGGAACTGTCCGCCAGAAGGCCTTCGAGCGGTCCGAGCCCGAAAACTTCGTCCAGGACCTCTTGAGCAAGCCGTTCGCGCTCCTGCAAATTCATCGGCGTGGATTCGCCCACGACCAGCGCCTCAAGAATCTGCCCCACTTCGCGCCGCACTTCTTCGCGGTTCACTTCTGCAAGGCGTTCAAGATTCAGTTTTTGAATTAACTTGCGATGGATCGCCACTTTTGTGGCTGCAAAATCGGTTCGCGTGATGGGAAGCGTGCTATGCATCCTCAATTACCTCTTCGACGAAAATGAGAAAAAGCTCTTCTTCACGATCGGGCCGGCATCCATTCCCACGAGCTGCGCCGCAATTTGCCTGTATTGATTGCTCAGCGTGTTGTTGTGATTCTCCATCAATGGCGTGCCGAGATTGATTGCTTCGTTAGCCTTTCGAAAATCGTTGGGCAGACACGCGAAAACCGGCCGGCTGATTTCTTTCTGGATACTCTTGAGGACTTCTTCATCGCCCTTGTGCCAGCGGTTGATAATTACGCGCGCGCGTGTGGCCTCCAGGCCCATGCCGGAGAGCGCCAACAGGCGTCGCTGCAACGTCCACAACGACGGAACGTTGGCCTCCGACACAATCAAAACCATCCGTGCCATCCGGAGGATTTGCGCCCAGTCGGACGACAGCTGCGAGCCCAGGTCCACCAGGACCACATCAAACGTGCTCTGCGCTACGTTGACCAGGCGCTCCAGATTCGGGATCGAAATCGCCTGCCACTCTTCCGGGTGTGTGGCTCCGCCGAGAACCTCGAGTTTTGTCGCGTGATGTGTCAAAAGCCCCGCGAAGAACCGGCTGTCCAGCCGGTCCACATTTTCCGATGCATCCCGGAGGTTGAACTTCGGTTGCAAATCCAGAAACAGATGCACATTCCCGAGCGGACGCGCAAAATCAAGCAATGCAACTCGCTTTCGCGCGAATGCGGAAAGCTGCACCCCAAGATTGACGGCTACTGTGGTAGCCCCCACCCCGCCTTTGGAACCCATCACCACAATCATCCGTTCGAGAAATGCTTGAGGCTTGACGTCTCCCTCTCCCAGAAAACGCAGCAACACTTCCTTGAGCGTGTCCGCAGTCACGGGTTTTGGCACAAAGTCCTGGACACCACTGCGCATTGCCTCCAGCAGCAGTTGCGGATTCGGCGGATTCGTGGGCGCACAGGCTATCAATCTGATTGTTGGCCGGACTTTGCGAGCCGCAGCGCCCAGCGCAAAAAATGATTCTGGCTCCCGCGTCAAATCCAGGATCAACACATCCGGCAGGGACTCGCCTTCCGGCAATTTCCACCCAGGCATGGTCCACTGCTGCACACTCTTGACGAGGCCGGTTTGCTGCAGGCACGTCAGGAGGTGCGCTGAGCTGGTGGAATCGCTGCTGGCGATGGCAACTGTCAACATATTTTCGTCTTTCCTTGGCCCATGATCTTCTTCATGCTCACTTTGGCTGAGGCGATTGCGGCTTCACGGGAGCTGCCGGCGTGGCCGGGCCGAGAAACTGATAAGGCATCACCGGGCCCTTGGCCTCTTCGCCCACCTTTAATGGCTGCACGATGTGCGGCGTTACCACAATCAGTAATTCGTTCCTGCTTTTATTCAGCGTACGGCTCTGAAACAGCTTCCCGAGGATCGGGATATCTCCGATGCCGGGAATCTTTTCAAACTGCTGCGAGACTCGGTTGTCGAGCAGGCCCGCAATGGCGAAGCTCTGCCCATCCCGCAAATCCATTTCCGATTCCGCGCGATTCACCGCCAGCGCCGGAATCAGGAAGCCTTGAATCTGCAGCGCGTTCGTGAAGTCCAGCGAACTCACTTCCGGCGCCACTTTCAGGTGGATCAAACCTTCCGGAGTTACGGTCGGCGTAAAGCCCAGTCGGATTCCGAAATCTCGGAATTGAATCGTAATTCCTGCGAATCCTTGTCCGCCGGTCGCCTGCAACACCGGATAAGGAAACTGGCCGCCTGCAAGGAAGCTCGCATCTTTGCCGGACTCGGTCATCAAGTTCGGCTCCGCCAGAATCTCCAGTGCGTTCTTTTGCTGAAGCGCTTCAATTAGCACCGCCAAATTGAGATCCGGACGAAACACCGCCACATTCAGCAAATTGCTTATAGCGAAGTTATTTCCCGACGTCGTCGTCGTGGTCGTGTTGCCGTTGTTAGAAACGATCGAAGTCTGGCCAAGTTGCGGCGGCGAGAATTGCTGCGTACTGGTGGAGATAGGCATATTGCTGCCGAAGTTTCGCAGGAAATTCACGCCCAGCTGGCTGATCGCCTGCCGGTTCACCTCGGCAAAGCGCACCTGCAACATCACTTCGGGTGTAAAAGGCGCCGGCACTTCCATTGTGCTGGCCACTTTCGGTGCCGCGCTTTTCACCACTTCGAGAATCTTGTTGGCCACTTCCGGTGAGGACACGCGCCCCGAAACCAGCACCACAT
>DAIRCW010000081.1:0-11553 GCA_036796475.1 Candidatus Acidiferrales bacterium | reverse complement strand
ACGCCCATATCAATGGCTAGGCCTGCAAAACCCATGAGCATCACCAGGGCTACCGCCGTCAGAACCAGCGCCTGCCCCGCCTCTTTGTTTCGCTTCATAACGGCCTCCAATACATTGCGCTCAACCCGCTACCCGCCCCGTGGCCGAATCCACAATCCACAACAGAAACTTTCTGCTCAAAAGTGAACGGTCGTTTCCTCAATTAGTGCACAATTGGCGACACGTATTCCTCGGCGCCGAACTCAACGCCAGCAGTCAGCCCACAACAGCCCGCATCCAATAGAACGCGCAAGGGATGCCACCCGACTGCCAAATTCGATTCGAGCGACTCGCGCGCTGGCTGTTGCGCTCCATATTAATCAGGCAATCGTATTTCCATGGGTAGCATGAGCAAATTCCTGGCGCTCAGTTCCGTTACTCCTGATACTTCATCCTCTTGCGACCGCCGCGCTTGATTTTTCGCGGATCCCAACGAACTCCTTCAGGACGCTGAAAGGCGTCCGGACGCTTTCAATGGGTTCGCCCATCTGCTGAATCTTTTCCGCAGCGATGTGGCCCAAAAAAGTTCCCGCACCCGCGAGATACTTGATTTTCTGCGGCACAAGCGCCATTACCCGGCAGCACGTCGCATCCACAGCGACGGGATCATCTCCGAAGACCAGCGCTCCGCACGCTTTCGGTGTCCCTTGAATCGGTCCGTTGCCTTCCATTCCCATGATCCCGTCGACAATCGCAAAATCGGGCCGCGCCGCTGCGTTGATATCGAGAATGGACCTTTCAATTCCCGCCCAGTGCAGCACGTTTTTGGGCCAGCCGTAGCAGCTTCCGGGCACCACGCCAAACATATTTTTCAGCGACAGAGTCACGCCGGCCCAGTGATGCGTTTTCAGCTTTGGCATGGAAACCAGAAAATCCACGCCCAAAACAGTCTTAGGCAAAAAAAGTTCTTTGAGCCGCGACGCGCGAGTTTTTAACTCGACGCGGGTCACGTCGTCAATATTCAAGTCCACGAATATCCGCGACAGCGGCCCGGCATACTCCCGCAAGCTGACCGATTCGAGAATCGCTTCCGTATCGCGGTCCATGGCCGGACCGTCACCGATCAGGACCTGCGCGGCTCCCAAGCGCAGAAAACTTTCACGCGCTGCCGCCACCACTGCGGGATGCGTGTTCATTATTCCCAGCGGGTCAAGGCCGACGAAATTCGGCTTGAGCAGCACAGTTTTTCCGCGCACCGACGGATCAAATTCTCGGAGCGTCTCGTACATCACTGACAGCAGGTCGTGGTTGTAGCTGATATTGCGCCGGATGGCCACCCGCGACGGGGGGCGCTGAAAGGAGGGAATGAGCGATTTCGATGTGTCCCGCACGTCAGCAGTTCTCCGAGCTCGTAACGTTCAGCCAGCGCCGGTTCCCAAGGAAAGCCAGGCAAGCCCAGGCTGACGCGCAAACATTTTCCAAAAATGCATTTCTCTCAAACGCGATGCGGATCTCGTTCTCGCCAATTTCTTGCGTCTCGCCGAAGGTCTCAAGGCACAGCCGCGCCAATGCGAGAGAAGGGCCGCTGCGAATCTCTCGAATGTTGCTTTTGAGCCATTCCAGGCTGAGTTTTACCTCCGGGCGATCTCGCTCGTCGCGCAGTGCGATCAATGCCCAGACGGTCGGCACCACCAGCGGCTCGCCTGCTACGCCGTAAGCCTTCGGATTTCCGCAATTCCATCCGCCGCCCGGGCACATGCGGTCAAGGAGAAGCGCCTTACCCAATTTCTGCCGTTGTTTCGCGCCGGTCGGAAGCAATTCAGCAGGGCATTGGCTCAACGCGATTAACGCAAACGCGGTAGGCTCGACCCAGCTCGCCGTTCGTGGCGTCCATCCCCAGCCGCGATACGCGTCATTGTGCTGAACGATTTTTTTATTTTTACGAAGCAACCCATTAATGATGCGCCGCCAGAGCACGCTATCGATCGGCCAGTCGCTGCAAATCCAGCGCAGCCCAGCAGCAGCCGCATTCGAGGTGTCTTTTGCTGCCAGAAGGGTCCAGCAGGCAAGGGAACTAGCGGACGCGCCCGTTTTCTGGTCCGGACTCGCGGGCCACGAGCCATCTGCTAACTGGGCGGTGCGAATAAACGCCAAACCGCGCGAGATTCTTTCACTTTGCTCTTCGACGTCCTCAGTTTGCAGCAGCGCCAGGAGCGCCCAGCACGTGGGCTCGACGCGGCTCGCGAGTCCGGCGCGAAATGCCCAGCCTCCATCTTCATTTTGGCTGCTTTCCAAAATCGGCAGGCTAACGGCTCGCACGAATGACGTTTCGGTTGTCGTGCTGAATGGTTCCAAGGCAACTCCGTTCGAGGAAATCATCATGCTCGGTTTTTTCGCGGCAGCGATGATCAATCGCCTTGCAACACAGCCTCGGCAATCTGCTCACGCGGAGACGTTATCGCCGCCGGCAATTCTTCGATTCCGAGTTGATTGATTAAGCGATGCAAATAGCCGCGTGCCATTCCGAGCGTTCGCGCGCTTTCAGCCTTTTGCCAACCGCACTCGCGTAGCGTGCGCAGAACCAGCCGCTTCTTAAATTCCCGCACTTCCTGTGCGTATGAGCCGACGAGTTCCGCTCGGCTGGAGTCCTTCTGAATCGAGGCAGGAAAGTTCCATGCCTCGAGCGTGTGCCCATCGGAAAGAGCCACAGCGCGCTGAATCGCATTTTCCAGTTCGCGGACATTTCCGGGCCAGGGATACTCTTCCAGCGCATGCATCGCCGCGAGCGAGAACCGCCGGGCTTTTTTGCCGAACTGTTGCGAAAAACCTTCGAGGAAATATTGCGCCAGCAGCGGAATGTCGTCGCGGCGATCGCGCAGCGGCGGCAATTGAATCTGCACAACGTTTAAGCGGTAATACAAATCTTCGCGGAATTTGCCCTCTTCAACCAATTTCGCCAGGTCATGATGCGTCGCGGAGATTTGCCGGATGTTGACGCCGATTGTGGCGTTGCTCCCTAACCGCTGCACGCTGCGCTCCTGCAGCACGCGCAGCAATTTCGGCTGCAACCCAAGGCTCAGATCGCCAATCTCGTCCAGAAACAAGGTACCGTGGTTCGCCGCTTCGAAACGCCCGCAGCGGGCGGTTAAAGCGCCCGTGAAGGCGCCTTTCTCGTGGCCGAAGAGTTCATCTTCAATCAGCGACTCGGGCAAATTGGCGCAAGAGAACGCCACCATCGGCCGCCCGCTCCGGCTGCTCATCTGATGGATGGCGCGTGCCAGCAGTTCCTTGCCCGTGCCTGTCTCGCCGGTGATGAGAACGCTGACGTCACAGGGCGCAATCTTCTGCGCCATCGCAAACACTTCCTGCATCGCCTCGGAAGTTCCGCGCAGGCCCATCAGCCGTCCAGAACTGCGGGTTTCCGTTCGCAGTTTGTCCAGCTCCACAAGAGTTTCGTGGAATTTGCTGGCGCGCCGCAGTGCCAAGCGCAATTCAGCAATGTTGGGCGGCGCGGTCACGCCATCGTAGGCGCCGCGCTTCATGGCTTGCAAAAGAAGCAGCCGGCGCTCGTCGACGTCCATCAGGACGATAATCGGCGGGTAAAGGGGAATTTTGCGGAGTTCATCAATAGCCTGCAAAACTGACTCCGGGTCGCCCTTCGTCGCGCTGGTCCGCATGTCCAGGATGATGACGTCGCAAGCTGTCCTGTTCACCGCGAGCCGCACGACTTCCTGACGGTCGCATGCGCGGCTGGAAAACCCCTCACCGAGGGCATGTCCAATCGCTCCGGCGAATGACGAATCTTGGCTTAAGAAGCAAACCTGCACGGTAGGTTCGTTCAAGGCTAGTCCTGTCTAGTGGCGCCGAAAATGGCTCCAACTTGGCATTTGTCTTTGTCAGTTAATTGTCGGACACATCGTTTGGATATTGTGGACACATGCTACAGGGAAACCAGTATGCGAATGTGAACACTGCAAGACTGTTTCCTAATGTGGACAGGAGACTGTATACAACCGTGATTCGCTAAGTTGCTTGTTTGCAGGAGACTCCGGTTTCACCGCCGGTACCTGCGTGTCTAGGACGTGACACTGTCCATTTTCGGGGACAAATGTTTGCGCATTTAGGGAACACTTTTGACACACACGTACAGGTGCTAAAACTAGCCGTACTTCAGTAGTCAGCGGGTCGGAGGGATGCCGATCAGGAGTTCGACCGGAACTGGCACGCCGTGAAATAGCGCTGGCTTGAACTTCCAGCGGCTAAAGGCGATTTTGGCGGCCTCGTTCATCTCAGAAGTGGTGCCTCGGTAGACCTCGAGCTGAGTTACCGAGCCGTCGGCGCGCAGGACGCCTTTGAGGACGATGGTTTCGTTCTTCTTATCGGCAGGAACGGGCAAACGCCGAAAATCGAACTTGGATTTTGGTTCGGGCGGCACGAGGGCATCGTTCCACTGGATCCCCACGGAACGCGGCGAGGGGCTGGAAGCACTCGCGGCACCGGGTTTGGCGCAGTACTGCATGGTCCAGTTCTTTCCGGGCATAGGCAGAAAGATCGTGAAAATCTTCCCGCAGTTCAGCACTCCATAGACGCCGAGGCCGCCGCCGCCGGTCGGCCCTGTGGCTACGACCATTGCGTTCTTCCGGGGCGTCATGTCTGGCAGGACTGGGAATACCAATGCGGCGGGCAATGGCGGACCGAGGGCGCCTGCCGCTTCCGGCTTGTTGCTTCCTCCGGCAGTCACCACTAGATTCACTCCTGAGCCGTCTCGCCCGCCCGCTCCACCATACTCATTGTTTTCAACGGGCGTTTTTCCCGCGGAATTTGGCGACCGGCCAGCGCCGGCAGCATCGGTCTTCTCCGAGGAGGGCGCAGATATGGCAAATGTCCCAAGGCGCGTTCCGGGCGGAAGAACAATTTGGGAAACCGCTGCGGACGGGTTGACACCGATGATGACCAGATCGCCCGGGTTTACCGGAGCTACCGCGCCCGCCGGACTTCCGGTTCTTTGTCCCGCTGCCGCAACTGGCCTCGCCACCATTACTGCTGGGGCGGGAAGCTCCGCCTGCGATCCAAATGCGGTAGCCTGGGATGGATTTGCCGACGGCTGTTCTGCGATGGTGGGCGCGCTGCCTGCTTCCACGCGCGTGACTGTTTTTTGTGTGGGCTTCGCCACGGAAACAGCTGGGCTGAGCAGTTCCGTTTGCGAGGGGGGAAGCGCGCCTTGCTCCAACTTTATCGACGCCGCTCCGGCAATCGCAGGAATCTCAACGACCTCAGCTGTCAAGGCCTGCGCGCGAATCGGTTTTGCCGCTGAAACAGATGGCGCAGGCAACTGGGTCAGCGTGCCTGCTGTTGGATTCGCCGAAGCATCCGGAACATTGATGCTGGGCATATTCGGCAGCGCCGCGGAGCGCAGCGACTGTTGTCGTGAAATCGGCGCTGCCACTGGCGACGACGGCATCGGCAATTTCATTTGCGAATTCGCGGCGATCGAAGATCTTGGGTCTTTGAATTTCGCCGCGATCCGCGGCGCTTCTTCATCAATCAAGCGCGGTTGGCGCTGCATCGGTTTGGCATTCGCTGTGTCAATGGGCGCTTCGACGGCCGCGCCTTTGGCCATCTGCATAATGACATTCGGCAAAGGCAATTCCGTCTTGATTCGAATATTGGGCGCATTGGCCTGAAGAATCGTCTGACGAGTGTTGTCAGGATTTTTGGGCCGCGAAACGACTGCCAAGTTTGCCGGAAATATGAGCGCTTTCGGGTCGGGTGGCTGTGTCGGAGCGGGCTTCATATCTCCTGCGTTGCTGTCCTTCATCACAATTCGCGGCAGCGTCTTCGAGGCCTTCAAGATGGGAACGATATAGTAGATTTTCGTCGGCGTGGCCGCGGCAAACTCCACGCTCGGCGCTGCATAAAGCACTTGGGAAGTGTGAAACAGCAAAAATGCCAAGGAACAGTGCAGCACAAAAGAAACGCCAAAAGCGCCGCTGCTTGGCGCGAAGCGATGTGGCGCCGACTTTCGAAACATGAAAATCGGCTTTTGCGAATTCGGCATCAGTGAACGATACATTTTCCGGGTTGGCAGGAATGCCGGAACACACTCCAGCCGTCCCCTCGCATAACACGTAGCACGTCACATTCCACTGCTTCGACCTTGCACAGAATGGATAGGCGACTGCCCATTCACCAACAAGTCACCAAAAGGATACACATCAGCGCCTTACCAGAGCGGTTTCGGTCACTTTGTGTCTAGTCAGCACTAAGCGCCCGCTTTTCGTCCACATAGACGCAAGTAATTCGCGCTTCTTGCTCTTGCGGCCTTGCGTCCGAGTACGCTGCAACTTCTTTGAGTTTGGAATGCGCCATGCTCTAGTTCTCCTGGGGGAGATTCGTCGAAATCTGGCTGCATAGGGGCTTTAGTATGCTGGCGCGAATTGGGCAACTTAGGCGCACTTGGGTTCTGCAACTCTCCGCTCTGCTTCTTGTGGTGTTCACGTGCGCCGTATCGTCGTGGGCGCAGGATACAGTTGAATACGGCAGCGCGGTGGCCTCTTCCGCGGTCAAGACTTCCTCGATCAGCAAAGCGCTGAAATCCGCAACCACTCTGTTGCCAAGTGCGAGCACGCCGGCGCCTGCAGCTTCCGGCAATGCCAATTCTACATTTCTCACGATTCGGACCGGGCCTGCTGCGGACGTCGTGAATCGCATGGCCCTTGAGAAGAAGGCCGGCAAAGACGCTGCGAAAATGCTTTTGCGCTCCACACCTTCCGGCGCGCGCGTCTGGGTCAACGGAGAATTCGTGGGCAGCACGCCGCTCTTGCTGATTGTGCCGCCCGGAAAATATCGCGTCCGAATGGCGGATTTCCGGCTGGACTCGGCGCAGCAGGATTTCGGCGTGCTGCCGCATGAAACTCGCGAGATCACATTGCCGCTGGCCGTGCGTTATCCCGCGAGCGTTTCGATTCGCTGAAACACGTTTTCATTCGCAGCAAGTTTTGGAGTGTGGAACATGGCAGATGCTGGGTTCAATCGCGCAACGCTTACGTCGCCCACTGTGGAACCGCGCCGGCCGGGATTCGGAGGCCTCGGCGCTCTCCTGCTGGTTTTGGTTCTTGCTGGCGCGGGATTTGTCGGCTACAAAATTATTCAGAGCGGAGCGCCTGCCGTGGCCGCCGCGCAGCAGGATCGCAACCTCGCGAAAATTCAGCAGCAACTAACCAGCATCGAGCAGCGCCTCGATCATCTCGAGAGACGTCGCGCTGCAGCCCAGCCCGCTTCTATCGCGCCGCAGCAGAAAACAACTGATCTCTCCGCGCCTTCCGCTTCTTCGGCCCACGTCGCTCAAAAACAATCTGCCGAATCTTCGGAGCTTAAACCAGAAGCTCCCTCTCACGCGGCCCAAACGGAAGCTGAAACTCAATCAGAACCGGCTCCTCAGCTGACGAAGACTTCTTCTACTTCCGATTCCGTTGCGACGCGCGAAGCATGGCAGGCTACCGCGAATCAACTTACGGACGTGGTCGGTGTCGTCGGCTCTCAGCAGGACGAGCTATCCAAAACTCAGGAAGAAGTTGGTAAGTTAGCGGCGCAGGCACAGCGCTTCGCCGTTCCGTTCCAATTGCGACGCGGTTCGCGCCCGCAAATCATCGGGCCTGTTTCATTGCAGTTGAAGAACACCGACGAACGCCGCCAGCGCTATTCCGTTGATGTTTTTCTCGATGAGAAGCCTGTGGAATTTAAAGATCGCGCGGTGGATGAACTCGTTGATTTCATTCTCCCGGGGCAGTCCGCGCCGATGCGCTTCGTCGCCACCAGAATCAATCACGATTCCATCAGCGGTTACATGGAAGTTCCAAGCCGCGGCACGCCCCGCTAGCGCGGCAAAATGCGGCCACACAGCCGCGACCCAGTCTAGTTTTCCACCGGTAGAAAATAATTGCGGCAGGCTTGTCGAATCGCCTCAGCGGTCAGCTTCGGAGCTTCGCCGTTGTACGATGCCGCCCAGGTGATTTGATTGATCAAATCTCTTGGCAGGTTCTGGCTCAGCGGCCGCTTCATTTCCTCGCGGACAAACCGTGCCGCTTCCTCCCCTGCTCCTGCTTCCCATTCCACTCCGCGTGCTCTACAGTAATTCTCCAGGATCTGCCGGAATTCTTCGGGAGTCGCGTGATTCACTTTGATCTTGTTCGGTATGCGGCGCAGGAACGCTTCATCGGCGAGTTCCCGCGGATCCAGGTTCGTCGAAAAAACCACAAACAAATCAAACGGAATTTCGAATTTCTTCCCGCCCGGCAGCGAAAGGAAATCAATTCGCCGGTCGAGCGGCGTCATCCAGCGATTCAGCAGTTCATCGGGCCTCATGCGCTGGCGTCCAAAATCGTCCAGAATCAACACACCATTGTTGGCCTTCATTTGTAACGGCGCAGTATAGAAGCGGTTCCCCGCGCTGTATTGCAGATCCAGCATCTCCGCGCAAAGTTCACCGCCGGCCAGCACGCGCGGACGGTCGCACAGCACCCATCGCGCGTCGAATTCTTCCGCCGGAACATCGTTGCTCCTGCGATGCGTTCCAGCGTCAAAGACGGTAATGATTTGATTGTCGACTTCCACCGCATGCGGTATCCAAACTTTGTCGTTGTAGATTTCCGGGATATAGCACGCCAGGGTTGTTTTGCCCGCTCCGGGAGGCCCATACAAGAATATCGAAGTGTTCGAAACCACTGCCGTGCCGATGCGTGAGATCAAGTCATTGTCGAGAACCATTGAACTGAATGCGCGGGATACGTCAGCGGGTTGCACCTGCGCCTGCTGCACGCCTTGCGCATGGACGCGGGCCGTGTAATCGCTCAGTGAAACCGGCGCTGGGCCGGCGTACTGGCTCAACGTCAGCAGGTCTGCCGCCCGCAATTTTCCCTCGGACGTGGCCGCGATGCGATGCGCTCCGCGCGTCATTCCCCGCACTTCGCACAGCTGCTGCTTGCGGAAAAACTGGAATATCTCCTCGATCACGCCCAGCCCCAGGCACATGTGCTCGCTAAGCTCGGGAAGGCTCATCTCCCCGTTCAAGTACAGGATTTTCAGCGCCAAATCCTCAAGCAAGCTGCGCCGAATGCCCGTTTCTTCGCAGGCCTGCGGTACTGTCAGCGTTATCGTTTCCATGTCATTTTCCTCGAAACCGTCCCGGTACACGCACCTGGTACTGAACCTTCTAGGCGGGAAATTACACACCTGCCCTCCGTTCTATCCTTGCACTTGCGGGGCCAATCCTGGATTTTCACCTCTGCGCCGCATTTTCTTCTCTTTTCAGCCCCATTTTGGTTTAGGATTTCGCCTGTTTTTTCATACATGGAGGAGAAACTTGGAGAAATCGATCGCAGTCAAATTCAGGGCACTCTTAATAGCAGCTGCCGTAGTTTCTTTGCTTCTTCTCGCCATTCCGTCTTTTGCTCAGGAATCCAATCTCGCTCCTACACCGCCTATGGGCTGGAACAGCTGGAATCATTTCGCCGGCCGCATTAACGACAAAACCGTCCGCGCTCAGGCCGACGCCATGGTTTCGAGCGGCATGAAAGCTGCCGGTTATGAATACATCGTCATCGATGATACGTGGGCCGGTCAGCGTGACGCTCAGGGCGTCATTCATCCCAACGACAAATTTCCCGACATGAAAGCTCTCGCCGATTATGTTCACAGTAAAGGCCTGAAGCTTGGCATCTATTCTTCGCCCGCCGAAAAAACGTGCGCCGGTTATGAAGGCAGCCTCGGCCACGAAGAGCAGGACGCGCAAACCTACGCCAGCTGGGGCATGGATTACCTGAAATACGATTGGTGCCAGAGCGGCGGCACGCTCGAACAGATGCAAGCCGCGTACACCAAAATGCATGACGCGCTACTGAAAACAGGACGCCCCATTGTTCTCAGCCTCTGCCAATACGGCTGGCACAAGGTCTGGGAATGGGGCGCATCTGTCGGCGGCAATCTTTGGAGGACTACCGGCGACATTCGCGACAACTACTATGCAATGTCCGCCATCGGCTTTGACCAGAACGGTCTCGAGAAATTCGCCGGCCCCGGCCATTGGAACGATCCGGACATGCTCGAAGTCGGCAACGGCGGCATGTCCGAAGACGAATACCGCACGCACCTGAGTCTCTGGGCCATTCTTGCCGCGCCGCTCATGGCTGGAAATGACCTCTCCCAAATGACTCCATACACGGTGGACTTGCTCACCAATCGGGACGTCATCGCCGTTGACCAGGATCCTCTCGGCAAGCAGGGCTATCGTATCGCGCAGGAAGGTCCATTTGAAATTTGGATGAAGCCCATGTCCGACGGCAGCAAAGTCGTTGGCCTTTTCAACCGCCAGTCCACCACCGAGCAGATGACGGTGAATTTCGCGCAGCTCGGCATCTCCGGTGCGGCAATGGTTCGCGATCTCTGGCGGCAAAAGGACGTCGGGACATCGAGCGGCTCTTACAGCGCCTACGTTCCACGCCACGGCGTAGTGTTGGTGCGCATAAAGGCCCAATAAAGGCGCAAGCTGTTAATTACAAAGACATATACAGTGATTACCGGCGGCCTTATAAGGTCTTTCCTGTATCCCATTTTTGCGTGATTCGTAATACAAATCTACGGGCTTAACTATCTCCCGAGCTGTCTGTTCTCCAACGCCCGCACGCAATTTTGAGGTCCTACATGAGCCGTGCCCGCATTCTGATTGTTGACGACCACGAAATCTTCCGTAGAGGTCTGCGCTCCCTTCTCGAGTCGCGTCCTGAGTTTGAAATCCTCGGCGAAGCGGGCGACGGTCTTCAGGCCATCGAAAAAGCTTCTGAACTGAAACCCGATCTGATCGTAATGGACGTCAGCATGCCTCAGCTCGACGGTCTTCAAGCCACGCGCCAGATTCGCAAAAAGCTGCCACAAACCAAGATTCTCATTCTGAGCCAGCACGATAGCTCTCACATGCTCTCCGCAGCGCTTGAGGCCGGAGCCAATGGCTACGTTACCAAGTCTCAAGTTTCGCGTTGCTTGCTTTCAGCTCTCGACGCAGTGAGCAGCGGCCGTCCCTTCTCCTGGAATGGCCAGGGCTCCGATGCACAGGCCCAATCCACAGGAAGCGCCGACTGAATCATACCGTTTTCACGTTTGGAGATTACGCATGAGCAGAACCGAAAGCTCTACCTCCGGCCTTAAGTCCACAGGTGAAATTCAGCCGCCATCAAAAGCCAACGGTCATAGTCGTGCGAACGCCGACCTCGCGCTGATTCTCGGCGCTCTACAAACGATGCGCGACGGCGACTTCTCCGTCCGTCTCCCCGGCTCCTGGACCGGCCTCGGTGGAAAAATTGCCGACACGTTCAACGGCATCGTCGCCGCCAACCAGCAAATGGCTCAAGAATTGAAGCGCGTCGGCCAAACCGTCGGAAAAGAAGGCAAAACGCGTGAGCACGCCAAGTTTCAGGAGGCCCGCGGCGCGTGGGGCGAAATGGAAACTTCAGTCAACACGCTGGTCGAAGACCTCGTGCGTCCCACCACCGAAGTCACTCGCGCCATCGCCGCCGTCGCGCA
>DAIRCW010000080.1:0-11631 GCA_036796475.1 Candidatus Acidiferrales bacterium | reverse complement strand
TCTTCGGGCGATGTGATCGATCTCAGTCTGATTCTGAAATTCAGGAAAACTTATCGCGGAACGGGAATGGCTTGGAAGTGGCATTGTGTGTATCCTTTCGAGGTGGACGGACATCCATCGGGGCGGCTCGCGGCGTACTTTCTGTGAGCGCATGAGGAATTGTGAACCGCGCGCAAGGGCTTGAAAACAGTGTATCCGACTGGTCGCTACTGGAGCGCGTCGTCCGCAGAGACGAATCTGCGCTCGCGGCGCTGTATGACCGTTACAGCGGATTGGTGTATGCGGAGGCACTGCGAATTTTGCGCGACGCAGCCGGCGCGGAGGAAATACTGCAGGATTTGTTCTTCCAGATTTGGCGGACGGCGGAGAAATTCGATCCCAACCGCGGGTCGTTGCCGGGATGGCTTCTGGTGGCGGCGCGGAACCGCTCGATTTCGCGTTTGCGGCGGCACGACAGCCGTCCGACGGACGAATTGACGGAGACGAGCGTGGTGCTGCCATGCAATTTGGAGAGCGCGGCGGCGCAGAATCAGCTGCTGGGGCGCGTCAAGCGGGCGATGGGCAGTTTGCCGAATGGGCAACGAGAAGCAATTGAGCTGGCGTACTTCGAGGGAATGTCGCACAGCGAAATTGCGGAGCGGACAGGAGCTCCGCTGGGAACAGTGAAGACGTGGATTCGAACGGCGATGGATACGCTGAAAAAGGAACTGACGTGAGCGGCAATCATCCCATTGGCGACGAAGATCTCGAGCTGCTAGCGCTCGGTGTGATTATGGGCGAAGCATGTGTGCCCATCCGCGCGCATGTGGCGGTATGCGAGGAGTGTGCGCGCAGGCTTGCGGAAGCGCGCGGGCGCGTGGCAATGCTGGCGCTGGCGGCTCCCGAGAAATCACCTTCGGCAGGCGCGCGCGCGAAGTTGCTCGATAGAATACGAGGAAACGCGCCGGCTGCGGAAGCGCCTTCTGCACCTCTTGTGGGCGCACGGGCGACGGCTCCGCGGTGGTGGAACAACATTTGGGCTCCCGCGGCGGCCGTGCTGGCGATTGCCACGATTCTGCTGTGGATTACCGACCGGCGGATAGACGATCAATTGCATGAGTTGCAGCAGCAGGTGAAAGCGTCCCAATTGGAAACGCAGCATATGCAGGAGCTCGCTTCGATGCTGGCGGCGAATGATACGAAGACGGCGGCCCTTGCACCCACGGCGCAAATCCCCAAAGGATGGGGACGGATCAATTACAACTCACGCATGGGAATGGTGTGCTACACAGGCGATTTGCCCGCGCCGCCTCCGAAGAAGGAATATCAGATGTGGATTGTGCCGGAGATGGGCGCGCCGATTAGCGTCGGTACATTTTTGCCGGCGAAGTTTAATGATGGGCACATGTGCATGGCAAAAATGCCGGAGGGCGTAAGCTGCAAGTCGTTCGCGGTGACGGTCGAGCCAATGGGCGGGATGCCGCATCCGACAGGGCCAATGGTGCTTACCGGCACAGGATTTTAGCTTTGGATTTCGCTGCATCGAAATTCCCTTACAGCAATCTGACGCAAATGGTCCAGCCCGGATTCACACTCCAAGCTAACCTTGACATCATAGGCGCAGAAAAATAGAGTGCGCTCCAGTGTTTTTCGAAATCCACTAGCTGAGTTGAGGATAGCCGTGAGCCGCAACAGCTTAATGAAGATGTGCGCGATTGTTGCGCTGCTTTTGCTGCTTAGCGGGACTCTCGCTCTGTCCAGTCCGCAAACAGCTTCTTCGGCAGCAAATATTGATCCGCAGGCCCGGTATGCGCCTGTCGCGGCGGCTCTTTCGAGTTTCATTCAGCACGAAATGAAGGATAAACAGCTGCCGGCGCTCTCGATAGCGCTGGTCGATAATCAACAGATCGTGTGGGCGCAGGGATACGGTTACGCGGATCCGGATAAGAAAATACCGGCTACGGCTAGCACGGTGTATCGCATCGGGTCGGTATCGAAATTGTTCACGGATATTGGCGTGATGCAAATGGTGGAACAGGGGCAATTGGAATTGGATGCGCCCGTCCAGAAATACCTGCCGGATTTTCGGCCGCATAATCCGTTTGATAAGCCAATCACGTTGCGCGAGCTAATGTCTCACCGCTCCGGTTTGCTGCGGGAGCCGCCCGTGGGAAATTATTTCGATCCGTCGGAACTTTCGCTTGCGGCGATGGTGCACAGTCTGAATGAAACGACGCTGGTTTATCCGCCGCAGGTACACACAAAGTATTCCAATGCAGGAGTCGCGGTGGTCGGCTATGTGCTGCAGGAGCGCAGCGGGCAGCCATTTGCGGCGTATTTGAAGCGGGCGGTCCTCGATCCCATTGGTCTCCGCGACAGCGCTTTTCAGCCCGAGCCGCGACTGGTGCGGAATATGGCGAAGGCGTACATGTGGTCTTACGACGGCAAGGTTTTTCAAGCACCCACTTTTGAGCTGGGAATGGCGCCGGCAGGCTGCATGTACTCGACGGTATTGGATTTGGGAAAGTTTTTGAGCGTGCTGTTCAATGGCGGACGCGGCGAAAATGGGCAGGTGTTGCAGCCGGCAACGCTGCAGAAAATGTGGGAGCCGCAATTTGCGAATGAAAAGGAGAAGTCGCCTTACGGGCTAGGTTTCCATCTGACGAATCTGGACGGCCATCGCGAAGTGGAACACGGCGGCGCAATTTACGGATTCGCGACGCAGGCTGCGGCGCTGCCGGATGACAAACTCGGAGCAATCGCGGTGACGACGATGGATGGCGCGAATGCGGTTACGAATCATATTGCGCAGGCTGCGCTGCGTTTGATGCTGGCGGCAAAAGCAGGAAATCCGCTGCCAACGATCGAGGAGAGTTCGCCAATTTCTCCCGAGCGCGTGCGCCAACTCGAAGGGCGGTACGGAAGTGGCCCCGACGCTGTGGATCTTGTGGCGCAGGAGGACGAACTGTATTTGCGTCCGCTGAGCGACGGGCTGCAAGCACGGTTGCGACAGATGGGTTCCGATTTGATCGAAGATGGCCGGCTGGCGTACGGTTTGCGCGTGACGGCGGAGGAAAACGGAATTCGGATCAGCGGCAAGTTTTTGGCGCGCACCGAAAGGCAAGCGCCGGCGCCATTGCCCGCAAGATGGAAGGGGCTTATCGGCGAATACGGATGGGATTACGGCACGCTTTACATTCTGGAGCGAGATGGAAAGCTGACGGCGCTCATTGAATGGTTCGAATATGCGCCGTTGATTGAAGCCTCCAGCGATGTTTTTAATTTTCCGCGCAGCGGCCTCTACGACGGCGAGCCAGCGATCTTCACGATCGATTCGAGCGGCAATGCGACGCAGGTGAAAGTCAGCGGCGTGGTTTTTAAGCGGCGTCCGCTAGGGCCAATCAGCGGAGGAGTATTTCACGTCCAGCTGAATGAGCCGCTGGCGCAGCTTCGCCGCGAAGCTCTGGCCGCGCAGCCGCCGAAAGAAAAGGGCGATTTTCTGAAGGCAGATTTGGTGGATCTTTCCACTCTCGATCCTTCCATCCACTTTGATATTCGTTACGCGACGACGCACGATTTTATTGGCGAGCCGGTCTATTCCGAAGCGAAAGCGTTTTTGCAAAGGCCCGCCGCGGAAGCTCTGCTGCGCGCCGATCGCAAGCTCAAGACGCAAGGATACGGCTTGTTGATCCACGACGCGTACCGCCCATGGTATGTGACCAAGATTTTCTGGGATGCAACGCCAGCGGACAAAAAGATTTACGTCGCTGAGCCCAAAGACGGCTCGCGGCACAATCGCGGATGCGCGGTGGATTTGTCGCTCTACGATTTGAAAACCGGCAGGCCGGTGGATATGACCGGCGTGTACGACGAGATGTCTGAACGTTCTTATCCGTTTTACCCCGGCGGGACTTCCATTGAGCGCTGGCACCGCGCCATTTTGAGGCACGCTATGGAATCCGAGGGCTTTCGCGTGTACGAATTCGAGTGGTGGCACTTCGATTTCCAGGGATGGCAGCACTATCCGATACTGAATATTCCATTCGAAAAATTGAACAGAACAGCGGCAGGAAAAACGGAATGAGGAGCGCTATGGTCATACAAAACGCCAGCAGGGCCGGGCGGTGGTTTCTGATTGCGCTGATGGCAATGGCGGGCGGAGCGTGGCAGAAGTGCGCGGCGCAGGCGCAGGGTTCGAAATTGGATATGGCGATTCAGCAGGTCACGCAGCGGCCGGAGTTCCGGCATTCAATTTTCGGAGTAGAAGTGTATTCGCTCGACGAAAACAAAGTGCTGTATGCGCTCAACGGGCAGCAACTGTTCACGCCGGCGTCCACGACAAAGCTGCTGACGGAGGGAACAGCGCTGGAGCTGCTCGGAGCGGATTATCGTTTTCACACACGCGTGTATCGCACGGGCGCGGTCGAGAAGAACGGCACTCTCGATGGCGATCTGGTGCTGGTGGCGAGCGGCGATCCGAATCTGTCAGGGCGAATCCAGAAGGATGGGACCCTAGCGTTCGAGAATCATGATCACACGTATGGTGGCAGTCCGGATACGAAAGCGGTTTCGGGCGATTCGTTGCTGGTGATACGCGAGCTTGCGGCGCAGGTAGCGGCGCACGGGATCGAGCGAATCAAAGGGCGCGTGCTTGTGGATGCGAGTTTATTTCCGGAAGGCACCAGTGAACTGGGGACAGGCGTTGTGATTTCTCCGGTTTCGGTGAACGACAACTTGATCGATGTGACGGTGTCTGCGAGCGGGACGGAAGGAGCGCCGGCAAACGTAAATATGTCGCCGAGGACTTCGTATGCGACTTTCGACAATCAGGTGACGATGGCGCCTGCGGGAACGAAGCCAGACGTGAATTTTTCCGTGGATGTGGCGAATCCGGACGGATCGCACCGAGTGACGCTGACGGGCAAATTCCCGCAAGCCGGGCCGTCGATTTTGTATTCGTATGCGGTGCCGCAGCCAAGCCGATTCGCGGAATTTGTTTTCGTGGAGGCGCTGCGGGAGCGCGGGGTTAGCGCGGGGGGTCCGCCGGTGAGCGAACCAGCCGATTTCAAGAAGCTATCGGCCGCGTACACGGCGGAAAATGTTGTCGCCGAGCACATATCGCCGCCATTTTCGGAAGAAGCGAAGGTGACTTTGAAGGTGAGCCAGAATCTTCATGCGAGCATGACGCCATATATCTTGGGAGCGATTTTGGGGCACGCGACAGCGGAAGTGGATCAGGCGGGATTCAATCTGGAGCATGATTTTCTGGCCAAGGCGGGGCTGGATTTGAGCGGAGCTTCGCAAGGAGACGGAGCGGGCGGCGCGCAATCAGCATTCTTCACTCCCGATTTCATGGTGCATTATTTGGCGTATATGTCGCGGCAAAAAGATTTCGCTGATTTTGAAAAAGCGCTGCCAGTGCTCGGTCGAGACGGAACATTATGGAAAATCGAGGTGAATTCGCCGGCGGCGGGACACGTGATGGCGAAAACGGGCACGGATGGGGCTTACGACGCACTGAATAAAGATCTGATGCTGACGGGCAAAGGCCTGGCGGGATATATGGTCGCGCCGGATGGGCGGCATCTTGCGTTTGCATTGTATGTGAATCATGTGGCAATTTCGTTGGAGGACCCGGATGCGGCAGACAAGGTGGCCGGGGAGGCGCTGGGGCAAATTGCATCAGCGGTTTATTTGTACTCGGGGCAGCAATCCGGAAAATGAAGACGAAACGCCCGGGCGGGGCGGCTCGTCTGTTGACTTGCGAATAGCGGGCATGTAAGCATGTCGCTCCCTGCTTTGTCACAAAAATTGATGGGACAGAAGACCCAGCGAATTGAGGTAACTCTGGAGACGCTCCTCGACAGCGTCGATCTGGCGGAGGAGATTGTCCTGCGTGTGGCCGCAGAGACAGGATTTGACGAGGACAATTGCCATAAAATCGGGATGTCCGTGCGCGAAGCGGTGATTAACGCCTACAGCTACGGGAACAAGCAGGAGCGCGGGCGGAAAATCGGCATGGTTATCGAGCTAGAAGAGCGAAAGCTGATCGTTCACGTGCTGGACGAGGGGAAGAGTTTCAGCTTGGCGGATGTGCCGGACCCGCTGGCGGAAGAAAATTTGCTGCGAACGTCGGGGCGCGGGATTTTTTTGATGCGCGCGTTCATGGATGAATTCGATGTTCAGCGCAGCCGCGATGGTGGGACGGAATTGATTATGAGCAAGCGATTTACCGAGACGATGAGCAATTCCAGCGAACCGGAAAAGCACCGGTAAATTTCAAAAATTAGAGAAGCACCTTCCTGGAATTTCACCTCACCTGCTCTTCCCCATTGACAAAATGTCTCTCCTGGCACATCCTTAGTTTGTGGCGAACAAAAGGCGAAAGTATTTATGCCTTCAGGACTGGCCCATTTACGTTTACAGGTTGAAGAGGCGCTGCGCGGGCGCGTCATCGCACCATTCGATTATCACGATCGAAGCGCAGCTGAAAATGTATCCACGGGAATTGACGAACTGGATTTGCTCACGGGCGGCTTCCCGCGCGGGGCGCTGACGGAGGTTTTTGGACCGGGGGGTTCCGGGCGCGCGACGCTGTTTATCTCGGCGCTGAGCGTGCGAACGGCGAACGGAGAGGAATGCGCGTTCATTGATGCGGGCGATGCGTTCGATCCCGCAAGCGCACAGGCCGCGGGCGCGGATTTGAGCAAATTGCTGTGGATACGCTGCCGGAAAATCGAGCAGGCGCTTCGGGCCACCGATTTGATTTTGCAAGGCGGCGGCTTCGGGTTTGTTTGCGTGGACTTGAGCGGAGTTTCACGGGAAATGGCGCGCAAAATTCCGCTGGATACGTGGTTTCGATTTCGGCGCGCAGTGGAAAACACGCGGACGGTTTTGCTGGCGCTGGAGCAGGAGGCGAACGCGAAAACATGCGCTTCGCTGGTGCTGAAGCTGGCGCCGGGAAGAATTCACTGGTCATCCGTGAGGCAAAATGAAAACGGGCGGATTCAGAGCGGCGGGATGCTGGAGCGGCCGTTTGCGAGGCTTCTCGATGGCGTGGATGTGTGCGCGGAAGTGGTGCGTTCGCGAGTGAAGCCGGTGACCAGGCTGGAAATTCGCGTGAATCATCTTCAGGCTGGATCGAACCGAGTAAAAACGCAGGAAGCAACCTTCCGGGCCCATTCGGCGGGGAATCTGTCGCGCGACAGGCGCGAATCGCAGCAGACGTAGTCCTAATCCTCTGAACAAAAACAATGGCACGGTGGCAGGTTATGGCATTCGCTTCGATTTACGTTCCCAATTTCATCGTGCAGGCGGCAGTGTGTGCGCGCACGGAATGGAAGAACCGCGCGGTGGCGCTGCTGGACGGGACGCCTCCGCTTTTGAGCGTGGCGGCGATGAATGAATTTGCGGAGCGCGCGGGAATTCAAGTGGGCATGTCGGAATCGCAGGTGAGGCAATTCAACGACGTGGAAGTGGAGCGGCGATCGCGGGAACGGGAGGAAGCAGTGTATGGCGCGTTGATGGAGATGAGCTGGTCGGTTTCGCCGCGCGTGGAAGACACAGCGATGGAAACGATCACGCTGGATTTAGCGGGACTGGATTCCGTTTTTGGAGCGCCGGAAAGAATCGGAAAACTATTGGCGCGGCGGGCCGCGACGCTAGGACTCAAGGTTCATGTGGGGATTTCTGAAAATGTGGAGACGGCGATACACGCGGCGAAGGGATTCTCAGGAATCACGGTGATTCCCGGCGGGACGGAAGCGAGCGCGCTCGCAAGTTTGCCGATGAGCGTGCTCTCTCCTTCGACGGAGGTCGCGGAAAGTTTGGAACGTTGGGGCGTGCGGAAGTGCGCGGAACTGGCGGCGCTGCCTATGGCGGAACTTTCCGAGCGCCTGGGAGAGGAGGGCGTGCGATTGCATGAACTGGCGCGAGGAGCGCGCTCTCGTTCGCTGGTGCTGACAGAACGGAAGATGGATTTTACGGAGGAGATTGAGCTCGATGACGATGTGGAAGAGCTTGAGCCGCTGGCGTTTTTGCTGGGACGGCTGCTCGATCAGTTGTGCGCGCGGCTGCGGGCTTGCGCGCTGGCGGCCTCGGCGATTCATTTGCAATTCGAGCTTGGCGATGCATTTGAAAAAGAACCGGTGGGCCCGATTGAAATCCCTGCCGCTGAAGCGCCGAGAACTTATGAGAAGGCCTTGCGATTACCCGTTCCCACGCGGGATTCCAAATTGCTGTTGAATTTGCTGCGCCTGCAATTGCAAGGGGATCCGCCGCACGCTTCAATTCGCAAAATTGCGCTTTCCGCCGAGGCTGCGCGCAGGCGCGCCGCGCAGAAACAGTTTTTCGAGCCGCATTCAGTGGATACGGAGAAATTCGAGCTCACTCTGGCGCGACTGGAGAACCTGGCGGGAAAGTCAAACGTGGGCGCGCCGCAAATACTGGATACGCACCGGCCGGGAGCAATTGGGATGGAGCGGTTCAGCACCCACAAGGAGGAAACGAAAAGCCAGCGAAGAGCAACGGATGCGGGTGCAGCGCGGGATGCCGAAAATTTGGCTGCAAAAACGGCGCTGGCGTTGCGCGTGTTTCGTCCGGAATGGATGGCGAGGGTGGAGATGCGCGACGAATTTCCAGCGCGGATTTATTTTCGTGGATTGCGCGGGGAGATTGCCGTCGCTTCGGGACCGTGGCGCAGTTCAGGAGATTGGTGGCGCGAAGACGCCTGGCGCCAGGATGAATGGGACGTGGAGATCCATTTTCAGGCAGAGATTTTTCGCGGTGAAGAGCGGCAACGGGAAATGAACGACGGCGTGTACCGCATTTATTACGACTGTGCGCGGCAGAACTGGTACGTGCGCGGCAGGTACGACTGATGTACACGGAACTGCACGCGCGCTCGGCATTCAGTTTTCTGGAAGGGGCATCGCTTCCCGAAGAGCTGGCGGCGCTCTGCGCGGAATATGAGATGAAAGCGATGGCGCTGGTGGACCGCGACGGCGTGTACGGCGTGCCACGATTTCATCTGGCGGCGCAAAAGACGGGAATTTCGGCGCACATTGGGGCGGAAGTCACGTCGGAGGATGGCTGGCGCTATGCCCTGCTCGCGGAATCGCGCACGGGTTACCAGAATTTGTGCCGGCTGATTACGAAAATGAAATTGCGCGCGGCGAAAGGCGAGGGACAAGTGAGTTTCGCCGATGTAGCGGAATACTCCGCGGGCCTCGTTTGCCTGACGGGAGGCGCCGAAGGGCCGCTGGCGCATGCTTTGACGCGCGGAGGAATGGAAGGCGGATTGAGTTGCGCCCGGAAACTTTGCGACTTGTTTGGACGAGAAAATGTGTACGTGGAATTACAGCGGCATTTTTGCCGCGAAGAAGAAACGCGAAATCAAGCGGCGGTAACCATCGCGCGAAAATTGAATTTGCCGCTGCTGGCTACAAACGGCGTGTGCCATGCCGTTCCCAAAAGCCGCGAAGTACTGGACGTTTTCACGTGCATTCGGCATCACCGCAAGCTGGAAGATGCGGGACGTTTGCTGGCGCGCAATTCAGAGCGGCATTTGAAGCGGCCCGCGGAAATGATGCGGCTCTTCGCGGACTTGCCGGAAGCAATTTCTAATACGCAGGAGCTTTCCGCGCGGCTGCAATTCAGCCTGAAAGATTTGGGCTACAAATTTCCGGACTATCCCGTTCCTGCGGGCGAATCGCAGATGCATTTTCTTCGCCAGCGAACTTATGAGGGGATGCTTTCGCGTTATGGCGCCGATGATGAAAGAGCACGGCGGCAAATTGAGCACGAATTGGAGGTCATCGAAAAACTGAAGCTGGCAGGCTACTTCTTGATTGTGTGGGACATTGTGCGGTTTTGCCGCGAGAAAAACATTCTGGTGCAGGGACGCGGCTCAGCGGCAAACAGCGCCGTTTGCTACGCATTGGGGATCACTGCTGTGGATCCGGTGAAAATGGAACTGCTCTTCGAGCGTTTTTTGACGGAGGAGCGGGGGGAATGGCCGGACATCGATCTGGATTTACCGAGCGGAGAGCAGCGCGAGCGGGCGATTCAATATGTTTACGAGCGATATGGGAAATTGGGCGCGGCGATGACCGCGAACGTGATTACATATCGCGGGCGTTCGGCGGCGCGGGAAATCGGCAAAGTGATGGCCTTCGATCCCGCGGTGCTGAACCGCCTCTCGAGTTTGGTGGGGCATTGGGAATATCGCGATCCGAAGGACACGCTCGACCGGCAGTTTCGCGACGCAGGATTGGAGCTTGCGCATCCGCAGATTCGGAAATTCTTTCAGCTGTGCATGGACGTGCAGGATTTGCCGCGGCATTTGGGGCAGCATTCCGGCGGATTGGTGATTTGCCAGGGCCAGCTGGATTCCGTCGTGCCGCTCGAACCGGCGACCATGCCCGGCCGCGTTGTGGTGCAATGGGACAAAGACGATTGTGCGGACATGGGCATTGTGAAGGTGGACTTGTTGGGGCTGGGGATGATGGCGGTGCTCGAAGATTCGCTGAAAATTATCCGGCAGGATTACGGAGAGGAAATTGATTTGGGCCGGCTGCCGGCGGATGATCCCGCAGTTTATGGCGCGCTGCAAAAAGCGGATACAGTGGGCATGTTTCAGATTGAGAGCCGCGCGCAAATGTCTTGCTTGCCGCGCCTGCGGCCGAAAACATTCTACGACATTGTGGTGCAAGTGGCGATTATCCGGCCGGGGCCGATCGTCGGAGAGATGGTGAATCCGTATTTGGAGCGGCGGCAGGGACGCGAAGCTGTGACGTATCTGCATCCATCGCTCGAGCCGATTTTGGAGCGCACGCTCGGAATCCCGCTGTTTCAAGAGCAGCTTTTGCGCATGGCCATGGCCACGGCGGGATTCACGGGAGGAGAGGCCGAAGAGCTTCGCCGCGCATTTGGGTTTAAGCGCTCCGAGCGGCGCATGAAAGAAGTGGAAGTGAAGCTGCGTTGCGGAATGGACAAAAACGGGATTCGTCCGGAGGTGCAGGACAAAATCATTCAGTCCATCACTTCATTCGCGCTCTATGGATTTCCCGAATCGCATGCGGCGAGTTTCGCGCTGATCGCTTACGCCAGCGCGTTTTTGAAATGCCACTATCTGCCGGCGTTCACCGTGGCGATGCTGAACAATCAGCCGATGGGATTTTATTCGCCGGCGACGCTGGTGAAAGACGCGCAGCGGCACGGGTTGAAAGTAAAACCCATCGACGTGACCTGTTCGGACTGGTTGTGTACGCTCGAAAAGAGCGGGGCTGATTTTTATTTGCGGCTGGGAATGCGCTACGTGAAAGGACTGCGCGAGAGCGTGGCCATGGAAATTGAGCAGCAGCGCAGAATTCGGGCGTTCGCGTCAGCGAATGATTTGAAGGTGCGCGTTCCGGCGATCCAAAAAGATGAATTGGCCACGCTGGCGGAAATTGGAGCGCTCAATTCCATCGGTAAAAAACGAGGGCACCGGCGGGAAGCACTGTGGCAAATCGAGCGCGTGGCGCGAAACGCTGGACCTTTGCTTGAGATGCTGGAGCCGACCGAATCGCGGGAGAACGAGGCGCGCGAAAATTCTCCGCTGCCGCCCATGAGTATGGAGGAGCGGCTGGTGGCGGATTTCAAAAACACGGG
>DAIRCW010000079.1:0-11651 GCA_036796475.1 Candidatus Acidiferrales bacterium | reverse complement strand
GTGCAAATCCTCGTCGTTGTGCGCTGGAATGTCGCGCCCCGGGAAATTCTTCTCGATCCATTCGAGGAACTTCGAATCCACCGCCATCAAATCCTCGAACTTCCCGTGAATCGGGCACTCTTTCACCATCCACACTTGCCCGTCGCGCTCGATAATCTGCGCCTTAATCTCGCCCACTTTTTCGTGGACCAGATCCGTCCAATCCTTCTTTCCGTTGATAATCGCTTCGCGCGCGTCCTTCACGCACCCCGGGCACAGCGAATCGGTCGTCCGCGGCCAGCCCAGCGTCGGCTTGCTCTTTTCCCATGACTTCAGCATGGGCTTGTCCGACCATTTCGGCGTGAAGCTCGGATTCGGATTGTATTTATTGAAAAACTGGATCGTGTTGAACGCAGCACCCGCGCTCTTGCACATTGCCCAGTCAAATGTCTTCCACATTCGGTTTCGAACTGTTAACGCCATCGTTCGCAAACCTCTCTTTCCTCAGAATTCCAGTGAGCTGGAACTGTTTTCGGCTGAGCCTGATTTTAGCCGGGTCTCGCGAAGTTGCTGCCCGCCTGTCCGTGCAGACAACTCCCCCTAAACCTTTACCGTTGCACAGTTTGCAGGTAAAAACCGCCCTAGTCCAGCAAAAACAGCCAAATGGTTATTCCAAGGGTTAAACGGCTATTACACGCAGCGAACGGGTATCGGCTCCCGGGCCTCAGACCCCGCCCGAAACCCCGCCGAACCCGCGAATTCACCGCCCGTTCATCCACCGTCAATGCCCCCGACACAATCCCCCTCCAAAATCCGCGCCGTGCAAATTTCTGTGGAAAACTTCGCGGGTCTGCTTGACCCGCGCGCACGTCTGATATAAAAGCATCGCTATCTCACAGATGGGGTGGAGAACCTAGATGAAAACGCTAGCCAGCCGTTTGCTTCTTGTGTGCATGTTTATCTTCGCTTTTTCGCCGCTCGCGGTCCGCGCGCAACAAACCCTTGGAGCCATTAACGGCACCGTCACTGACTCCTCGAATGCTGTCGTTCCCCAGGCCAAAGTCGAGGCCAAGAACCTCGGCACAGGCCTGACCGTCACCGCGACGACGCAAAACGACGGCTCTTACAATATCGTCGATCTGCCCATTGGCGCCTATAGCGTCACCATCACCAAGCAAGGCTTCAAGACTGAAGTCCACTCCAACATTCTCGTCCGCGGCAATCTCGCCACCACCGTCAACGCCACGCTGCAAACCGGCGAGGTCAGCACCACCGTCGAAGTCTCCGGCACGCCGCTCATGAACCAGACCGACACCACCAACGGCTACACTCTCGGCACCGAAGTCATCCAGAACACCCCCCTCGGCACCGGCAGCTTCACCCAACTTGCCATTTTGGCTCCCGGCGTTAACGCCGATCTCTTGGCGGGTTCTGGCACAAACGCCGGCCTCGGCAACCAGGAGATCTGGGCTAATGGACAGCGTGATACAAGTAATAGTTTCAGCTTCAACTCAGTGAATGCCAACAATCTCTTCAACGGCAAGTCTTCCAGCTCAGTGGGCGAAAGCCGATTTGTACTGAACACAAACGAGCAATTCCTCGCCGGCGGTCAAATCCAAACCAACACTTCTGTATATGATGCCATTGGGCAAGGCCTTCCAACGCCACCCCAGGAAACCATCGAAGAACTTCACGTAAACACGTCAATGTACGATGCCGCCCAGGGCGCCAATAGCGGCGCGCACATCGAGCTCACCACAAAATCGGGAACCAACGAATTCCATGGCCAAGCCTACGAATATCATCAGACCACTGGGTGGAACGCCAATCCGTTCTTCTTCAATGCCGAGGGCATTAACCGAAAGCCGCTTCACCGCAACACTTTCGGCGGCACCTTCGGCGGCCCGATCTTTAAGAACAAGATGTTCTTCTTCGGCTCCTATCAGGGCGTACGGGTTACCGACTCACAGAATGGCGCGACCAGCTTCATCACCGTGCCCACGGGGTTATCCGACACAAATCGCGACGCCACCGGTCTTGCGGCGCTCGTGAACGCCAACGACGCCTGCGGTACGCCCAAACATCCTGCTTGCATCACTGCCACGAATGTTGACAGCGTCGCGGCAGCAATTTTCGGAGCTAAAACGAGCGGCCAGTTCATCGTTCCCTCCGACCAAAGCTCGACCTTGAGCGCCACGCAACAGGCCCTCTGCCGGTGCAACGCCATCATTAACGGTCCGCCGAGCACATTCAACGCGGATCAGCTGAACGCCAACGTCGATTACCAGTTCAGCGCAAAGGATCGCCTCGCGGGAAAGTATTATTACCAGCGCAATCCTTCGACCAGCCCGTTCGCGGTTAGCCGTGTCCTTGGGTTTCCGCAGTCGCTCCAAGCCGGCAGCCAGGTCCTTTCTCTCGATAACACCACCACACTCACTTCAAATGCAGCTTGGGAGCAGCGCATCGGATTTGTGCGCCAGCTCGCTAACGCAACGACGGGGCAGGTTTTGACTCCAGGTGCTGTTGGGTTGAATCTCTTCAATAGTTCCTTTTTCCCCGGCTTTACGCTTTCTAATTTCGCCAACGGCCAGGAACTGAGGGTTGGACCTGCCAACAACTTTGCAAACGCCGGAGTATTTCAAAACCAATACGAGGCCGCATCCAACTTCAACTGGATCCACGGAAAGCAGAATCTGTCGTTTGGATTCGTATTCGATTATGCGCAACTGAATATCGTCAATCGCGAGAACCAGGTTTCCACCTTCAACTTTAACAGCCTCTTCAATTTCGTGACCGGCGCGCTCGATGGCCGCCGCAACAGCGGGCAGCTGCTTAATGGCGAAACTAATCGCTACTATCATTCAAGGCAGGCCGGACTGTATGCTGAGGACGACTTCAAGCTCAGGTCAAATCTCACAATCGACGCTGGCCTGCGTTGGGACTGGGACGGACCCCTCGTCGAAAAAAATGGCCTCCTCACCAGCTTCTACGCCAATAAGTACAGCTTCGATCTCGCCTCCGACACCATCAATAACTTCGGCTTGGTCGTCGCCGGAAATAACAAGCAGTTCTGCGGCACAAAGCAAAGCTTCTGTGTAAGCGATTCGACTTTGACCGGTCGCCAATGGCTCATTGAGCCCCGCATCGGTATCGCGTGGAGCCCCTCGCAATTGAAGAATGTGGTGGTCCGCGCTGGATTCGGTCTGTACGCCGACCGCGGCGAGTTTTTCACCGAATTCTCTCCCAGCGCCGGCCTGGGTATCAGCGGACCCTTTGGCGTGACCACCGAAGAACCTTTCACTATCCCGGTACCAACGAGCTGCAAGGCCGCCCAGTGCTTGCAAAATAATCCTTTTGGCACTACAGCGCCCGCGCCACCACCCAGCGATTTTTCCGCAGTGGAAGCATTAATTCCCAATTTGTCAGGTCTTAGCGGTTGCACCGAGCCGGTCACGCCAACCTGCACGCCTACCGGATTCGCTAATTTCGCCTTCCTTTTCGGCGGATATGATCCGCGCAACACGCTGCCTTATTCAGAAAACTGGAGCTTGGACCTGCAGTGGCAGCCTAAAAATGATCTGGTCATGAGCATCGCTTACATCGGTAATCACGGCTTGCACCAGGTGATCCCCATTCCGTTTAATCAGCCCGGCATCGCCACGGCGGCCAATCCGATTAACAATCAGAACGTTACGTATGGCATGGAGGCGGCTGATTCGAGCGGCAGTTGCCCAACAAACGTCTCGCCGGACTTTATTCCATGCCCCCTGCAAACCGAGCAAATTCAGACAAGCATTGGCGAATTCCCGTTTTCCGATGGAAACACGGCGCTTCGCGTGCCATTCGTCGGCTTCAATCCCAATTCCGACTTCAACGAAGCTGAGGGCATTTCCCACTACAATGCCCTCCAGCTCAACGTGAACAAGCGGATGAAGTATGGCCTCCAAATCACCGGCTCGTACACCTGGTCTCACGCTCTCGACGAAGGCAGCGGCCTGCAGCTCTTCTACAACGGCAATAACCCGCTCGATCCTCGCTCAGCGTACGGAAACGCCGGTTTCGACCGCACGCATGTGTTTGTGCTGAATTACCTCTACAATATTCCAAACATCTCGCGCTTCAGCAGCGGCTTTGCGAATCAAATGTTGAATGGGTGGGGCATTGGTGGCATCACCGTCCTCGAGACCGGTCAGCCTTTCAGTGTGATCGATTTCTCCGGCTCAGTCGGGAACATCTTCTTCAGCGCGGACGATTTTATTACCAATCCCATCTTGCCCATCGCTTCAGGGAAAACCGTCAAGCAGGTCCAATTGCAGAGCACCACCGGTGTGAATGCCGGAAACCCATACTTCGATGCCACAGCCTTTACGATTCCGTTCTTGGCTCCCGGCCAGAGCGGAGTACCCTCCTGCGGTCCTGCGGTGAATCCTTTCACCGGCGCCCCCGATGGTCAAAACGTGTGCGACAACCTCGAAACGGCTTACGGAAATACGGGACGAAACGTTTTTCGAGGCCCTTTCCAATCGCGATTTGATTTTAATGTGTTCAAGAATTTCAAACTTACAGAGCGTTTCCGCCTGAGGTATGATGCCCAGTTCTTCAACATCTTCAATCACCCGAGCTTCGACGCGCCGAACAATAATGTCAGTCTGAACAACTGTTTCAGCCCGATACCGTGCTACCAAAATCCTCCAGCGGCGAGCCAGGGTATTGGCCTGATCGAGGGCACTATCGGCAGTTCGCGCTTCATCCAAATGGCTCTGCACTTGACTTTCTAAGCGCAGGCCAAACGCAGCCGTTCCACGGCATCTGAGGCAGGTAGCAAGACAAGGCTCTCGCATTAACATCGCGAGAGCCTTTTGTCTTAGCGCGAGTCCTGAATTTGCTTGAAGATCGTTCGGAGAAAAAGAGACGCCACGGCGACCAGGCCGGGCCTAATCCGTATTCAGCGCCGGACGCAGCAGCGCAATCGCAAAATGCGCCACGTGCGCCGCATTTTCATCGAGTTGCAGCCAGCGCACCACGCAATGCTTCTTCAGGTAGTCGCTCACCTGCGAATCGCTGATCTCCAGGTGCTCGGCCATCTGGCTTCGCAGTGACGATTTGCCTTCCGCCCGCGCCCCTTTGCCCGCGCGCCCGGCGCGCGCCAGTTGCGCCGTGCCGATGCGCAGCGTCTGGCACGCCTCGACGTAATAGTTGGTCATCAGGTCCGAATCGGACAGCAGGAACACCCCGGGGCCTGCCGGAGCGTCGCCGAGCTCGTCCACGCGATGCAGCGGCGCGGAGATCAGCCGCCGCAGCAGCGATTCCAGTTGCGCGAATCGCGAAGCCAGCGCCGGATCCCCCGCGCGTATGTACGTCACGCGCTCGGCAAACGGCCCCGCCGGCTCCGGCACAAAACGCGGTGCCGCGGCTTCAGCGCTTTCGATTTCCGCCGCCGGTTCGGCGGCTAATGTTTCCTGCGGCTCGCGGGATGCGAAATCGTTCGCGCGTGCATGCTCGCTCACATGCGCATGCGTTGCCGCACTCGCATGCCCTGCGTGATGCCCATGCGTTGAATGTGTTTCCGCATGCGCCGCAGCATCTCGCGCGCCGCCGCGCCGATGCCTCCGTCCGCCGCGCCGTCCGCGTCTGCGGCCCGGTCGCTTCGTGCTCTCTCCGGCGTGAACGCTTGCGCTCGCGGTAGACGGCGCTTCCGCTGCTTCCGTTTCGGCGGGCTGCGCATCGCCGCTTTCGTCCGCAGCTGCCTGTGAATCTCCCGCGCCGCTTGTTTCCGCGCGGCTATTTTCCTCCGCGCGTTGCGGATGCGAAGACGTTCCCACCGGCTCGGGGCCTTCCGGAACGGGCGCGCCAAGTCGCGTCAGCGCCTCCGCCGCCTTCTGTCGCCAGTCCGCGCGACGGAAACGCTGCGCCGCAATGGTGTACCAGCGCACTGCTTCTTCGCTGTGGCCGGATTTTTCCTCGAAGGCGCCCGCCTCGAACGCCACCATCGCGTCGCGCGTCTTCTGAAACAATTCGTTCAGTTTGCCTGCGGGGTCCGCGCTCGAACGCGCCCGGCGTATTCTTCCCTGTATTTGCCGCCAATCACCCATGAGTACGGGATTGTATCAGTGCTAACGCGCCCAAAGCCAGCGCGCGCACCGAATTCTTCCTTCCCTCGGCAAAAATGCACCGCTCCGTGCCTCACCGCAAAAAATGTTGCATCATAGTCCTATGCTTGATTTTTCCGCTACTGCGCGCCTTCGCGAACGCGCTCGCGCCATCGGATTTGATCTTTGTGGCGTCGCGCCCGCCGCCGAATTCGAAGAGCTTCGCCATTTTCCCGAGTGGCTCGCGCGCGGCTACGCCGGCGAAATGCAATATCTGCACGATCCGCGCCGCAAAAATTTGCGCGAAACTTTTTCCGGTATCCGTTCCGTAATTGTTTGCGCCATGAATTACAATTCCGCGCCACCGCATTCAACAAATGTTTCTGCCCCCGCAGCAAACGCCACGGCCGCGAATTCGACGGCGTCGCGCGACAGCGATTCTCCGCGCGGATGGATCTCGCGTTACGCCTGGGGCAGCGATTATCACGATGTTTTGAAGCCGCACCTCGAAGAGCTCATCGCCTGCATGCGCGCTGAATTCGGCCGCGATTTTTTCGCGCGCGCCTATGGACACCGGCCCTGTGCTCGAGCGCGTCGCCGCAAAACACGCCGGCCTCGGCTGGCTCGCCAAAAACACTTGCCTCATCAATCAGCAGGCCGGCTCGTGGCTTTTTCTCGGCGTCATTCTCACCGATCTGGAATTTGCGCCTTCGCTCGCCAACTCCGCCGCTCCGCCGCGCGATCTTTGCGGCACCTGCACGCGCTGCATTGACGCGTGCCCCACAAACGCTTTCGCTGCGCCTTACGTTCTCGACGCGCGCCGCTGCATCGCCTATCTCACCATTGAACTTCGCGGCTCGATCCCTGAGGAATTTCGCACCACCATGGGCGCGCATGTTTTCGGCTGCGACATTTGCCAGGATGTTTGCCCGTGGAATCGCAAAGCGCCGGTCACCGCCGTTTCCGAATTTCAGCCGCGCAAAATCGCGCACGCGTCGAGCGACGCGGGAACCCAAAACGATGCCGCTGAGATTTCACTCTTCCATCCGCCGCTCGAATGGCTTCTTTCCCTCAGCGAAGAAGAATTCCGCGCCGCTTTTCGCGGCAGCCCCGTCAAACGTGCAAAATGGCGCGGCCTTTTGCGCAACGCCTGCGTCGCCATCGGCAATTCGCGTCTCACTCCCACAAACCCCGCCTATTCGCGTATCATGCACAGGCTCGAAGAACTGGCTGCGGACGACGATTCGCTGCTCGCAGAGCACACGCAATGGGCCCTCGACCGTTTGGGTAAGAATAGCAGCACTGCGCGCGAGTCCGCGCAACCAGCGACCGTGAAGCGCGAGTTCTGATCGCATCCATTGCGTTTTTGCTGAACCAATATGCTCATGGAGGAAAAATGCTGATCTCCAGCCTAAGCTTTCATTTCCTCGCGCAGCCGCATATCAGTTTTCCCAGCGGCCCAATCGCCAACGAAGAAATTGTTCTGCGCTGGATTCATTTTGTGTTTGGAATTATCTGGATCGGCCTGCTCTATTTTTTCAATCTGGTGGGAACGCCGGCGATGAAGTCGCTTGATGACGCCACGCGGCGCAAAGTTTATCCTGCGCTGATGTCCCGCGCGATGTCCTGGTTCCGCTGGAGCGCGCTCATCACCGTGCTCGCGGGCCTGCGCTATTACACCATTCTGCTGCAAGCCGACGCGCAAAACGCCGGCCATCCCGGCCTGCTCGGCAAGTGGCTTGGCGAATGGTTCCTCGTTTGGCTCGTTGCATACGTTCTGCTCTATCCGCTGCAAATGCCCTTCGGCGGGCCGCTCGGCAACGGCTGGATTCGCGCCATGCTCATGGCCATCGTGGTCATCGCCGCTTCCTGGGTCATTCTCGATTTGAACGCCTCGCCCGACGCATCCAACGCGCATCTCTCCATCAGCATCGGCGGCGGGCTCGGACTGATCATGCTGCTCAATGTTTGGGGAATTGTCTGGCGCATCCAAAAGCGGATCATTCAGTGGACGAGCGAAAACGTGGAAAAAGGAACTCCCATTCCGGAGAAAGCCCAGAAGATGCTGGCATTCTCGGCGATCGCTTCGCGTGCGGCGTTTTGGCTCTCGTTCCCCATGCTCTTTTTCATGGCCGCCGCCGAACATTTTCCATTCCTGAGCGCCATCGGCCGATGATACCTCTCAACCGCGCCACTGGCGACAGGACAAGCTGATTTTCCCCGGCCACAACACAACAAAATCAAGATTCACGGATGCGAACCAGCCATGGGAGCACAATCGGATTGTCAACCTTCTTTCTCCCTAACCGCAATTCCCTCGCAGTTTCCACAAAGGTTTCTAGGGCGTTTTGACGATGATGTTGGCGACGTTGCGGCTGTGGAGCATGGAGTTGAAGGCCGCGACATCTTTAGACATCAATTGTGCCGCCTCGCTCTGGTATTGCGCGACCTGCTTTTTGAGTTCGTCATTGACCGCGACCTGCTGCGTCGTCGGAGCAAAGTCGGAGTCGGCGACTCCGCGTGCGAGGTAATCGAGTTTTTCGCAGAGCATGGATTCCCAGCGCACGTCGTCCTGTCCGTGACCAGTGGCCTTGAGCTGGAGGAGATGGCCCTCGAGATCGACGAGCTTGGCGCTCAGGGCATCGGCTGCCGTGCGAATGGATTTGGAATTCGCGTCATCGCCGAAATGTGTTTCGAGCTGGGCGATCTGCGCGCGCACTGACTCGATCTGATTCACGGCGTCGGCCATTGTGTTCATTTCGTCCACAATTTCCCGTTCGAGGCGGTCCTGCGCCTGAATGTCGGCGAGAGTTCCGGTGGAGTGCGGGTCTTTCAGCACAGTGAGTTTCTGCGTGTAATCGTGGCCTCCGGCGGTCAGCTTCACGGTGTACGTTCCCGGCGGCGCGAGCAGCGAAATAGGAGATGCGCCAGGAGCGGAACGCCAGCCTTCCGGACCAACAGTGACTTCGGGGGCATAGAGCGGGCTGGTGCGGAGTTTGATTTGCGTGCTGGGATCGAATTTCAAATCCCACCAGACGCGATTGATGCCGGCATTCTTTGTGCCGTCGAAGGTGCGAACAGTTTTGCCGCCGGCGTCGAGGATGCTGATTTTGACGTTATCTTTGCTTTCGGTTTTCAGATAGTAATTGAGCCCCGCACCGTACGGAGGATTGTGGCCGGCGGTGGGATCGTATGTGGCTGCGGCAGGTTCGGCGACGTCGCGGAAGCGGTAGGCGTCGCGCGGCACGAAGAGATGCGCGTCGGAAGATTCCACTTCGGGCTTCCACTGTTCGATGGGAGTGATGTCGTCGAGAATCCAGAAACCGCGTCCATAGGTCGCGAGAACAAGATCATGAAAGCGCGGCTGGACCGTGATCCAGTACACCGGCGCGTGCGGCAATCCGGATTGCAACGGACGCCAGTTGGCGCCGTCGTCGAAGGAAACATAGAGGGCATTCTCCGTGCCTAAATAGAGCAGACCCGGGCGCACGGGATCTTCGCGAACGCAGTGCGCATAGCTGAGCGGACTGTGTGGAATGCCATTGGTGATTTGCGTCCAGGTCTTGCCGTAATCGGTGGTTTTGTAGACGAAGGGATCGCGATTGTTCATCTGGTGAAAATCCACGGTGATGTAGGCTTTGCCCGCCGCGTAGCGCGAGGCTTCGATGTTGCTGACGGTTCCCCATTCGGGGAGGTTGGGAATATTGGGCGTGACGTTGATCCAATGCTTTCCACCATCACGCGTTAGCTGCACGAGCCCGTCGTTGGTGCCCGCCCAAATTACGCCAGCTTCTTTCGGAGATTCAGCGATGGAGAAAACGACGCCGGCGTATTCGACGCCAATATTGTCGGGCGTGAGTCCGCCGGAGATGCCCATTTTGGTGCGATCGTTGCGCGTCAAATCGGGACTGATCACCTGCCAGCTGTTTCCGCCGTCCGTGGTGACGTGAACGTGCTGGCTGCCGACGTAAACTTTGTTGTGGTTGAAAGGTGAGATGGTGATGGGAAATTCCCAGTTGAAACGGTATTTCACATCTTCGGCGGGCGCGCCGATGGTCGTCTCGGGCCAAACTTCGACGACGCGGGACTGGCGGTTGCGAATGTTGTCGAGAATTACGGTGCCGCCGACGCTGCCGGAGCCGGTGCCGCTGTTCCACACAATATTGTTGTCGACGGGATCAACTGTCGCGAAGCCGCTTTCGCCTCCGGCGATGCCCATCCATTCGCCACGCGAGATGGGGCCCGGTCCGCGCCCTCCAAAAAAACCGAACTGAAGGCTATTGCTCGGCCCGCGATACGAGCCGCCGTCTTGCTTATTGCCGTAGACGTTGTAAGGAATCTGATCGTCCACAGTGACGTGATAAATCTGCGCGATGGGCAGCTGGATGTGATCCCAGGTGCGTCCGCGATTGATGGAGATGCTCACGCCGCCATCGTTGACGACGGCCATGCGACTTCCATTGGTGGGATCAATCCACATTTCGTGATTGTCGCCGCCGGGGCTGGCGGGCATATCGGTGAGAGTTTTACCGCCGTCGAGGGTGTGAGAGAAAGCGGCGGAGAAAAAGTAGACTTCGTTTTCGTTGTCGGGAGAGATTTCTTCGCGTGTGTAGTAATGAGTGCGGCCGCGCAGCTGGCGGTCAGAGTTGACGAGCTGCCAGTTTTCACCGCCGTCATCGGAGCGCCAGAGCTGACCGGTCTGCGTGGGCTGGCCGTTGAACGGGACACCGTCGCCGGTTTCGATTTCGGCATAGACGCGAGATGAGTCGCTGGGCGCAACGCGGACAGCGATGCGCCCGATCGGAGAATGCGGCAGGCCGTGGCCTTCGAGGCGCGTCCAGGTCACGCCTCCGTCAGTTGACTTGAAAAGTCCGCTGCCCGGGCCGCCGCTCGTTCGCCCCCACGTGTGGATGACGAGTTGCCACATTCCTGCGAAGAGCACATGCGAATTGTGCGGATCCATCGCTAAATCGGAGCAGCCCGTGTTTTCGTCAACAAAGAGAGTTTTTTCCCACGTCTTACCTCCGTCGGTGGTGCGAAAGACACCGCGCTCGGGTTGCGGGCCATACGAGGTTCCAAGCGAGCAGGCCAGCACGGTATTGGAGTCGTGCGGATCGATAATGACGTTGGCGATGCGGCCGGTGTTTTCAAGGCCCATGTGCGACCAGGTTTTGCCTGCATCGGTGGATTTGTAAATTCCGTCGCCGATAGAAATATGACTGCGAATGTATGGCTCGCCGGTGCCGGCCCAGACAATGTTGGAATCGCTTGGCGCGATGGCGATAGCACCGACGGAAGAAACCGGTTCGGCATCAAAAATCGGTTCCCAGTGAATGCCCCCATCCATGGTTTTGAAAATTCCGCCGGAGGCTGCTCCGACGTAGTAAATATCCGGATTGCCCGGAATGCTCGCCACGGAAATTGCGCGGTTGCCTGGAGGGCCAATGTAGCGAAACTTCATCTGGCTGAAGACGCCGGAGCCCTCGTGCGATCGTTGCGCGTACAAAAAGCCGCCGAGGAGCAGGATGGAAACGGCGATGAAGGAAGCAGCGCGAATCACGCGTGGGAGCATTTTGTTTTCCT
>DAIRCW010000078.1:0-11787 GCA_036796475.1 Candidatus Acidiferrales bacterium | reverse complement strand
GTGACTATGAGGTTGGCGCCCTGATGCGGCGCAAATAGAAAGTACGCAGGCTGCCGATCTGTTCCATTTTGGGAATTGGGTGCGCGCGATGGCGGCTGAGTCAAGCGGTCGGGGAGGCGGCGAATTGGAGGTGCGTCGTGACATCGGCCAGTGGTAGCACGGAGCGGAGCAGCGAGGCAAGCGTTTTGCAGCGAACGGCGAAAAAGCGGGGTTGAACGGTTTCGGAACGAGGTCGGGGGTTTACAACCTAGTTGCACGTGGGAAGAGGGAAATGCAATTGACGCCCTCTCCCCGGCTGGAAGCGAACGGCGAGCTCTGCGCGGCGGCCTCCAAAACGGGGCGTGGATTCCCTCTTTTGTGCGGTACACATTTCCGGCAGCGACAGTTTTAGTGCCAGTACGTGGCCACATTCCATCGGATAAGCCGGGAAACAACCGGCGCGCGAAACTCGTATCTATTAGTGATGCGAATGAGACGAGCATTTGCCGGATTTGCAGGAGTGGCGGCGCTTGCGTCGGGACTTTCCGGCGCCATCGGCAGCGGTCTCGGCCCGTGGATACTCCGCCCAATGCGAAAGCCGCTGACACCTGCACTGATCGCTAAGGCGGACGCAATTTTCACGCGAGACGGCGTACGACGGGAGGAATTCGATGTTCGCGCACCGGATGGCGTGATGCTACGCGGGTGGAAAGTCCGCGCGCAAACACCGAACGGGAATTGGGTGCTGCTCTTCCATGGGATTGTGGACAATCGTGCTGAGATGGCCTCGTTCGCCGATTTTCTCCTCCGCGACGGGTACGGGGTGGTTATGATGGACGCGCGTGAGCAGGGCGCGAGTGACGGAACCCTGGCGACCTTTGGGTGGAAAGAGCGATGGGACACCAAAGCCGTCATTGATGCGCTCTACGCCAGCGAAGAGCCGCGCAACGTTTTCGAGCTTGGAGAATCGATGGGCGCCGCGATTGCCTTGCAGTCCGCTGCGGTGGATCCGCGGATTCAGGCGGTAGTCGCAGAGGCGTCGTTCAGCAGCCTGCGCAACGTCAGCTACGATTACGCAGGATTGGACGTGAGTCCGCTGCTGGGAGAAACGCTCTTTTGGCCAGCGACGTATTTCGCGCTGCGCTCGGCGGAAAAACAAGGCGGCTTTCGCGTGGATGATGTTTCGCCCGAGCGAGCCGTCGCCGAGCGGCCCTTTGCGGTGCTGTTCATCTGCGGCACACGGGATAGAACGATCCCTTGCCGTCATTCCGAAGAAATTTATCGCGCGGCCTCCGGCCCGAAACAGCTATGGGTCGTTCCCGGAGCCGGTCATACTATGGCGTTTGGCACTGAACCCGCCGAGTTTCGCAGCCGCGTGCTCGCCTTTTTTGCCAGCAACGGGAAGTAAGAATCGGTTCAAAAATGGGCAGCCTTTCGCGGCACTTGACACTTGCGGCGGGGCGAACTATAAGCGCCGAGTTCAGGAAGACGCGCGTGATAGCGCACCCGAGGGCCACACATGAGTGATGTGACAAAGGCTGACGTAACAAAGTCCGGCGCGACGAAGACCGGCGCGGCAAAGCCGCCCGCCGAAGTCGTGGGCATCGGCAGTTGCACGGTGGATTATTTCGCCATTGTCCCGCGCCTGCTCGGCCCCGAAGAAAAGACCAACGCGGATCGCCTCGAAATCCACGCCGGCGGCGTCACCGCAAATAATTTGACGCAAGTCGCCCGCCTTGGCGCTAAAGCGGGCTGGCTCGGCCTCCTCGGCGATGACGCCAACGGAAAAATCATCGAGAAAGCTTTCCTCGACGATGGCATGGACATTTCCGGAATCGAAGTGGTGAAAGGCGCCCTTTCTGCTCTCACCTGGATCCCCGTAGACTACGAAGGCGAGCGCTGCATTTACATGTTCCCCAACGTCACCGGAAAAATCAGCGAGTATCAGGTGCTGAACCGCTTCGCGCCGCACATCAAAGCCGCAAAACATTTTCACACCGAAGCCTCGCAGCTCCCGCTGAAGCCTGTGCGTCAGGCCATGGAAATCGCGTATGCATCAGATGTGCGCGTGATTTTCGATCTCGATGTTTCGCCGAATTTTTTCTGCCAGTGCAACCTGGGCACGCAGGAAGAACTGGCCGCGTCGCTCAGATTCGTGGACGTGCTGAAGCCGTGCAAAGCCGCAGCCATTGAATTCACTGGAGAAGACGAGCCGGAAAAGATGGCGCGAAAACTTCTGGAAATGGGTCCAAAAATCGTCGCCATCACCATGGGCGCGAACGGCTGTTTGCTCGCCAGCAAAGACAAAATCGTGCATGTGCCGGCCTTCACGGTAAAGCCGGTAGACACCACCGGCGCCGGCGACGCTTTCATGGGCGGCCTCTCATTTGGATTGCTCCAGAATTGGGACCTCGATCGCGTCGGCGCATTCGCCAACGCGTGCGCCGCATTGTGCTGCACCAAAGTCGGCGCGCGAGCCATGTCAAAGCTTAGCGAAGTGATGTCCTTCATTCACGAGCAGCGTCCCGCGTTTGCCGCGAATATTTGATACGCACTCATAAAGCTCATGTTCACGCCGCACAGTTTTTCCGTCGCGCTTCTGATGGTCATCACCAGCACAATTTGCTGGGGCTCCTGGGCCAACACCTTCAAAGGCGTGAAGAATTACCGCTTCGAGCTTTTCTACTGGGATTACGCCATTGGAATTTTCCTGATTTCCCTGATCCTCGCTTTCACCATGGGCAGCACGCACAGCGGGCCGCAATCGTTTGCGGCGAATGTAACTGCGTCGGGACAATCGAACATAATTTCCGCACTCATCGGTGGCGCCGTTTTTAATCTCGCGAATCTGCTGCTGGTCGCTGGAATCGAAATGGCCGGCTTGGCCGTCGCGTTCCCGGTTTCGATTGGTATTGCGCTGGTGGTTGGAGTCGCGCTCAGCTACGCGTTGCAGCCGAAAGGAAATCCGTGGCTGCTTGCGCTGGGAGTGGCGTTCGCGATTGTCGCGGTGATCTTTGACGGCAAAGCTTACGCGGCGCTTGCGAGCGGCGAACGAAAAGTGTCGCGCAAGAGCATCGTCGTCTGCGTCATTTCAGGAATTCTGATGGGCCTTTGGGCGCCGTTTGTCACTCGCGCGCTGACCGGAATCGCGCCGCTCACGCCGTACAGTACATCCGTATTTTTCACCCTTGGCGCGCTGCTCTCCTGTTTTCTCTTCAATGTTTATCTGATGCGCAGGCCGCTCGAAGGCCAACCGGTAAGCATTGGCGGATTTTTTCGCGCGCGGCCTGCTTACCACCTGCTGGGACTTTTCGGCGGATTCGTGTGGGGCATCGGCACGGTATTCAATTTAGTGGCTGCTAATTTTACCGGCGTGGCCATCTCCTACGCGATTGGACAGGCGTCGCCGATGGTCGCCGCGCTGTGGGGTGTTTTTGCGTGGCACGAATTTCGCAATGCGCGCCAGCGCGCGAAAATATTTCTAGCGCTGATGTTCGTTTTTTATCTGCTGGCGATTGTCAGCGTGTCGCGCGCGCAACTGGCATCGTAATTCGCCGCGTATGGCAAGGACGGTTCAAGGCAAATCATTCGCAGCGATGCGCCTTGATTCGCGCGGGACGTAATGATATTTTCAATTCCCTGAAGCCCTGATTTCCATTTTTCATTCATGGACGTGACCTCGCAACACCAGGAATCTGCGGAAAACTTTGTGGACACCGCCTCCTCTGCGGCAACACCCAATTTGGATAACGCCACATTCTGGCGCGTCGAAGGCAGCCTGCTGAATCTCACCGCCGTGCGTCCTGTGGCGTTTTTCACGTGGAACGCCCAGAGTTTTCTCGAGCGCTGGGGACGCCGCGGAACAATGCTTGCGCTTGCGGCGGCTCGTCCGGTTCTATATTTAACGAATCGCACGATGGCCACCCGCCTGCTGCACGCCGTCTTGCGCGGAGTGAGCCGCGACCGCCTGGATCTGCTCGGTGAAGAATACTTTGAATACCAATTGAAGCCTGCGCTGAAGGCAGCCGGCGTGGATGCGCTCAAGAATACGCAGAGCAGCGGTGCGCAAATTGTTCTGGTGAGCCAGGGGCTGGATCACGTGATGATTCCGCTGGCCAAGCATCTGGGCGTGAATTTTCTGGCGTGCAACCGGCTGGATTTCCGCGACGGATTCGCCACCGGCAGGTTGCGCGCACCGGTAATTCGGCCGCGGGGACCGCTGGCGCGTTTCACTGGAGGCGCACCGGACGGGAGAGTGCCACTGGCACGGCTGCTGAAAAATCTCGGATTCACAAAGCATCCGGAAAAATTGGCGCGCGCAATTCGTCCCGCAGAACGGGTGACTGCGACAATTCCTGTGCGTGTGGTGACTTTCGGTTCGAACGGTGACTGGCGGCCGCTCTCGGTGCGCGAAGCGCTGCGAGGAAAAAAGATTCTGGTGATCGGCGCGACCGGATTCATCGGAAAAGTTTGGCTCGCAAATATTCTCGCGGATGTGCCGGACACCGCGCGAATTTACGTGCTTGTGCGACGCAACCGTTCGACGCCTGCAAAAGAGCGGTTCTACAAAACGGTAAGCAACTCGCCGGTTTTTGAAAATCTGGCGACGAAGTTCGGGCCGCGCTTCCGCGAAATGCTGGAACAGCGCATCGAAGTCGTTGAAGGCGATTTAACCAAGCCAATGCTTGGCGCCGACGATGCCATCGTCGCACGGCTCGCACGCGAAGTGGATCTCGTCATCAATAGCTCGGGGCTGACGGATTTCAATCCGGATTTGCGCGATGCACTGAGCGCGAATGTCGAATCCGTCGCACATCTGCTGGCGTCTTTGCGCAAGACAGATCACGCCGCGCTGCTACACCTCTCGACGTGCTACGCGACAGGAGAACACGACGGGCGCATTACTGAGCAGCTGACTGCAAATTATATTCCCAAACAAAACAGGGCGTTCGACGCCGAGCAGGAATGGCTTTCGTTGCAGGAGCTGATTCGCCAAACGGAAGCGAAGGCGGACAGCCCGGCCGTTCTCGATGAACTGCGCAAGACCGCGCTGAGCAAGCGCGCTTCGGCCAGAACGCTCGAAGGCGCAGCGCTCGAAAATCAGATTCGCAAGAACCGCACTCGTTGGATAAGGCAGGCGCTGATGGATGCGGGAACGCAGCGCGCGCGAGAGCTGGGCTGGCCAAATACTTACACGTTTACAAAAAGCCTTGCGGAGTCGCTGATCGTGAAACGTGGTGCGGGCTTGCCGATCGCGATCGTGCGGCCCTCTATTGTTGAATCGTCTCTCGACAAACCGTTTCGTGGATGGAATGAGGGAGTTAACACGTCAGCGTCGCTGTCCTATTTACTCGGAACTTATTTTCGCCAGCTTCCAACGAATGAACGAAAGTGCCTCGATTTGATTCCCGTGGACGAAGTGACGCGTGGAATGACGTTGATCGGCGCGGCGCTCGTCGAACGGCGGCACGAGCCGCTGTATCAACTGGCGACTTCGGTGACGAATCCTTGTAACATGCGGCGCTCGATTGAACTGACCAGTCTCGGCCACCGGAAATTTTACAGAACGCAGGAGGGATTCCATCACTGGCTGCGCTCGCGCTTCGATGCGATTCCTGTTTCCAAGAACCGTTATGAAAAACTCTCCGCGCCGGCGCAGAAAGCAATTCTCCAGGCAATTCATCGCGGCGCCTCGAGCATGGGACTGAACACGGCGCCGCTAACAAAGCGCGAGCGCGAACTCGAGCGCGTGATCAAATTGATCGCGCTCTTCGAACCGTTCATTCTGCACAACGACCACACCTTCGAAGCAATGAACATCGAAAAACTTTCCGCGATGCTGCCGGAGAACGAAAAGCGCGACTTTGGATACGATTGCCGCTCTATCGATTGGTGGGACTACTGGATCAATCTGCACATCCCCGCATTGCGCAAGTGGTGCTATCCTCTCATCGAAGGCCGGGCCGGAGAAATGGGCGACGGCGGAGAAACTCCGTCCGGCAACGGTTCCGCGCAGGGCGCCGCGAACGAAAGCGCGCCGGCTGCGGCTTCCTGAGATTCCAAAACAGTGGGCATATTTCTAACCGGAGCTACCGGATACATCGGCGCACACGTCGCGGCGAATTTGCTGGCGGAATGCCGCGAGCCGCTGAGTCTGCTGGTGCGGGCGAAAAATCAGCACGAAGCGCGCGAGCGGTTGTGGCGCGCGCTGCAACTGCACATGGAGTTTCCGGAGTTTCTCGGCGCGCTCGATTCGCGCATTCGCATTTTTCTCGGTGAACTGACGAACGCACAACTGGGAATCGAGGCCAGCGCTTATTCCGAGTTGGTTCGCAGCACGGACTCCATCATCCATTGCGCGGCTTCGCTCAACCGCAAATCGGAAAAAGCCTGCCTAAATGTGAATCTGCGAGGAACGCTGCAAGTGATCGAGCTGGCCATGCGCGCGCGGGAGCATCACGGACTGCGGCGTTTCAGCCACGTGAGCACAGTCGCTGTTGCGGGCCAAAGGCAAAACGAAGTCGTGGAAGAGGATTCTGCGATTGATTGGGACCGCTCTGATTATGACCCCTACGCGCGCACGAAAAAATTCTGCGAGCACATGATCGCCGAGTTGTTGCCCGACGTGCCGCGCACGATTTTTCGTCCGAGCATCGTGCTGGGCGACAGTCGAAAGCCGGAAACAAATCAATTCGACATGGTGAGAGCGTTTGTGTTTCTGGCATCGCTGCCGGTGCTGCCTTTTCACGCGCGGCATCGCATGGACATTGTTCCGGTGGACTATGTGGCCGCGGCAATCTCGCGCCTGCACATGAAAGCAAAACCCGCATACTCGATTTATCATTTGTCATCGGGCACGGATGCCGAAACTTATGGCGAATTGACCGCAGCCCTCGCGGCGGCTCAAGGAAAGCGAGCGCCATTATTTGCGCCTTCGCTCGAAGGCTCAACGAAAGGCATGGTCAATCTCCTGTCCGGACGTTTCGGCAAAGCGGGAAAAGTGGCGACGCTTTTGAAGGTCTTCTTGCCGTATCTTACGTGGAATACAGTCTTCGACAATTCCCGTGTGATCTCAGAAATGGACCGCAGGCCTGTCCCTTTTTCCCAATACTCTTATGGGCTTCTGAAATTCAGCCGCGAAAATCATTTTATATATCCGTATAAAGCATGGCCGCGCGCCGCTGACGTGAGCGAGTCGCGCGAACCACGTCCGGCGGGAACGCGCCCATGATGGACTTGATCCTAGAGGCGTGGGTCGCCAGTTCGATCGAGCGCGCCAAGCTCGGCTGGATGCTGGGCCGCGGCGAACGATGGAAGCCGGGAGAAAAGCTCCGGCTGCTGTTTGCCTGCTACTGCGGCGCGCGTAACACCGGCTCGGACTTGCGCGTCGAGGAAATTCTGCGCCAGGTGCGGCGCGTGCTCGGTGAAGACAACGTCGAACTTGCGGTCATGACGCAGAATTTCGATTTGACGCGCGGCTATTTCGAGGGCTCTCGTCAAGTGCACCTGCCGGACCTCTTCCCACCTTTTTTGAATCGCGAAGTGCCGAAGTATCACGGCGTGGTGGCGTGCGAAGGCTCGATGTTCAAAAGCAAATTTGCTAACGCGCTGACCACAATGATGATTGGCGCGCTGGGGCTGGCTTCCGCGCAAAACCGATTATCCGTGGGATACGGTGGCGAAGCGGGTTACATGGATCCGCTCGTCGAGAAATTGTGCCGGCGATACTGCCAGGATTCCGTGGTCATCACGCGCAGCGAGGAATCGCAGGCGGAACTTCGCAGGCTGGGCATCGCGACGGAGCTGGGCACGGACACGGCGTGGACGTTCGAACCACTCGGACCTGAGTATGGGGAGAAGATTCTCCGCGACGCTGGATGGGATGGGAAGACGGCGATACTGGTGGCGTGTCCGATAAACCCGTTTTGGTGGCCGGTGAAAGCATCGGTTTTCAAAGCGGCCGCGAAAACTTTGACGGGCGCCTACAAGAAGAGCCACTACCGCACGATTTATTTTTTCCGCTCTGGGCGCAAAATAGAAACGGACTATGCGAATTATGTTGGAGCGTTCGCGCGTGCGGTACGAAGGTTTCGCGACGAGAACGAAGTGTTCACCATTTGCGTCGGGATGGAGATGCTGGACCGCGACGCGTGTGAAAGATTCGCGGCGCACCTCGGAGGCGCGCCCGTTTTTTGCTCCGATCAATATGATATGTACCAGATCGTGAGCATTCTGCGGCAATGCCATCTGATGGCTTCGTCGCGCTATCACGCCATCGTGACCTCGATGCCCGCAGGCGTCGCGTCGCTGGGCATTACCATGGATGAGCGGATTCGCAACTTGATGCGGCAGCGCGGGCACGAACATTTTCTGCTGGAAGTAGATGACGCCGAATTGGAAGAAAAGCTTTTCGCGAGTTTGCAGCGGTTGTGCCGCGAGCGCGATGCGGTACGCGACGGAATCGGGCGGACCGTCGCGCGAAATTTGCAGTTGATGGCGCGCATGGGAATGTATTTCGAACAGTTTGTCGCCCAGCGCTATCCGGAATTCCCGCTGCGTCCTGGACAGCTGAGCTGGGAGGATTATCTGCCGCCACTGAGCGAGAATCTCCGCACAATTGTTGAGACGTACGATCCGTGAACTCCACGGGCGTCGGTTTTCTCCAGAACATTTTTCGACGGATCGACGCGGCGGACGATGCGCCCATTCTGCGGGAAATTCGCGGCGAGAAACTTGTTTCGGTAAGCGGCAGCGAATTACTCGCACTGGTCGCGCGTGCGCGGTCGTTTCTCGCTTCGGCGGGAATTCAACCCGGCGAGCGGTGCGCGCTGCTGGCGCCGAACAGCACTCGCTGGGCCGCACTCGATTTGGCAATGATGGCGGAGGGAATTGTGGTGGTGCCGCTATATGCGCGCCAGTCGCCTCGCGAGCTTGCCACAATGATTCGAGACAGCGGCGCGAAACGCATTTTTTGCGAGAACGCCGAATTGCGCGACGAGATTCTTGGTGCTTGCCGCGAGGCTCCGCCTGTTTCTCTGTTTGACGATATTTTTGCGACGAACGCAGCGCAGGCAGAGGCGGCAAGGACGCTAGATCCTTCGGATCCAGTGACAATCATCTATACGTCTGGGACCTCGGGCGAAGCGAAAGGAGTGGTGCTCACGGCGGCTAACGTCGATTTCATGCTGACGCGCACGACGGAGCGGCTGGATCAGCTGATGCCCGGACACGTGGGGACAGAGCGCGTCTTCCACTATTTGCCGTTCAATTTCGCGGCATCGTGGATCGCGCTGCTCAGCTATTTGTCCCGCAACAGCGTGGTCACGCTCTCGACCGATCTGAGCAAACTGGCGGACGAAATGCGCATCGCCGCGCCGAATTATTTTCTGAATGTGCCGGCGCTGCTCGAACGCGTGCGCGCGAAAGTCGAAGACGGCGTACGCACTAAGGGCGGATGGATCGCGGAACTGTACGCGAAGGCAAAACGAGCATATTTGGCTGGAGCCGAGGCAGGCTTTGGCGATCGCATCGCGCTGGCCGTCGCGCGCAAACTGCTCTTTTCTACAGTGCGCAAGACGCTTGGGCCGCAGCTCAAGGCGCTTATTTGCGGCTCCGCTCCGCTCGCCGTCGAAACGCAGAAATTCTTTTCCATGCTGGGAATTCCTGTCCTGCAAGCTTATGGACTCACAGAAACGACAGCGATCTGCACGCTCGACGACCCTGCTTTCGTCATGCCGGGCTGCGTGGGACCGGCGATTCCCGGAATTGAAATGAAGCTCAGCGAGAATCAGGAAATTCTGGTGCGCGGGCCGAATATTTTTTCAGGATACTGGAACCGTCCAGAAGAAACCGCGAAAGCGCTGCACGATGGATGGTTTCACACCGGCGACCAGGGCGAACTGAATCAGAACGGCCGCTGGAAAATCACGGGACGCATTAAGAACTTGCTCGTTTTGAACTCGGGTCACAACGTCGCGCCGGAGCCGATTGAAGAGGAACTGACGAATCTTTTGCCGGGCGCGCAGGTAATGATTGTTGGCAACGGGCACAGCTATATCGCCGCGCTCATCGCTTCAGCAAATGCGACTGTAAATCGAGAGCAGGCGGATGCAGCGATCGATACGATGAATTCGAGGCTGCCGCACTATCGTCAGATACGCGCGTTTCATCTGGCGGACGAACCGTTCACCATCGAAAGCGGAATGCTGACGGCCAATGGTAAACTCAGGCGCGACGCCATTGCGGCGCATTTCCGTTCGGAAATCGAAGAGATGTATCGGAAGCGGGCACAATGAAAGATTTTGCCGGCAAGACGCTTTCGTGGACGGCCAAAGAAAATGTCGTCGAGCTCGAATTGCATCGCGATCCGTGCAACGAGATTGGCACAGCGACGCTTGAAGAGCTCGAGAAGTTCGCGCAGGCAGTGGAGCACGCGGAGAAGAGCTTGCGCGCCATCGTCATCCACAGCAGCATTGCAGCTGGCTTCAGCGCGGGCGCCGATTTGCGCGAACTTTATCGCGGGATTCAGCAAGCTCCGGTGGAGCAGCGCATTCCTCGCGTGCGCGATTTTTTGCAGCGGATTCATCGCGTGCTAAATACAATTGACGCCGCGCCGATGACCACGATTGCGGCCGTGCATGGCGTTACATTTGGCGGCGGCATGGAACTGGCGCTGGCGTGCGACATAATTGTCGCGGATAAATCAGCGCGATTCTGCTTTCCTGAACTGCGGCTGGGACTCATTCCCGGATTCGGCGGCATTCCGCGCCTCAAGCGCGACGTTGGAAACGCGGTGATTCGCGACCTGCTGCTTACGGGACGCAGTTTCAATGCGGCGAAGGCCCAAGCTGCCGGATTAGTCGCGCAGGTGACTGCCGAGGGAGAAGCGCTCAGCGCCGCGCGCGCCACCGCCGCTCAGGCGTGCAAATTCGATCGCGAAACGGCAGTTGCTGCGAAGCGTTTTATCAAGCCGATTCCTTACGAGGAATTGCGGCAGGAGATTGAACTTTTTTGCGAAATGTTCAGCCGTCCGGCGGTGGAAGAGGGCTTGCGAAAATTTGTGGAAAGCACGGATAAGATGCCGTATCTGCCGTGAAAGCGAAATCGAATCTTCAGGAGCGAAGCAAAATGCGAAAAAAACCAGCCCTCACGAGCGATTTGCAAACCGTTTGGAAGAATTTGCAAAATAGATCGCGCAATTTTCTCGTGGTGATCGCTTTTTTAGCGTTAGCAATGATTTTGCCCACGCGCGCAAAAGCGCAGCAGCACCGCTTTCAGGTGTCGGACACCGAAAAATTGGTTAGCGTGGCCGATCCTCAAGTTTCCCCGGACGACAAATCAATAGCGGTCATGGTCGCGCGACAAAACATGAAGGAGGACGGCACGGACAGCGAGATCGTGCTGATTGATATCGCCACGGCAGAGCAACGCGTGCTGACTTCCGGGCACAAGCACGCGAGTTCGCCGCGTTGGTCGCCTGATGGCAAACATTTGGCATTCATCGCCGCCGCGGGCGAAGAAAAGGACGCCAAGCCGCAAGTGTTCGTGCTGCCGATGGAAGGCGGCGATTCCAGGAAAATCACCGACGCGCCCGATGGCGTGGAGCAGTTCGCGTGGCGGCCGGACGGAAAAATGATTGCCTATGTCACTCCGGATCCCACAGACAAAAAAGCCATCGCCGCACATCATGATTCATTCCAGGTCGGCGACACGGATTACCTCGAAACCGCCGCAGCCCAGCCTTCGCACGTTTGGGTTGTGTCGTCCGACGGAAGCGGTGCGAAACGAATCACGTCGGGAAGCTGGAGC
>DAIRCW010000077.1:0-11791 GCA_036796475.1 Candidatus Acidiferrales bacterium | reverse complement strand
TCCTCTTCCCCTACCCTCGCGAACTCACTCACACGCTCACCATCCTCTTCGCCCTCACGACCGCGCTCGCCACTTTCCTCTTCGTCCGACGCCTCGACGGCATCGGCTACGCCGTCGAATGGCGCCGCGGCTTCTCCACCGCCGTCGCCGTGAACTTCCTCCTCGCCGCCGTCATCATCATTCCTCTCGGCGAAGCCATCCGCTTCATCCACTTCGGCCCCACGCCGCACACGCTCCGCGCCACGCCGCTCACCGCAGCGGAAATTCTCATGTTCACCGCCTGGCCCGAAGAATTTTTGTTTCGCGGATTGCTGCAGAATTTGCTGGCGCGCTCGTTCAAAAACCGCTACGCCGGATGGCTCGTCGCTTCCGTGATTTTCGGCTTCGCCCACATCCTCCACGCCCCCGTCCCCAACTGGCGCTACGTCCTCCTCGCCACCATCGCCGGCCTCTTCTACGGCCGCGCCTGGATGAAAACCGGCTCCCTCACACCGGGAACCATCATCCACACCCTCATCGACACCCTCTGGTTCGCCCTCTTCCCTCGTTGATTCTTAGGTGTCATTCCGAGGCCAGCCGCATCGTTTTGCGGATGGTGCCGAGGAACCTGCTGTTCGCTTCGGTAGCGCAGAATTGCGCCGTTTGCGACGGTTCTCTGATTACCGCGAGCACCCTGGCGCGGTCATTGTTGCTCTCGGATTCTTTCCAGTATTGAACAACGACACATTCTGCTTTTGCTGCGCCAGCACAGGCACGCAAAAATCGAGCCGCATTAAGTCGGGCAGAAAATTCTCATTGTAGGGCTGAAGCGTCCTTCCTCCTCGAAAGGGCGCTCTGCCATCAGCCGCCGCGTGCCCTGGATGCGCCAGATTTGGATCCAACGGATATTGCGTGCCGAATATTTGTGGCTGTTTAACGAGCTGCAAGTAGCGGTCGAGTGTGGCCGCCGCAATGAACTTCGCAGATCCGTCGCCTCTGGCCAAAGCTTCCAGCGACAATACGTGCGCGAACAGACAGTCCTCGGGACTGTTCCCATGCTGAAAAACGAAAGCGGCCTCTTTGAAGTCCTCGCCCGTTTTGACCTGACCCGCCGCAAGCATCGCTCACAGCGTTTCTTTGCGAACTTCTAGCCCTTTGTAGTACTCCTGCTCCGCAGCATCGGAGTTTATCCGGTGCCCTGCCTCCTGATCCTCGACGAATAGCTCGTGGACAGTCTTGTGCGTCTCCGTTTGCTTTTGAGTGTTAGGAACAGGCGTTTGCGCGATTACCGGGAAAGCGCAAAAACTCAGCAGGGCCATGCCCATGATTATTCGTATCATCGCAGTCCTCCAGCGCAAACAAGCGCGACGCATAATGTTAGACACCGCCCTGCACTGTTTGTTTCGGCGGGCGCCGTATACTCAGCTTTCAAGCATCGCATGCCCTTCGGCCTTTCCGGTTGCCCGGACGTATCTCGCTCCCCTGGTACTGAACCTTGACTTCCGGCTGGGTTCTGCTAACCTCCAACCCGTCGTTTGAAATAGAGCCGCCGCTATCGGCGGCTTTCGCATTTTATCGAGGCCATAAGGGCCACTTTTGGCCCTTATGAAGGAGACATGGAAATTCTAATCGCGGAAATATGGAAAATTAAAAATCGTCGTAACTTGCTGAAAACAAACGATCGGGTCCGTTTCTAATCGCGGAAATTTCCGCGATTAGAAATTCCGACGCCCATTTTTCACACCCGTTTCCAGCAATGTGACGGCGATGTGACGATATTTCGTCAGCTTTAGCGGACGACGCCCGAAACCGGGCTGGAGGCGGTGGCGTAGAGTTTTTTGGGGATGCGGCCGGCGAGGAACGCTTTGCGGCCGGCTTCGACGGCGGCGCGCATGGCTTCGGCCATGAGCACAGCGTCCTGAGCGCCGGCGATGGCGGTGTTCATGAGCACGCCATCAACGCCGAGCTCCATGGCGATAGCGGCGTCGGAGGCAGTGCCCACGCCCGCGTCCACGATGAGCGGCACTTCGGTGACGCGTTCGCGCAGGATGCGCAGATTGGCGAGATTCTGAATGCCCATGCCGGACCCAATCGGCGCGCCGAGAGGCATCACGGCCGCAGCACCGGCGTCAACGAGCTTGCGCGCGACGATGAGATCGTCATTGGTATAGGGCAGCACCACGAAGCCGTCTTTCACCAATTCTTTCGTGGCGCGCACCAGCTCTTCGGTTTCCGGGAAGAGCGTTTTCTCGTCGCCGATGACTTCGAGCTTCACCCAGTTCGAAAGCCCGGCTTCGCGGCCCAGGCGCGCGGTGCGAATCGCTTCATCGGCGGTGTAGCAGCCGGCGGTGTTCGGCAGAATGAAAAGTTTTTCGCGGTCAATGTAATCGAGTAGCGATTCTTTGGATTTGTCGCTGAGATTTACGCGCCGCACCGCGACGGTGACAATCTCCGCGCCGCTCGCCGCGTGCGCCCGCGCCATCTCCGGGAAGGTGCGATATTTTCCGGTGCCGACGATGAGCCGCGAATGAAACGCGCGTCCCGCGATGACCAGTTCATCTTGCGCGATGGGCGCAGTGACGGTGGAATTCGAAACGGTGGTAGACATTAGATTTACTCCCGATATTTGGTGCCGGATTTTGTGCGATGGTTCTGTAAGCCGCTATTTTAGCAGGATGCGCGCCGTCGCGCTCGACGCGCGGACTTCGGACGGCGGGTCAGTTTGAATTTTATGGATCGTGATACGAAGAACCGGCTTCCGAGGACGACGGCGACAAGCCGTCTCATAAATCGTCTTTGTCAGGGCACGGCTTTAGCCGTGCCGAAAAGCGCCCAGCAACCAGGGGTTTTAACCCCTGAGGTACCAGTTTACTCGCACTTCAGCGGCGCGACGGCGGCCTCGCTTCTTCCACGTCGGCGTAAAGCGACGCGATTACGTCGCCGTAACGCTCTTCGACGACGCGGCGTTTCAGCTTCAGCGTGTGCGTCAGCTCGCCATCGGCAAAGCTGAAATCTTTTTCAATAAGCGCGAAGCGTTTCGGTTTTTCGTATTGTGCGAAACTTTCGGTGAGGCGCTCCATTTCTTTGCCGATCAAATCGCGCACCCAGGAGTTGCTGCAAATCGAATCCGCCGCCACGCTGACGTTTTCCGCGCGCGCTTTTGACTCAATCGCTGCGGCATTCGGAACGATGAGCGCGGAAACGAATTTTCGCTTGTCGCCGACGACCATCGCATTGGTGATGTATGAACTGGTCTTCAATTTATTTTCAATCGGCGCGGGCGCGACGAATTTTCCCGCGGCGGTCTTGAGCAATTCTTTTTTGCGATCGGTGATGACCAGATACCCGTCGGCGTCGAGATGGCCGATGTCGCCGGTGCGCAGCCAGCCGTCAGGAGTGAGCGCTTCGCGCGTGGCGTCCGGCTTTTTGTAGTAGCCGCGCATGATGTTCGGCCCGCGCGCAAGAATTTCGCCGTCGTCGGCGATTTTCACTTCGCAGTTGCGAATCGGCCGTCCCACCGTGCCGACTTTGTTGGACTCGGGAATGTTGGTGGAAATCACCGGCGAAGATTCCGTGAGCCCGTAGCCCTGATACAGCGGCACGCCTATGGTCCAGAAAAATTCCGCAAGCCCTTTTTCCAGCGGCGCGCCGCCGGAGTAAAAAAAGCGAATCTTGCCGCCGACGCCTGCGCGAATTTTCGAATACACCAGCCGGTTGGCAATATTCCATTTCAGGCGAACAGCGAGCGATGGCGATTCGCCATACGCTTTCCACGAGCACGCCTCTCCGGCCACGGCAATCGCCCAATCGAAAATTTTGCGGCGGATGCCCTGCTCCTGATGCCCCTTCGCCAGAATGTTCGCGTAGCTTTTTTCGAACACGCGCGGCACCGCTGCGGCAATCGTAGGATGAACTTCGAGGAACGCCGTTGCAAGATCGTCGATTCTTTCGAGGTAGGCGATGGCCACGCCGTGGAAGATTGCCGTGTAGTCGAAGATGCGTTCGTAAACGTGAGAGAGCGGAAGGAAGGACAGCTGCAAGTCTTCGCGGAAATAGCCGATGGTCGAAGTCGCGTCGATGGAATTGGAACTGAGATTCGAATGCGTGAGCATCACGCCTTTGGGCTCGCCGGTTGTGCCGGAGGTGTAGATCAAAGTGGCGAGCTGCCCCGGCTTGACCAGCGCCGCGTGGCGGCGATACTCCGAGATTTCCGCATCGCCTGCGCTGGAAATCAGTTTTGTGTAATCCAGAAAATCGCCGCGCAATTCCTCCGGCGGATTCACCGCGATGATTTTTTCGAGCGCAGGGAGATTTGCGCGGCACGTTGCGAGTTTGCGCGCTTGCTCCTCGCCCGAAACGATCGCCACCTTCGTGCCCGAGTCATTCCAAATGTAGGTGAGCCGTTCGCACGACTCGTTGTAGTAAATGGGAACGCCCACGGCGCCCAATCCCATGATGGCGAAATCCGCGACGTGCCACTCCGGCGAATTGGGCATGAACATTCCGACGCGATCGTCGGCGCGCACGCCGAGATTTGCGAGCGCCTGCGAGAGTCCCGCAACGCGGCGCAGCATTTCCGCGGAGGAATACGCCTGCCAGTTCCCGGGCGCGGCACGGTAGATCTGCGCACGCGGCGTAGGACACGAGTCCATCGCGTCGAGAAAACGTCTAGTGAGTGTTGGATATTCCTGCGGCGCGTCCATGTTTCCGTTGCGCACTGTAACGCAGCGAAGCGCTACGCGCAATGCCGGCGCGCGAAGTGCGAATAGGAAACTGATTCGCGAGCCATGCGGTAGTAGCGGCGGGTGAACGTAACGCGCTAAGATGGCAGTTCGCAACACGGAGGAGAAATGTCCAGGGTGGCAGTGGAAAATCACGTGGGCTACGAGCCGCAGCGCGCGCCGCGCGGAACGACAATTTCCTGCAAGGGCTGGCAGCAGGAAGCGGCGCTGCGCATGCTGATGAACAATCTTGACGCGGAAGTCGGCGAGCGTCCTGAAGATTTGGTGGTCTATGGCGGGCGCGGCAAAGCGGCGCGCAACTGGGAATGCTTTCACGCCATTGTGAATTCGCTGCGCAATCTGGAAAGTGATGAAACGCTGCTGGTGCAATCGGGCAAGCCCGTCGGAATTTTTCGCACGCATTCGTATGCGCCACGCGTGCTGATCGCGAACGCGAATCTCGTCGGCCACTGGGACGATTGGAAACATTTTAACGAACTCGAACGAGCGGGTCTGACGATGTACGGCCAAATGACTGCCGGCAGCTGGATTTACATTGGCACGCAGGGAATTTTGCAGGGCACGTACGAAACATTCGCCGCGGCGGCGCGAAAACATTTTGGCGCGAACGCGGATCTCTCCGGAAAATTGGTGGTCTCCGGCGGAATGGGCGGCATGGGCGGCGCGCAACCACTCGCCGCCACGCTCAATGGCGCGGCGTTCCTCGGAATCGAAGTGGATCCCGAACGCATCAAGAAGCGGCTGAAGACCGGCTATTGCGATGTGATGGTTAACAATCTCGACGAGGCGCTGCGCATTTTGAAAAATGCGGTGCGCAAGCGCGAAGCCACTTCCGTCGGACTCGTTGGAAATTGCGCGGATTTAGTTCCCGAGCTGGCGAAGCGCGGCGTAGTGCCGGATTTGCTCACGGACCAAACCAGCGCGCACGATCCGATTGGCGGTTACATTCCGCAAGGGCTTTCGCTTGAAGAAGCGAAAGAATTGCGCCAGCGCGATCCGGAAGGTTATCGCAAGCGCGCGATGCAATCGATTGCCGTTCACGTGGAAGGAATGCTCGCGCTGCAAGAGATGGGCGCGATTACTTTCGATTACGGCAACAACATTCGCACGTTTGCGTTCGAGCAGGGCGTGAAAAACGCGTACGATTTTCCGGGATTTGTGCCGGCGTACATTCGTCCGCTATTTTGCGAAGGGCGCGGGCCTTTTCGCTGGGCGGCGCTTTCCGGCGAGCCTTCGGACATTCATCGCACGGACGAGCTGGTGCTGGAAATGTTCCCGCAAAATGAATCACTGTGCCGGTGGATCAAGCTGGCGCAGAAGCGCGTGCATTTTCAGGGATTGCCCGCGCGCATTTGCTGGCTCGGTTACGGCGAACGCGATAAATTCGGCGTAGCCATGAACGAGCTCGTCGCCCGCGGCGAATTGAAGGCGCCTATCGTGATTGGCCGCGACCATCTCGATTGCGGTTCAGTCGCCTCGCCCTTCCGCGAAACCGAATCCATGCGTGACGGCTCCGATGCGATTGCCGACTGGCCCATGCTCAACGCCATGCTCAATACCGCGAGCGGCGCGAGCTGGGTTTCCGTGCACGACGGCGGCGGCGTGGGAATAGGCTACGCGGTGCACGCGGGGCAAGTCACTGTCGCAGATGGAACCAAAGAGATGGCCGCGCGAATCGAGCGCGTGCTGACGAATGATCCGGGGATTGGCGTGGCGCGCCACGTGGATGCGGGTTACCCCGAGGCCGTTGAGTTTGCGGCACAGCGCGGCGTAAAGATTCCCATGAAAAATAACTCCGCAGGCTCGCGATGATCAAAATTCAAGTCGGACTAATTGTGCTCATCGCGCTTTCCGCGGGCGCGGCGATTTATGTGTCGGTGCTGATTTCCAAGCGGCAGGATCTGCCGCGAGCGGCGCGCCGCGCATTTTTGCTCAGCAATTTGGCGCTGATTCTGTGCCTCGCTTCGGCCATTGGCGGCATCTCCATTCTGAATTCATTCCGCGTCGCAGGGCTGGCGCTCCTGGGGCTGGCCGTCGTTTTCCTTGTAATCAAATTCGTGTTGGTGCGAAAATTCGCGCATCTGATTCGCCAGAGCCGGCCGCCAGGCAAATCGAATGCCTCGTACGCCCGCCGCTGACCACGACGTGCAGCGACTCCGACGCTGCGAGGAGGACGCCTGATGATCGCCATCACCGGAGCCACAGGAAACACGGGAGCGCCTGCCGCTGAAGCCTTGCTCGCGAAGGGCGAAAAAGTCCGCGTGATTGGCCGCGATGCGGCGAAGCTCGAGCGCTTCACGTCGAAAGGCGCAGAAGCGTTCACCGGCAACGTGGAAAGCGCCGAGGATATGTCGCGCGCATTCGAAGGCGCCGATGCGACGTATCTGCTGATTCCGCAGGCGCTGCAGCGAGAGGATTTCCGTGAATATCAAGCGCGCATCGGCGACGCGTACGCAGCGGCTGTGCAAAAATCCGGCGTGAAATTCGCGGTCTTGCTTTCGAGCATTGGCGCTTCGCATGCAGCGGGCGTGGGCCCGATCGTTGGCCTCCACAATCTGGAGCAAAAGCTGAACGCCATCGCAGGATTGAACGCGCTGCATTTGCGGCCCGCGCATTTCATGGAAAATCTTCTCCTGAGCCTCGAGGGCGTGCGCATGATGAATGTGCTGCCCGGCTCCGCGCCCTCCGACGCGGCCATGCCGATGATTGCGACGCGCGACATTGGAAATTATGCAGCGGCGCGGCTCGCGGCGCGCGATTTCTCGGGACATTCCACGCAAGAGCTGCTTGGTCCGCGCGACTACACCATGCGCGACTGCGCGGCCATCGTCGGACGCGCCATCGGCAAACCGAATCTCGCCTACGTGCAAATGCCCTTCATGCTGCTCGAATCCGCGTTGGCCAGCATGGGACTGCCGAAGAGCTCGGCCGCGGTGGTCATCGAAATGTGGAAAGGGGCGAACGAGGGCTTGCTTGCGCCGGAAGAAACGCGCTCCGAGAAAAACACCACGCCGACAACGCTCGAACAGTTCGCCGAAGAAGTCTTCGCGCCGGCCTTCCAACGCCGCGCCGCAAAAGCGTAATCGCGCGCTCTGCTTGTCCTTCCAGCGCTGACCGCAGCAATTCTCGACGGACACTTGCGCTGGGTAATTCGCCCGCCGAATAAGATGATCCCGCTAACGCAAGATTAGTCCCGCAAGATGGAGCAATCTAGCCCCAAGGAGTCCAATTTCTTTTAGCAGCTTCCTCGGGGTTACCCGGCGCGAACAGGGCATAGTGTGCACAAACGTCGCAGACAAAGATATGAAGGTGAATCTGTTGGCCAGGCATGTTTTTCGCGTCGATTTCATTGGGCCGTATTTCCGTTCCTCTATCCTTGTAGAAACCAACGCCACAAATCCGGCAAGGAATATTAAGTGCGCCGCTCCGATCCCGGAAAGGGGCAGCGTGATCTATAGTGGCAATGGTTTGATCAACAAGCTTCAGAAGATCTTGACCAGAAGGGAGACAACTGCTCGGTTCTTCCACAACGCACCGATCGAGGATGGAATTAGCAAGGTGCATCTTCCTGTCGTCCGGAAACAGTTGAGTCAGGTCGAATGCCGGTCGCCTATAGTACTCACGCGGGAGTTTCAGGCGACCAGCCACCATGCACCAGAGAAGCTTTCCCATCATATAGACATCGAAATTCGGGTGCACCCTTTCAAGCCGTTCTCCGAGATCGGCCCAAGGTGGCATGTAATCGCGTGGCCCGACCCGCTCGTCCGTTACCGTCACTCGCTCTGGCGAAAACGGCATATAAACAATGCCGAAGTCTCCTAACACTAGTTCCGAATCGCTCCGCAGAAACACGTTCCCTGGCTTGATATCGCGATGCACATGGCCTTTCTCGTGAAGCGCGGCGGCCGCTGCCACCACATGCCGAAAAGCGTGTAAAGCTTGGCGAAGATCGCCCTTAAATTTCAAGATGTTGTGCTCGAGCGTTCCTGCTGGAAATAGTTCAGTGACGATCCAACGCTCGTCCGTATTTGCATCCATCAGCCTTGGCAAACCGGGGTTCTTCTCATTGAGCGAAGCCACCTCGTTCTTGAATCGCTCGGCCTCTTCGGACTCGGCTTCTTTAATCGTGTAGCGCTTGAGAGCGCCGAGTTCGTCAGGGGAATCGGGTCGAGCGTAGCCCCAAATGGATCGCGCAAGCAGCTCGGCATTCGTCCTTTGCGCCAAAGCCTCGTCCACGTCTCGAAGGCTCTTTCGTCGTTCATCACATCGTTTCGGCGATCGAACTTTGTAGACTGTGCTTTGACCTCCTTTTCCCAGAGTTCCTATTACCTCCCAGTTACCGAAGCTCTCCATGTATCAGAAACCTCCCGAGTGAATTCTACATCCTTCAAGCCGCAAAGCAGGGGATCGCTAACTTTTCTTTCCCAGGCCAAAACATTGTTCTAGAGCTGTCGTCGCGGCTTTTACACGTAATGCCCCTGTGTTAGACTCGCCCTTGCGACTGAGAATCCGCTTCGCAATTTTTTCGCGGCGCGATTCTTATTCGCCAATCGGCGGAACTTCGGGCTTTGTGCGACGATTCCCCGCGAACCCCGCCAGGCCCGGAAGGGAGCAACGGTAGCGGGTCAGCTTCGTGCGCCGCAGAGTACCCGAAGTTCCTTCCAGCACGCGGAGCGGACACAAAAACGAAATGGCCTACCAAGTCATCGCGCGAAAATGGCGCCCGCAAAGTTTCGAGCAGGTCGTCGGACAGCGCCACGTGATGCAAACGCTGGAAAACGCCATTCGCCAGAACCGCCTCGCGCACGCCTACATTTTTTCTGGCACGCGCGGCGTCGGAAAAACGACCACCGCGCGGATTCTTGCCAAGTGCCTCAATTGCGCGAAAGGGCCTACGGCCACTCCGTGCAACGAATGCGATTTCTGCCGCGCGATTACGTCCGGCTCTTCGCTCGACGTGCTGGAAATTGATGCCGCGTCGAATCGCGGCATTGACCAGATCCGCGAACTCCGCGAAATGGTGCGCTACGCTCCCGTCGGCGGGCGCTACAAAATCGTGATTCTCGACGAGGCGCATCAGCTCACCGACGAAGCCTCCAACGCGCTGCTCAAAACTCTCGAAGAGCCTCCTCCCAATGTCGTTTTCATTCTCGCCACCACGCAGCCGGAAGACTTGGTGGACACCATAAAGTCGCGTGCGCAGCTTTTTCAGTTTCGCTCACTGTCGTTTCAGGAAATTGCCGAGGCGCTCGAAAACGTCGCAAAAAAAGAAAACCTGCAAATCGAGCCGGGCGCGGTCGCCGTTCTCGCTCGCGCCGCCGAAGGCAGCCTGCGCGACGGCCTCTCGCTTCTCGAACAAGCCATCGCTTATTGCGGCGACAACATCACCGACGCGCAAGTGCGCGAACTCCTCGGCGTCGTCGCGGAAGACATTCTCGACGACCTGATCTCCGCCATCGAAAACCGTTCTGCGGAGCAGGCGCTCTCGCTCGTTCAGAAACTTCATTCCGGCGGGCACAATCTGCAGCATTTTTGCCGCGAATCCATTCGCCACATTCGCAATTTGCTGGTCGCGAAAATCTCCGGCGCGGAGTCCGAACTCATCACCGAGCCGCCCGATCAGCGCCCGCGCATCGCCGCGCAGGCGGAGAACTTCAGCGAAGAGGACCTCACTCGCTTTTTCCAGATATTGATGTCGACCGACGAAGATTTGCGCCGCAAGCCGGATCCGCGGCTGCATCTCGAACTCGGCTTGCTGCGTTTGGTCAATGCCGCGCGTCTCGCGCCGCTCGAACAAATTCTCTCCGACTTGCGCGCGGAAAAATTGACGTCCTCGGCATCCACATCGCGCGGATCCGCCGCTATGCCCGCTTCGCGTTCCTCTGCCGCGCCGCAAAATGCGAATGCTGGCGAGAAAATGCACGCGGCGGCCGCTTCGGCGAGTGTGGCAACTCCGCTGAACGCCAGCGGAGCTGCGCCTGTCGCGCCATCGCCAACTTTTTCTCCCGCTGAAAACGCCGAGAAACTTTCTCCCGTTCCCGCCGCGCCTCCGCGCGTCATCGCCAAAGCCGCGGAAAAACATTTCAGCGGACTTGCCGACGCGCAAATGGAAGCCATCCAATCGCTGCTGCGCACGCAGCAGAAATTTTTATGGTCCATGGTGGAACACGCCACGCGATGGGAACTCAACGGCTCGGAAATGAATTTATATTTCCCCGCGGAGAATCGCTCGCTCGCCGATATTTTGCAGGGCCGCGAGACTATGGAGAAATTGCGCAACATCCTCAGTTCGGTGATAGGCCAGCAGCTTCGCGTTTGTGTTAAACTGGATTCCAGCCGAAACGCGCCGCCGCGACTTTCTGATTTGCGCGCGCGCGTCGAGCAGGATCCGGTGGTTCGCGCCATGCTTGAACGGTTCGGCGGGAAAATTTCCGAAGTGAAGCAGCGAAGCGAGGATTGACATGGAAGTCAAAGCGCTGCAGCAAATGATGTCGCAGTTGTGGCAGATGCAGCAGAATCTCGAGCAGAAGCGCGGAGAAATCCACGTGGAAGCCACCGCCGGCGGCGGCATGGTCGCCGTGAAAATGAACGGCCAAAAGCAGCTCACCGAAATCAAAATCGAACCCGAGGTTTTCGCCGGAAAAGATCAGGAAATGCTGCAGGATTTAATTCTCGCCGCGGTCAACGAGGCCTCGCGCCGCGTGGACGAAGAGTTCTCCAAGCAACTCAAAGACGTCGCCGGAAATATTCCCGGCATCGGCAACCTCCGCATACCCGGCCTCTTCTGATTGGTTTTCGTAGCGGCGGTTTCATGCCGTCATTTTTCTTTAAGACGAATTCCCGTTCGCCAATCTAAGCAAGCATAAGAATGAACTGTCATTCCGAGGAGCGCCTTCCTCTTCGTCAAGCGAAGAGGAGCGACGAGGAATCTGCATTGTTTTTCCTGTTTGCCAGCCGTGCCGCTAGCGCCTGCTTTGCGCTTGCTCGTCACTCGTCACTGGTCACTCGTCACTGCCTCCAGAAGCTGCTACACTTTCCCTTTACCCAGGACACCTGAATGCCTGACTTCG
>DAIRCW010000076.1:0-11890 GCA_036796475.1 Candidatus Acidiferrales bacterium | reverse complement strand
TTTAACGTCGTCTCCCACCACGTTTCGAAATCCGCATTGGCCGCCTGCGCTGGCCGGTTCGCCTGCCAGTAGTTCCGCAACGCATCATGTGGCGACGGGCTCGCGTCGCTCGTCAGCATAAGCATCAAATCGAGCGCCGATTTGCCCTGATACAGCGGCGAAATCAGTGGCTGCACAATCCCTACTGTTCCGTCATACGCGCGCGCATCGCCCCATGACTCCAAAAAGTGGGCCTGCGGCAGATGCCAGTTGGAAAGCTCTCCGGTCTCATCCACGTAAAGTCCGCTGTGAATTCGCTCCGGCGCTTTCACGTAAGCCTGGGCAAACTTGAAATCCGTCGGCGCGCTGTACACCGGATTCGCGCCAATCACAATCAGCGTGTGAACCTCTCCGGCATTCAACGCGTTCACCAGATCGCGCAGCGATTCCAGATTGTTCGTGGGATTCACTTCCAGCGGATCTGTATAGGTGACTGTCTTTCCCGGGTTTCCCAGCCGCTCATTCATCGCGTGCGCGATCGCGTGCACGACCGGCGGCTGCGCTTCACCCACTATGACAAGCGAACTGCCTCTGTGCGCCTGCAGATCCTTCGCCACAGCTCTCGCCCAATCGCTCGCACGCTGACTCGGCGCAGCCAGCGGATTCGCCTCGGCAATTCCCAGATTTGCCGCCAGCAGGAGCGCAAAACTCTCGACTTCGCTTACACGCATCGGCAAACGATGCTCCGCCATCGCTCCCGTTATGCTCGGCATGCTTTCGACCACGTACAGCCGGTTCATTGGACGGGCCGGAGAATCAGGGTTACGCCGCGCTGCGTAATCTCGCGTGTAACGCACATGCCCCGGCCCGATGGAAAGAAAATCCGCGTCGAGCGACACGATCACATCCGTGTTCTCGAAGTTGTACACTGGATGCGCGAACTCGCCGAACGCCAGCTTCGCGCCGTCGCGCGTGTTATCCCGTCCCCATGGTTCGTATTGGTGCCATTTCGCCTGCGGAAATGCCGCCAGAAAGGCCCGCATTTGCGCGCCCAGCGTGGGCGAAATAATGTTCTCCGTCAGAATGCGCACGCCTGCGCCCCGGTTTGCATTCCACTCGGCGCGCATGCGCTGAAGCTGCGTATAGAAATCGTCCCATGCACGAATTTCACCGATGTGGATCACCGTCTGCGAACGGTACGGGTCATACAGATCGAGCGTTGCCGCCTGTCCCCAAATGTCCGTGTGGCCCACGCTTCCGGGATGCTCCGGATTTCCTTCCATTTTCGTGGGACGCCCCATATAACTTTCGGCGAGCAGCCCAATTCCTTCGCCGCCGAAAGTCATTGAGGTCGCGTAATAGAGCGCTTTGCCCGGAACGATTTCTTCCGGCGGCCGCACGTAAGGAACAATCTTTTCGGTGGGGAGTTTTGTGCATGCCGTCAATCCAGCAAGCGCCGCGGAAGCGGCCATGTACTTCAAGACTTCTCGGCGGCTGAGCCCCGCTCTGCGCCGTGTCATGCTGGACGCTTCGATGTCAGCGGCCGCATACGGGAATTCGTTCTCGCGGAACCGGCGCGCTTCAAGCGTGTCGTCCAAATCAGCCAGTCCGCGCCAGAATTTCTGTTTTGGCTGTTCTCGCACGCCGCTTTTGTCCGCATCCGTCGCGTTTTTTTGCGTTTTCTTCACGCTCATTTTCAAGGATGTCCCGCCATCTTCATCGGTGACACGTCTCGCAACTGGTCAAACTCATGATTTTGTATTTGCGAACCAGCTCCCGTCCAAGTTCCAGCTGATTCGGCGGCGGCGCGTAATCCACATTGAAAACTTCATTCTTCGGCCGCACGTACTCTTCAGGATGACGATGGCAATCGAGGCACCAGGTCATTTGCAGCGTAGTCGCGCGCCAGGTCAGCGCCATTTTGTCGATCTGCCCGTGGCAGGTGGTGCAGCCGATTCCTTTCGCGATGTGAATGCTGTGATTGAAATACACAAATTCTGGCAGCGCATTCACGCGCGTCCAAGCAATGGATTGGCCCGTTTCGTAACTTTCGCGCACCGGCGCAAGCATCGCCGCATTCGTCCAGATCTGCGAATGGCAGCTCATGCACGTTTGCGTCGAAGGCATTCCCGCAAACGCGCTTTTCTCCACGGATGTGTGGCAGTACCGGCAATCAATTCCGAGTTGCGCCACGTGATGTTCGTGGCTGAACGGCACTGGCTGGATCTGCGGAATCGTCTGCGCCCTGTAATACGAAGATTGGCCCACTTCATAGAGCACGTAGCTCAATAACCCGGCGAAAATCACCGCCCCATAAATCGTCAGCCGCGAAATCGTGTTCGTGCTTGGATGGAATATCTGCATTTGCGTTCAATCAGCTCGCGAATGGTGCCAATACAAATTCACTTTCCTTCTTCCTTCTTTTCCTCCGCCAGCTCGCGCCGCGTCTCGAAGATCGAAATCGCCGGCAAGTAACGCACGAACAGATAAAAACATGCCGCAAAAAGTCCCAACGAGCCGGCCAGCACCGCCCAGTCCCACCGCGTCGGAATGTAAAGTCCCCACGCCGACGGCGTGAAATCGCGATGCAAACTCACCACCACAATCATGAACCGCTCTGTCCACATCCCTACATTCACGATGATGGCCAGAGCGAAGAGCGCCGCCACATTCCGCCGCACGCGCCTCGACCACAGCGCTTGCGGAATAATCACGTTGCACAGCAGCACAATCGTGTAGATGAACCAATAAGGCCCCAGTTCGCGGTTGTGAATCATGTATTTGTCGAAAATGTCGCCGCTCCACAGCGCCATGAACGTTTCCATGAAGTAGCCGTAGCCGACGATCAGTCCCGTCGCCAGCATCAGTTTTCCGCAATTGTCGAGATGCTTCAGTGTGATGAACTCTTCGAGGTGATAAAACTTGCGCAGCGGAATCGCCAGAGTGAGCACCATCGCGAATCCCGAGTAAATCGCGCCAGCCACAAAGTACGGCGGAAAAATCGTGCTATGCCATCCCGGCACGATGGCAATAGTGAAATCAAAGCTCACCACCGTGTGCACGGAAACAACCAGCGGCGTCGCCAGTCCGGCCAGCAGTAGCGAAGCCATTTCGTAGCGCGACCAATGAATCGCCGAGCCGCGCCAGCCGAACGACATGATTCCGTAGACGATCTGTTTAAATTTAGAGCGCGCGCGGTCGCGCAGCGTCGCCAAATCGGGAATCATCCCCACGTACCAGAACAAAACCGACACCGTGAAGTACGTAGATACCGCGAACACGTCCCACACCAGCGGGCTGCGGAACTGGGGCCACACGCCCATGTAGCTCGGGTAGTAGGGAAACAGCCAGTAGAAGAGCCACGGCCTGCCCAGATGGAGCAGTGGGAATAGCGCCGCGCACGCCACCGCGAAAATCGTCATCGCTTCCGCGAATCGGTTAATTGAGGTGCGCCATCGCTGATGCAACAGAAGCAAAATCGCCGAAATGAGCGTTCCCGCGTGGCCAATTCCGATCCACCACACAAAGTTCACAATGGCGAATCCCCACGCCACGGGAATATTGATTCCCCAAATCCCCACGCCCCACACCAGCAAGCAGCCAATCGCGTAAAACAGCAGCATCACCAGCAGAAACGAAACGCCAAATCCAACGAACCATCCCATCCGCGTGCGCTGCCCCAGAACAATCGAACTGATTTTGTCGCTTACCGTTGCGTACGTGTAGCCTTCAGGAAGCGGCGGAATTTCCGGTTCAGCTTCTTGGATTGCCTGTTGCGTCTCTTCTGAAGCCACGAGCGATTCCCGTCATCGGGCTGGGACGCGGAGAACTAATAAACGAAAGCGGATCTGCTGAAGAATGCTGCGAATCCTAAAACCGTGTTGTTGTGCTTCTTTGAATTTGCATCGAGTGGTCACGACTTCGGCTGTGGCTTCTGATGTCACTCGCCTTTTGTCTTTGGCATCGTCTCTTCAAGGAGGCGTATAGCCATGACACCCGACAAAATGAAAAAGTGTGCTCATCCTCCATGCACGTACCGCTCATCCGATAAATACTGCAGCGCTCAATGCCAGGCCATGGAGAAAACTCCCGACGTAAGTTGTAGCTGTAATCATTCCGACTGCGGCGGACGCGCCCGCTGATTTTGCCGCGCGCCGTTTTTGCGCTTGCGACTCTGCTCGCATCCCAATATCTCTGATTCGCGAACGCATCCGCTCGTCACGTTTTACCGCGCTGCCCCGTGTGCGCGCGCTTTCTTTTCCGAGAAGAGCCGGATCATTTCGCGGTTAAACGCGGGAATATCCGACGGCTGCCGGCTCGACACCCAGTTTTTGTCGCGCACGACCTCTTCATCGCGCCATTCGCCGCCCGCATTTCGTATGTCATCCTGAATCGTGTAATAGCTCGCCAGCGTTCGGCCTTTCACCAGACCCGCCGACACCAGCAGCCACGGCCCGTGGCAAATCACCGCAATCGGCTTTTTCGCCCGATCAAATGCGCGTGCGAATTCCTGCGCTTTTTTCTCGACTCGCAAATGGTCCGCGTTTATCGCTCCGCCCGGCAGTAACAGCGCGTCGAAATCCTCAGGATTCGCGTCTTCGAGCGTCAGGTCCACATCGATCTGCTTTGTCTTTTCATCATGTTTCACCGCCTGAATTTTGCCGCTTTTCGGCGCGATGACGCGTGTTGTGGCGCCTTCGTTCTGTAGCGCGTGGCGTGGCTCCATCAATTCCGCTTCCTCGAAATCCTGCGTTGCTAAAATAGCTACAGACAATCCGTCCAGTTGTTTTCCTGCCATAAATCCCCCTTATTGGTAATGCAGACCAAGTTGTCAGGCACAGGATGAATTGCCAATCGGGGTTATGTCTGAAATGCGCTGGCGTTTCGCTGTATTCCGGCAAAAGCAGCAGATGGAGTTTAAAGCGCTTTGTAAATTCGCCACGCGCCGTAGGAAACTCCGAACCAGGCTGCTGTCGCGCTTGTAAGCGCCGCCCACGGAGCAAGTTCAGGCAGCATGCGCCACACCAGGACCGCAAAAACAATCAGCCCGATTCCGCCCAATGCCGCACCGGCAGCGTCCGCTCCCGCAGCCTTCCGCCCGCGAATCGTCCCGCGAAGCCCCTTCTCTTCCTTTCGCAAGCGCTCATGCTTTGCAATCATCGTAGCGCTCGCCGGCAAAATCGCCGGAAACGCCAGGAATAGTCCTCCGAAGCTCGGGCCGAAGCGCTTTGCAATCAGTCCGGCCGCCACAGTAATAATTCCGCCCACAACAAAGCGAATCAGATACTCATGGAACTTCAACTCCCGCAAAGCTCCGAGGCTGACCATTACTTTCATGGGCGCGTCACCGGAAAATCGCAAACCACAATCCAACCGCCGTCGCCAGCCATACGCTCACCGAAGCTGCAATCGCCACCATCGGCCGCACCTTCCTGCGCAAAAAGAGCCGCGCCATCACGCAGGCGCACACCACAAATGCAGCCGCGCCCAGCGCCATCGACCGTGCCTCGACCGCTGCGTAGTCTCTTCCATCCTTCGAAATCGTCAGCAGCAGTGTCGCGAGAGCTACGGAAGGCGCTCCGCCGAATAATCCCGCAAAGCTTTTCGGCTTGAAGAGATCCGCAATCAGCGAGAACGCCGAAACAATTGCGCCCCCGGCCAAAAACCGAATTATGATTTGCATCAAACTCAAGTCCTCGCTCCTGATAAGTCCATCTCCGGGAAAAACTCCAGCCTTAGGCAGAGCTCTCCCGCATGGCGAAGCTAAACCTCAAACTAGCTCCGCTTTGCCGTCAGGCACATCGGGTATGCGCACTTAAATTCATTGTCAAAAACGGTAGAAATCTCGGCATGAAAAGCAGAAGGCCCGCCTTTCGACGGGCCTTCATGGGGAGAAAAGCTTCTGGGCCAATGCGCGGATGGCCCTCGAAACCCTTCTACAATCCGGAGTTTATGGGAGCTTGCAGGTGTGAGTCAAGAAAGAAAACCGGCCCTTTTCCTCAAGACTAAGTATCTAATTATCAGTAACTTATGTCTACGGGACGACTGCTTTGGATACAATCTCGGCTTTTTTCTAATTTCTAGTCTGATATAAGTCGTTTGTTCTGATAGGCCTGTCCGACAACCCCAATTCCAGAATTTCAAAGCTTCCGGCTCGGTCAAACACTCGTCCCGGCCACATTTTTTTGATCAGCAAGCGCAATCCCGCGAAAACCACGCCTCCCAAAAGCGTGAACATGCAAATTTCACCCGCCCCGACAATCGTGCCCACCACAATCATGGCCATCGACGGCTGATTTTTCTTCAGCACCGGCTCATTCCACGTGAGATCGAAATGCGCATGCACTTGTTCGAGCAGGGAAGTCGCCGCCTGTTCCGACGGCGCTCCCGAAACAAGCGCAACCATGGTCGCGTCGCGCGCCGCATAAAGCGGAGTTGCGCTCTTCGCCCCGCCATTTGCGTTCTGGCCCTTGGCGCTAGCCACATCGACCGCTCCCAGCTGTGCTTCGAGCTCTTTCAGCCGCGTCTCTGCGATCTGCGGTGTTGGATAGTCCGCAATCAGCAGCGTGGAATCGCGGCCCTGGATTTTGTAACGCGCCAGTTCTGCCTCTGCCCCTTTTGAAAATCCAACCCAGTCGCCCGGCGCCAAAGGAAGCAACTGTCCCAGCGCGACCGGCCCCAGCACGTAATGGTCGGAACGCGCAACGAAATCTTTCGTCGGCAGCCGCTGCGGCAGTGGCGGATAGATCCCGAAAAGCGCATGACCGCCCGCCTGAGCCACTAGCAGCACCATTGCGTCCGACGCGCGCCGAATGTCGCTGCCCGTGAATTCGAGCACGAGATTCCCCGTCAGCGCCAGCGCGCGCCCGCTCGACATGCACGAATGCTGCGTCAATTTCGCTTGCGGCATGTCCGGCGTGCGCAAAAATGAGTACGCGCCGTACGCCTCGCTTGGGCTGCCAAAGGTGAACACCGTCGCAGTGAACGAAGCTGTCCCGCGCTGATAATTGCGTGTCTCTGCCGATCTAATTCCGTATTCCTGCAAAGCGGCGCTCGCTGCCCCCGCAACCAGCTGCACATTCGCCGCCGGAATTTCCGTCGCCGCCACTTTGCTCTTCCAATTCGCCGCAGTAGCCGGAAGCATGCCCTGCGCCAGGCACACCGGTACGCTCAAAAGAGAAAACAAAACGAACAATGAAAGGATTCTCCGCATTGGTGTGTTGTCTTCGATTATACGATGGAACGGCTAACGCTGCTCGGGCGTGCTCCCTGCAGGAGTGGCTTGCTGATCCGACAGCAATTTCGGTTTCTGCCGGTCAATCGCCAGGCTGTTCAAGCTCGAAAGGTATTGCTCAACCCCGCGGAAAATTCCTTGCGCGATGCGCTGCTTCTGCGTGCTCCTGCGCAGCAAATTCTCATCCGTCGGATTGCTCAAAAACGAAATCTCCGCCAGCACCGAAGGCATGTCCGCGCCAATCAGCACCACAAACGGCGCTTTCTTCACGCCGCGATTCCGCTCCTCCGTGCTCACCAGCCGCATCTGCCCGGTCAGCGAAGTTTGAATGTCCGACGCCAGTTCGCGCGACTCTTCGATTTTATCGTTCCGCGCGATCTTCTTAATGAAATCCTGCAATTCGTGAATCGACGCGTTCGACACCGCGTTTTCGCGCGACGCCGTTTCCAGCGCATCCTGCGAAGTCGTGAAATTCAAATAGTAGGTCTCGATTCCGCGCGCGTACTTGTCCCGGCTGGCATTCGCATGAATCGAAATAAACAGATCCGCCTTCGCCTGGTTTGCAATCGCCGTGCGTTCTTCCAGCGGCACAAAAACGTCCGTCGTGCGCGTGTACACCACTTCCGCGCCCGGCAATTTCTTGTGAATCAATTTTCCCAGCCGCAGCGCCACGTCCAGACAAACGTCTTTCTCCATCAACGCATGCGGTCCCGGACCGATTGTGCCGGTATCGTGCCCGCCGTGCCCCGGATCAATCACGATGCGGTTGATTTTCAGCCCTAGCGCGCGTGTCAGCGTACGATCCCCATCGTGCATCGGCCGCGCCGCTATTGCCGGAGCCAGTGGCCCGTGCAATTTCGTTGCGCTGCGGTTTGTGTTCGGTGAAAGCGCCGCCGCAACGTCCGCGCCTTTCTCCGTGCTCGCCGCGTCGTTCTCCGCCACTTGCACCTTGCTTGTCGGCAACGGTGCAATCGCTCCCGGCGCGCCCGGCGCTGCATCGCCCGCTAAACGTCCGATCCCCACTTGGGTCGCCGGTTTCCTGTCACTCGCGCTTGTCAAATTTCCGTGAACGTCAATCACCAGCCGGTACGGATCCGGCAGCAGAAACGCCGAATATCCTTCCACTGCGTTCACATCGAGCACCAGCCGCACCACACCCACATCGTTTTGCGCCACGCGCACCGATTTCAAAAATCCGTTCTGCACAGGGAATTCTTTTTCGACCACCGACTTAGCCAGTTGCGCTTTGTACAAATCAAAATAAATTCGGTCCGGACTCTTGATTCGCGCCGACTGATACTTCACGTCGCCGTTCAAATCGATGACCACGCGCGTGTAGTCATCCGCGTTCCACGTGCGAATCGCCGTCACTTCCGCCGGCCCATTCTGTTTTTCTTCGGGACTGAGTTGCTCCGTTACCACACGCGCGCTTCCGGACTGCGTTTCGCGCGCCGCCTGCGCGTCCTGTTCCGAACTTTTGGTCTGTGCGCTCGGTGCTATCGGTTCAGCATCGCTTGTCGCATCGGCCGCCGCTTTCTGCGCACTCTCCGCCGGCGCCAGCTGCCCCGCGGCAATTTCCTTCAGCGCCATGTGTGCTTCTTCCGCGCGCTCCGAATGCGGATACTTCTTCAGCAGCATCGCGAAGGCATCCTTCGCTTCCGCCGCGTTCTGCATGTTTTCTTTTTCGATTTTTCCGATTTGAAAAATGGCTTCCGCGCGGAATTTGCTTCCGGGGTATTGCGAAATCAAAAATTTGTAAGTCGCAAGCGCATTTTGGTAATACGCCTGGTCAAACTGATTCCCCATCTCGTGATACAGCTTGCCCACTTCCACGAGCGCCGGCGTCACCGCTCCCGCCGAAGACGAAAGCAAATACACTCTGCGGTACGCCGCCACCAATTTTTTGTACCCATTCAGTGGACGCTTGTCCTCCGGCTGCGCTTCGAACGCCGTGCGCATCTGCTCCGCCTTTTGATATTGCGCTTCCGCTTGCGCCGCAGAGGATTGCGCCGTCACCGCACGCGGACACAAAAGCAGCGCCACGGCCATCAGCATCAGCCCGCCGCCGCGCGCGAAAAATCTCGAATTGGAAAATTTATTTTGGCGTTGCCGCTTCATTCGTTCGTGAAAACTGTCCGGCCGCCGGAATCCTTCACCTGACGGATTTCCGAGTGCCTGTGGAACTGGCCCGCATAGGCCTGTCCCGCGCCGGACTGGAAGTAGGTGTTGGTCACTTTACGGACGTAATTTCGTGTCTCGCGATACGCCGGCACTCCATGGAACCGCGCCACCGCCTGCTCGCCCGCATTGTAAGCCGCAAGCGATTTTTTCAGGTCGCCGTGGTACAGCTCCAGCAGGTCCCGCAAATACCGCGTCCCGCCCTTCACATTCTGCGCGGGATCGAACACGTCTCTTACGCCGTAACGTTCTGCCGTCGATGGAAGCAATTGCATCAATCCGAATGCTCCCTTGCTGGATACCGCAAACGGATTCCAGTTCGACTCCGTTTGAATCACCGCCTGCACCAGCGCGGGATCCATATCGTTGCGCCTCGCCGCCGCCTGTGCGATCAGCAGCAGCTTTTCCGGAGGCGAGAACGGCTGGCGTACCATCTGCCGCCGTGCTGCCTTCGCGGGAGGGTTCGCGTTGACGTAAACGACCTTCCCATTCGCATCTACATAAGATGCAATTTGCGCCTGCGCCGGCCTGCTACACGCTGCCAGCAGACACAAACTCGCCGCCGCTGCGAGACCTGCCAGCGCGGCCTTGCGCAACACCGCTCCGGTACGGGAAAGGCAGAACATTCCCACTTCCTCACAAACGACAGTGCATTCGCGACAACCGGGCTTGGAGTGATGCCCGATTCGCCTGCCCGCCCTGGGTAAGTCCAAAGGGCCTCGACAGGCTTGCCTGGCCGTGGTGGCAGAGCAAGCCGGACTGTATAAGTAGGCTTGCCCATTTGCCCCGTTAGAACAAGGGCAACAGGCTGCGTTTCTAGCGCTTGTAAGGAATTATACCAGCCGCTCGACGAGCGGGAAGACTTGCGCAAGAGCTGTTTCGATACTAGCAACATCCCTGCCACCGGCCTCGGCCAGGTCTGGCCGGCCTCCTCCGGAGCCCCCCACGTGCTTGGCTATTTCGGCGACGATTTTCCCGGCATGGAGGCGGTTCGTCAAGTCTTTAGTAACAGCCGTAATGAGAGCTACCTTACCAGGTGAGCCGTCCTGGGGAGCCTCCCCGGTGGCCAAAACCACCATTCCAGACCCCATTTTCTGCCTTAAACCGTCGGCCAGTTGCCGCAAGCCCTCCCGGTCCACTCCCGGGACGTTCGCCGCAACCACTTTTACGCCCTTGACCATCCGGGCGCTTTCCAGCAGGGAATCGGCCATGGAGACGGCGGTCTTGCGCTTGAGCCCTTCGATCTGCTTTTCGAGCTGCTTGCGCTCCATTTCGAGTTTTTCGACCGCTTCGAGCACGCGGTCTTCGCCGGTATTGAGCATTTCCGCCAGAGTGCGCAGCGTGCCCAGCGCGGACTGGTATTTCGCCAGCGCCGCGTCGCCGGTCAGCGCTTCGATTCGGCGAACGCCCGCGGCCACCGATTGTTCCAGCGCAATTTTAAACACGCCAATTTCGCCCGTGCGCCCCACGTGCGTCCCGCCGCAAAGCTCCTTGCTGTAAAATCCGCGCGGATAGGCAGCGTCGGCAATCGTCACCACGCGCACGTTCTGCTCCGGATACTTGTCGCCGAAGAACGCCAGCGCGCCGGAAGCGAGCGCGTCTTCGATATTCATCACGTCGGTCTGAAACGGCAAGTCGCGGCGAATCTCTTCGTTCACCTGCTGCTCGATTTCGCGCAACTCCTCCGCGCCCACATTCGTGAAATGGCTGAAGTCGAAGCGCAGATGATCCGGCGCGTTCAGCGAACCGGCCTGCTTCACGTGCGTGCCCAAAATATTTCGCAGCGCCGCATGAACCAGATGCGTGCCGGAGTGGTTGCGCATCACGCGCTCGCGCCGCGCCGCATCCGCGACGGTGGCCACGCGATCACCCACCGCCAAATCTTCTTTCGCCACGATGCGATGCGCGATCAGTCCCGCGACCGGATAATACGCGCCGCGCACTTCCGCCACTTCGAGCGACATTCCCGGATCGAAAATTTTCCCGGTGTCGGCAACCTGCCCGCCGGATTCGGAGTAAATCGCCGTCCGGTCGAGCACGATTTCGCCTTCCTGCCCCGCTTTCAACGCGCCAGTCTCGCTGCCGTTCGCGATGATGGCTTCGACGCGCGAATCTTTCGTCGTCGTGCCGCGATAAAAATCCGGCTCGGTTTTTTTGAACTTGTCCGCCAATTTTCTGTAAACCGGGCTCGCCGCCTCCTTGTGCGCGCCCTTCCAAGACGCCTTTGATCGTTGCTGCTGCTCCGCCATCGCCTTGTCGAATGCCGCTTCGTCGACGGATATCCCGAATGGCCGCAAATAGGCACTGAGCAAGTCCAACGGAAATCCATACGTGTCGTGGAGCTCAAACGCTTTTTTGCCCGAAAATATCCTGGGCCCTGAAGAATCCAGAATCGAGCGGACTTCCGGATGAATCTGACTTTGCCCGACGTGGGTGGTTCGTCGAAATCGGAACTCTTCATCGTCGAGAACCTTTGCTACGCGTGATGCGGTCGAAGTC
>DAIRCW010000075.1:0-11909 GCA_036796475.1 Candidatus Acidiferrales bacterium | reverse complement strand
GGCACTTTTCAAGTCCGCGCCAAAGCGGCCATCGAGCAGGTCGGCAAGGAGCGCGAAAATATTGTCATCACTGAGCTGCCCTATCAGGTGAACAAGGCGCGGCTCATCGAAAACATCGCCGATCTCGTACAGAACAAAAAAATTCAGGGCATCGGCGACATTCGCGACGAATCCGACCGCGAAGGCATGCGCATCGTCATCGAAGTGAAGCGCGATGAAGAGCCGCAAATCATTTTGAACCAGCTCTACAAGCACACCCAGATGCAGGAATCGTTCGGCATGATTTTGCTGGCGATTGTCGGCGGACAGCCGCGCGAGCTCGGCCTCGTCGAACTCATCAAACTTTTCATCGAGCATCGCGTCGACGTCGTCCGCCGCCGCACGCAGTACGACCTGCGCAAAGCCGAAGAGCGCGAGCACATTTTGATCGGCTATCACGTCGCCATCGACAACATTGATGACGTCATCAAAATCATCCGCGGTTCAGCGAACCGCGCCGGCGCTCGCGAGAATTTGTTCCAGTTTTTCCAGAACAAGTCCGTGCAAGTTTTGGTAAACGGGAGAAACGCCAGAATTACGGGCGTCAAACTCGATCCCAAGAAGTATGCCTTGCGAAAAATCACTGTCGAAGGCGAAGAGGTTTACGGCCTCAGCATCATCCAAATTGACGCGATTCTTGAACTGCAACTGCATCGCCTCACGCAACTCTCCGTCGATGAAATTCTCAAAGAACTGGCGCAAATCCGCGAGCGCATCGCCGAGCTAAAGGAAATTCTCGCCAGCGACAAAAAACTCCGCGGCGTCATTGTTGCCGAACTGAAGGAAATCGATAAGAGCTATGGCGACGAACGGCGCACCCAAATTGTCGATCGCGTCGAAGAGATCAAGCTCGAAGATCTGATCAAAGACGAAGAAATGGCCATCACTGTGAGCCACGCCGGATACGTGAAGCGCACGCCCGTGGACGTTTACCGCCATCAGTCGCGCGGCGGCAAAGGCCGCATCGGTGCGCGCACCCGCGAAGAGGATTTCGTAGAGCACCTTTTTGTCGCCTCGACGCACACCTACATTTTGCTTTTCACTTCCAAAGGCCGCGTTTATTGGCTCAAGGTCTACGAAATTCCCGAAGCCGCGGCGGCGACGCGCGGCAAAGCCATTAATAACCTCGTTCATTTTCAGGAAGGCGAAAAACTCACCGCCGTCGTCGCCGCGCGCAATCTCGAGGAAGAGGGCCGCTACGTTTTTCTGGCCACCAAGCATGGCACGGTCAAGAAGACCACGCTCGCCGAATTTTCCAATCCGCGCCCGAGCGGCATCATCGCCATCAATCTCGATGCAAATGATGAACTCATCGGCGCCAAGCTCACCGACGGCAAGCAGATGGTTTTCCTCGCGAGCCACGACGGTCAGGCCATCCTCTTCCGCGAAACGGAAGTGCGCGCCATGGGCCGTCAGGCTGCCGGCGTCTACGGCATGGACCTCGGCAAAGACGATTACGTTGTTTCCATGGACGCCGTCCAGCCGGATTTCGAAATCATTAAAAAAGAATTCAAGCAGGAGACGCAGAATCTCGATGAACTCGAGAGTGACCAGATTCGCGAGTCGCTTACTTCGCTGATGCTCACCGTCGCTGAAAAAGGTTACGGCAAGCGCACGCCGCTCGCCGAGTATCGGGTCACCTCGCGCGGCGGCAAAGGCGTCATCAACTTGAAATCCACCGACCGCAACGGCCCGGTCGTCGCCGCGCTGCAAGTGAAAGAAGATTCTGACGTGATGATTATTACCGGTCAGGGCAAAGTGATTCGCGTGCATTCAGCGGAGATTCGCGAAGCCGGCCGCTCGACGCAAGGCGTACGCCTGCTGCGCCTCGATGAAGGCGACCGCATCGCCGCCGCCGCGTCCATCCTCGAGGAGCCCGCCGAGGCCGAGCCCACTGCGGACTAATGCTTGAGACGAGGCCCGAACGGTTACTGCTGGTTCGGCGGCGCGAGGTAGTAGCCCGGGCGGGTGCGGATGCGCAGATGGGGTTTGGTGACGCGCACTTCGATGGTGTGATAGCCGTAGGGCGCGTTGCCGGACGGATTGTAGGCCAGCAGATAGACGCCGTGCAGATCGTTGCCAATCTCATTCATCGCATTCTGCAGTGACTTGTCTTTGAACGTGCCTTCGTGCAATCCGCCGGTGCCCTGGCTGGCGATTAAGAGTGAGTTGCGTCCAGTGAGATTGGCGCCGTGCTCGACGAGCCATTTGATTAACGGCAAAAGCGCAAGTCTGCCGGTGCCGCCCGGGCCATTGCCCATCTGCTCGTCAACGACATCGGGAGTTTGCGCGGTTCCCGGCGGAGGCGGTACAGGATAAGTTCCCTGCGGGCCGACGCGCACCGGAGGTTTGGGCTGCGCTGGCTGGCGGAAAGCCGCTGCAGTCGTGCTTAGCCCTATCGAATAGATGGTCATGTTGCCGAGTTGAGCGCGGCGCAGCACTTGGCCCAATTTTGTTTCGCTGCCGCTGTCGTTTTTCTCGCCGATGACGACGATGGCGCGGCGGCGCTCGTTTGGTTGATGCTCGAGGGGATCTTCGGCGCGCTCGATCGCGTCGTACAGGCGCGCGCCATCGAGGCCCGGCTTGAGATGCTCGATAGTGTCTTCGACGCGATCCGCGTCCGTGGTCATAGGACGCAAAATATCGACCTGATCGTTGTAGCCGATCACGGCGGCCTGGCCGGTTCCGGCCATCACCATCTGCGTGAAAATAATTCCGGTCTTGCTGACGGCGGGCAATAGCGGCGCTACACGTGAACTTGTCTCGATGACTAGAACGATGGAAAGCGGGTCGCCACCCTGGTCGAAGCGATTAATCTGCTGCGGCTTGCCATCGTCGAAAACCTGAAATTGCTGTTGCGTGAGATCCAAGACGGCGCGGCCAGAACTGTCGGAGACGGCAACTGGAAGCGTTACCACATTCACTTGGAACCGCTTTACGGGAAGCTTTTGATTTTGCGCCTGCTGCTGTCGAGTGCTTTGTGCGGGCTGCGGACGAACCGGGCCTGGCGGGCTCTGCGCGAATGAAGACAGCCTGAACGCGCACGCCATCAGAATGAGCACACTCGCGTACTTGGCAGTGCGTTTCATACGTCCATGCTATCTGATTCTGGCGCGCCAGTCGAAGTTGCACAGGCGCTTTTGAGTGCGCTCCAGATCTTCGCCCTTCCGCTGTTGACCGCGGATGCAGCACTTCCGCGAATTTCCGCTGCGTCTTTCCCGAACCGCAATAGAATATTTCGCGCCCTTTTTTGCGCGCGCTGGGCATCGAAAGGAAACGAGGAAGAACGCATGACGCTACGCAGCCACCGTCCATCACCAAAACTCATGTACCGCGATCCGGAGTTCATCGAGAGCCCGGCGGCGCGCCCGATGCGCATCATGGCCGAGTATTTCGACCCGCTTTCACGGCTGCGGCGCGAGCATATCGGCGACACCATCGTGATGTTCGGCTCGGCGCGCATTCTGCCGAAGAACCGGGCGCTCGCGCGGCTGGCGCGTTTGCAAAAAAATCCGCGCACAAAAAAGGATGCGCTGCTGCGCTCGGAGCTACGCGCAGCGCGTGCGAATTTGGAGATGTCGCGCTACTACGAAGAAGCGCGCGAACTAGCGAAACGAATCACATCCTGGGCGATGACTCTCGGAGAATATCCGCACCGATTCGTGATCTGCTCCGGCGGCGGCCCGGGAATTATGGAAGCGGCCAATCGAGGCGCGCGCGAGGCGGGAGGGCCCAGCATTGGTCTTAGTATCCAGTTGCCACACGAGCAGGAATCCAACCGCTACATTCCGCCGCAGCTGAATCTTTTCTTCCATTATTTTTTCATGCGCAAATTGTGGTTCGCGCAACTGGCCAAGGCGCTCATCGTTTTTCCCGGCGGCTTCGGCACGATGGACGAACTATGGGAAATGCTCACGCTGCTGCAAACGGGAAAGCTCCCGCCACATCATTTGATTTTGATTTACGGGCGAAAATACTGGGACAAAGTGCTGAACTGGCGCGCCATGCTCAATGCGGGAACCATTAGCGAGCGAGAATTCAAGATGTTGCAGTTTGCCGATACGGTGGACGAAGCTTTTGTGCGCATCCGCACCGGACTCGAAAAATATCATCTCGTTCCGGATACGGATTGGGAAGGATAAGCGTGCAACAAAAAAGGCGGGTCCGCAGACCCGCCCTGCTGCTTCGCGAAATCTCGTTCACAGAGATTTAGTTTGTCGAGCCTATCAGTTCCGTGGCGAAAAAGGATTTGAAACGCCGCTTTTCGCCCTCGTCGTGCACCATCACTACCGGAACGATGCGCAGAACCTTTTTGCAGCCCCGGCACGCGGACATTTCGCCGTGCAAGTCCTGCACAAAGCCGTCGCTGAAGTGATATTCGCTATGTGGACGCCGCGCCGGCTTGCTGCCGACTGTCCCGCAGTGCGGGCACACAAATTCGAGGCGATCGTCCTGCGGATCGCGATTCAGCGCCGCGCGCCCGGTGCAACGGATTCCCACTGTCTCCGTACTTAGCCTGCTCATAATTGCCTGCCTCCCCACCATCCAGTCCCCAAAAAGGGCCTGTTTAACCCATTGGATGCAGCATGTGGCTGCTATGATGCCGCTGCCAAAAGTTGGCGTAAGTTGCTCTTATAGCACAAGATAGCAGAAATCAGGTCCGGAAAACGCTCGAAACAGGGAAGCCGTGTGGAAAAGCTACTTCGCGAGGTTTTTGAGGGACTCGGTGTACGGCGCGCGGGCTACGCCACGCTCCGTAATGATGGCGGCGATGAGGCGGGATGGGGTCACATCGAAGGCTGGATGCGCGGCTTCCACGTCCGGCGCGATGCGAAGTCCTTGAATATGCGTCACTTCCGTGCTGGCGCGCTGTTCGATGGGGATTTGCTCGCCGGAAGCAATCGACAGATCCAGCGTGGAAATCGGCGCCGCCACAAAAAAAGGAACGCCATGCTCGCGCGCGAGCACGGCCATCGGATATGTCCCGATTTTATTGGCGGTGTCGCCATTTGCAGCGATGCGGTCGGCACCGACAACGATCGCTCCGACCGAGCCCGTTTTTAGAAAATGGCCGACCATGTTGTCGGTGATAAGCGTCAGAGGGATTTGGCTTTGATGCAATTCCCACGCAGTGAGGCGTGCGCCCTGCAGATAGGGACGCGTTTCGGGAACGAGCACTTCCAATTTGTGACCAGTCTCGAATGCAACGCGAATCACGCCGAGCGCAGTGCCGATCCCTCCGGTGGCCAGCGCGCCGGCGTTGCATTGGGTCATTACGCGTCCGCTCGGCGGCAGCAAATCGGCGCCGAATTTTCCGATGGCTTCATCGGCGGCCTGACGTTCGCGGTGAACGGCGAGAGCTTCATCGACCAGCGCTTTTTTTATTGCGTCGAGATTTGTTTGTGAGGCGCTGCTCGCAAGCGCGTCAAATTTTTTACGGAAGCGCGCGATGGCCCAGAATAAATCCACGGCTGTGGGGCGAGTGCGCGCGAACGTGGCGCAAATATTTGCGAACTCGGAGCGCAATTCATTCAAGTTGGCGGCGCGGGAGTGCAAAACGCCTAGGGCGATTCCCATTGCGGCAGTTACGCCGATGGCCGGCGCTCCGCGAATGACCATATCTTTTATGGCCGCCGCCAGTTCACGGTAGTCCGTATAGGTGATGTAAATTTCTTCGCCGGGAAGAAGGCGCTGGTCGAGCAGCACCACACCTTGGTCAGTCCAGCGAATCGGCTCAACGGTTTGCAACGATGGAACTCCTTGAATGAAAGGCGAAAGAAATATTGTACATGAATGGCGCGGGCGAGATGCCGAGCAAGCTCAGTGGACGTGCGGAATGTTTTTCAAACCTGAAGTAGCGACAAAATAGCCGAAAAACAAAAAGGAATTGTAGCTGAGATGGATGAGATAGGACGCGAGCACCGAGCCGGTGCGCGCGCGCGCCGCAGTGAGCACGATTCCCACGAAGATGAGCATGGCTATTTGCGCCCAGCCGCCCCAGAGCTGCACGGCGTGCATCAGGCCAAAAAGCAATCCGGTGACGAAAATTCCCAGAGGAATGCCCATTTTCCGTGCGAACACCGGATAAAGATAGCCGCGGAAAATGGTTTCCTCGAAGAATGGAGCGACGCAAATGCCAAAAGCAGCGAACCAGATGATGTCAGAACGCGTCTGAAACAGCTTCTCAATCGGCAGGTTCTTTGTTTGGCCCGCAAAGCGAGAAAAAATTCCGACCAGAACCGCCAGAGCAATTCCGCCGAAAATGCAGCTTGTGTAAATGAGCGCGGGGGGACGGTTTTTCGGCCGCAGCGCGCGCCAACGCAGAGATGCCCAGAACGGCGCGCCGTTGTACTGGCGAATCATCAAGAAAAGAAAAAGGAAAATCACTCCGGACCACAGGGCCTGAAAGCCTACGGCGACGCCAGCGTTGTCACGCACCAGGTGCATGAGCTGAGCGCGATTCAGATGATAGTGCGCGATCAAGAAAAGTTCGAGGATCGTATCGAGGAAGAAAAGGCTGCCGATGGCGAACCCGAGCAGCAGAAGAAGTTCCCCGCCGCCCCACGGAGTGCGGATGTCCTCGGGGAAATTTTCGGGTTGTGGCGGGGACGGAGGCCCCGGAAATTGCGGCGAAGCACCGCCGGGAAATTCTGCGGAAGGCTCGCCGGCGCGTTCGCTCTCCCGCGCGTTTTCCGGAGGCAATGGATTTTCAGGTTCGGAGAAGTTCATCGGGCTCGTTTGCGGCGCTGACGATGAGATGGATTTTCGCGCGGCGCGGTTTCGTGAATGTGCTTTATGGGCGCGGGTTCATCCGCTTCCACAAGCGCGGCTGCCAATAGCGGCATGAGAATTTCATGATGTCCTGTGAGCGAATAGCCGCGCGATTTTTTGGAATCATTTTCGGGATGCTTGCCTTCTGCGCTGGCCGTCGGACGCCGCACTACATTTTGCAGCGGGCGATAGTGCTGCAGGAAGTCGAAATTCGCGGTGGTTATCGGACGCAGGGGCGTGCCCAGATTTCGCGCGACAGTCACCGCCTTCAGAAAAACTTCCGGCAGAATCACTGCCGAGCCCCAATTGAGATAAACGCCGCCGGGCTGCATTTCGCGCACGAGTGCGCAAAACAACTTAAAATCGTGATGTGTGGCCGCACCGAGATTTTCGCCGGAAGCGCTGCGATGAATGTGGGTGATGTCCGCGCCGATGGCCAAGTGCACCGTCACGGGAATTTTCGCACGATACGCGGCAGCGAGAATGCTTTGATCGAGATGCTTCGCGGAAGTTTTCTTCTCGTTCAGCAATTTTCCAGCGGCTTCGCCAAGGCCGATGCCGGCGCGGCGCGCAAGCGCAGCCATTTCGTTGATGATGCGGGCGGTTTCTTCCGCCATGCCGAATTTGCCTTCGCCGAGGACGGCTTCGACGTCTTCCGACGTGCCGCCGACCATGGCAATCTCGAAATCGTGGATGAGGGCAGAGCCGTTCATGGCGATGCCGTTAATGAATCCGCGTCGCAGCAGATCAATTAGCACCGGCCCGAGTCCGACTTTGATGACGTGCCCGCCCATTCCCCAGAGGATGGTACGGGATTGCGCGCGGGCTTCGACGACGGCTTGCGCGACAGCGCGAAGGTCTTCAGCGGCAAGGATGCGCGGCAGCGAGCCGAGGAATTCGGCGAAGGATTCGCCCTGACGGTAAGGTTTGGCGAATTGGCCGACGCTGACTTTGCTGGGGCGCGAGGCGAGCGGATAGGTATGCAGCCCCTGAAAACTCATCGCCTGAATTCTGTACTGGCTTGAAGATTTGCGAGACAAACTTGCGCCGCCGTCAATAAATTTGAAACGCTGATTCTAACCAGAAGCTCGTACCTATTGCTAACAATTCATTTTCCTGACGAGCCATTTCCGTTTGTGCTGTTGAGCGCGGGGGCGAGGGCGGCGCCGGTGAAGGATTTCTTGCATCGCGCTACTTGCTCGGGCGTGCCTTGGGCGACAATGCGGCCACCGTCGGCGCCGCCTTCGGGACCGAGGTCGATGAGCCAGTCGGCCTGTTTGATCACGTCGAGATGGTGCTCGATGATGATGATGGTATTGCCGAGATCCACCAGGCGATTGAGCACGTCGAGAAGTTTTTTCACGTCATCGAAGTGCAATCCCGTGGTTGGCTCATCGAGAATGTAGAGCGTGCGTCCGGTCTGGCGGCGGGAGAGTTCGCGAGCGAGTTTGGTGCGCTGGGCTTCTCCGCCGGAGAGAGTCGTGGCGGACTGGCCGAGCTGAACGTAGCCGAGACCGACGTCCACCATTGTTTGCAGCTTCTGCTTGATTTGCGGAATGTTTTCGAGCACGGGCAGCGCGTCTTCGATGGGCATTTCGAGCAAATCGGAAATGGAATAGCCCTTGTAGCGAACGGAAAGCGTCTCGGCGTTGTAGCGTTTGCCGCGGCAGACTTCACAAGTGACGTACACGTCCGGCAAAAAATTCATTTCGATGCGCCGCAAGCCGTCGCCCTGGCAGGCTTCGCAGCGCCCGCCTTTCACATTGAAGCTGAAGCGTCCGGGACGGTAGCCGCGTTCGCGCGATTCGGGCAACATGGCAAAAAGCTCGCGAATCGGGGTGAAGACACCTGTATAGGTCGCGGGATTCGAACGCGGCGTCCGGCCAATCGGCGCTTGATCAATCTCGATAACCTTGTCAAGATGCTCGAGTCCGAGAATGGCGCGATGCGCGCCGGCAGTTTCGCTGGAGCGGTAAAGCTTTTGCGCGAGCGCGCGATATAGGATGTCGTTCACCAGCGTGGATTTGCCTGAGCCGGAAACGCCGGTGACGACGGTGAGCAAGCCGACTGGGAATTCCACGTCGATGTTTTTCAGATTATTTGCGTGCGCGCCGACAATTTTGAGCGCTTTGCCGTTGGGCTTACGGCGCTGTGCGGGAACAGGAATTTTCAGTTCGCCGGAAAGATAGTGGCCAGTGAGCGAATAGGGATTCGCGGCAATTTCGGGCGGCTGGCCGGTGGCAACGATTTGCCCGCCCGCTTTTCCAGCGCCTGGGCCAAGGTCCACCACGTAATTGGCGCGGCGAATGGTTTCTTCATCGTGCTCCACGACGAGCACCGTGTTTCCCAAATCGCGCAGGGTTTCGAGCGTGCCGAGCAGCCGGCCGTTGTCGCGCGCGTGCAAACCAATGGAGGGCTCGTCGAGCACGTACATTACGCCGCGCAGCCGCGAGCCGATTTGCGTTGCCAGGCGGATTCGCTGCGCTTCACCGCCGGAGAGCGTCGCGGCGGAACGGTCGAGCGTTAGATAGCTCAACCCGACCGCGAGCAGGAAGTCGAGGCGTTCAGCGACCTCGTTCAGAGGACGGCCCGCGATCGCGTGCTGCCTCGGCGTGAGCCCGGCGAGAATTTTGTCCACAGCGGCGCGCGCGTCGGCGAGAGACAGTTCCGTAAATTCCGCAATGGAATAGCCGCCCACCTTGACGGCGAGACTTTCGCGACGCAGCCGCTTCTGTCCGCACGCGGCGCAGGGCGTCGGCGACATATACTGCGTGAGGTATTCGCGATATTCGTCGGAAGTCGTTTCCTCGAGATTGCGCTCGAGATGATCGATGATGCCTTTGAAGTTCAGGCCCTTTGTCGGGCGCCCAGTGGCAGGATTACCGTACAAAATCAGGTTCTGCACCTTGCGCGAAAGATTCTCGAACTGTGTGTTGAGATCGAATCCGTGCGCCAGCGCCGCGATTTTCAGCGTGCGTTGCAGATAGGAAGAAGAGCCGCCCGGGCCAAGGCCGCCTTCGAACAGCGGCTTCGACCAATCCACGATGATTTTCGCGGGATCGAAATTGAATTTGGCGCCGAGCCCATGGCATTCGGGGCACGCGCCGTACGGCGAATTGAAGCTGAAGGAGCGCGGCTCGATTTCCGGCACGGAAATGCCGCAATCGGCGCAAGCAAGATTTTGTGAGTACATGTGCTCTTCGCCGCCGACGATGGCGATGGTCACGAGTCCGCCTGTAAGCTTCGTCGCTGTTTCGACCGACTGCTCGAGACGCTTGGCGATCCCCTCTTTGATGAGCAGGCGGTCAACGACAATGTCGATGGTGTGATTGCGGCGGCGGTCGAGCGCGGGAGGCTCATCGAGGCTGACCATTTCGCCATCTACGCGAGCGCGAACGAATCCGGCGCGGGCAAATTTCTCGAATTCTTTTTTGTATTCGCCTTTGCGGCCGCGCACTACCGGCGCGAGGATCATGATGCGTTCATCGGGCCGGAGCGCGAGGACGGATTGAACAATCTGCTCGGTGGATTGGCGCGAAATCAACTTTCCGCAATTGGGGCAGTGCGGCGCGCCAATCGAGCTATAGATCACGCGAAGATAGTCGTAAATTTCGGTGATGGTGCCGACAGTCGAGCGCGGCGAGCGCGATGTGGTTTTTTGTTCGATGGCAATGGAAGGAGAAAGACCTTCGACGGAATCCACTTCCGGCCGCTCCATCTGATCGAGGAACTGCCTCGCGTAGGCCGAAAGCGATTCCACGTAGCGCCGCTGGCCCTCGGCGTAAAGGGTATCGAACGCGAGCGAAGACTTGCCCGATCCGGAGAGGCCAGTAATCACCGTCAGCGAATTCCGCGGGATTTCCAGGCTGATATTTTTCAGGTTATGCTGGCGCGCGCCGCGCACCACGATTTTCTGCAGGCCCATATTCTTTGGAAGACTTAAGGGCGGGCCCGCTGCTCACTGCGGACAATACGCCCAAGTTAATCTATGAACATAACAAGCGGAGCAGCAAAGGGCAAGTCAGGTAAATTTGCAGGCCTGAGGCACGAACGTGGCGACGGCTTGTCTACGCGCAAGGCCAACAAAATTTCCGCCAAACCGGATATAGTGTGCGTCGCGCGCCAAGCATTCGAGTGCAATACGGGGGAGAAGCGATGAAGAGTGGCCCGGTTCTAGTCGCAGCAGCAGTTTGGATTGCTATGAGTTCGATGCTTTTGCTCGCGCCGCGGAGATGCGCAGCGCAGAGTGAAACGTCCCAAGGTGCCGAGCAGCAATCCGAGTTGGCGCCCGCGCCGGGAGGTGCGCTGACGCTCATAACGCCCAAGCCGGGATACTTCACAGAGCCTTCGATCGCGGTGAATCCCAATAATCCGCAGCAAGTCGTCGGTGCGTACCAGGACAACGCGCATATCGCGTATTCGACCGACGCGGGAAAAACGTGGACCGCCGAGAATGTGGAATCCAAGGAGTATCACGTCTCCGGAGACGTCTCGGTCACTTTTGACAATAAAGGGCACGCCTTGCTCTGCTACATCGCTTTTGACAAGCTGGGAACCTACAGCTATTGGGGGCACAACGCGACGCGAAACGGGATTTTCATTAAGCGTTCGCTCGACGGCGGAAAGACCTGGGAGGAAAAGGAGATTCCCGTGAGCGCGCAGCCGACCAAACCGGGCATTCCGTTCGAAGACAAGCCTTACATCATTGCGGACAACAGCCATGGGCCGGATGCCGGCAATCTGTACGTCGGCTGGACGCGTTGGACGCTGACGAATTCCGAGCTTCTGTTCGTGCGCTCAACGGATGATGGCCTGACCTGGTCGCAGCCGATCGAGATTGATAATGGCCCTGGATTGCCGCGCGATGACAATGGCGCGCTCGAAGGATTTGACGCGGCAGTTGGACCGGACAGCACGATTTACGCCGTGTGGGGCGATGGCAAGAACCTCGTGCTCACGGACTCCCGCGATGGTGGAAAGAGTTTTTCGCGCACCCGAAATATAATCCCGACGGCGCCGATTATGTTCGATGTGCAGGCCGTCGCGCGCTCGAACGGTTTTCCCCAAATTGCCATTGATCCGCGCGGCGGGCAGGAAGG
>DAIRCW010000074.1:0-12216 GCA_036796475.1 Candidatus Acidiferrales bacterium | reverse complement strand
ACGTCCGGATGCGCCTTCTCGATTTCATCCAGCAAAATAATCGAATACGGTGTCCGGCGAACGCGCTCGGTTAATTGCCCGCCTTCTTCGTAACCGACATATCCCGGAGGCGCGCCAATCAACTTCGATACCGAATGCTTTTCCATGTACTCCGACATGTCAAAGCGGATGAGCGACTTCTCACTGCCGAAAAGGAATTCCGCCAGCCGCCGGGCCACTTCTGTCTTGCCGACACCGGTGGGCCCCAGGAAAAGGAAGCATCCCACCGGCCGCCCCGGCGCTTTCAATCCCGCGCGGCTTCGCCGAATCGCCCGCGCCAGCGCGGTAATCGCTTTGTCCTGGCTGATAACGCGCTTGTGCAGTTCCTCTTCAATGCGCAGCAACTTTTGCTGTTCGTCCTCTTTAATCGAGGTGACCGCCACGCCGGTCCATCGCGCCACTACTTCTTCAATATCGTCGCGCGTCACCGTGCCTGTTGTAGAATCGTCAATCTTCAGCTTCTCGCGGAGCGCCCGCAGGTTTTCCTTTTCCTTGCGTTCCTCTTCCGAATAGAAACGCGCCTTCTCGAACTCATGGTTCGAGATCGCGGTCTCCATGCGATGTGTGATGAACTTCACCCGCTTCTGCGCCTCAGACACTTCTTCCGGCAGCATGGCCTGGCGCAGCTTCACGCGCGCACCCGATTCGTCAATCAGGTCAATCGCCTTGTCCGGAAGGAAGCGGTCGGGAATATAGCGGTTCGACAGGTAAACGGCGTATTGAATCGCCTCATCCGTGTAAGAAACCGCGTGGAATTTTTCATAACGGTCGCGCACGCCCTGCAGTACGCGAATGGCTTCGTCTTCGCTCGGCGCGGAAACTTTCACCGACTGGAATCTTCGCTCAAGCGACCGGTCCTTCTCCACCGACTTGCGATATTCCCCCGGCGTCGTCGCGCCAATGCACTGAATTTCGCCGCGGCTCAGCGCGGGCTTCAGAATATTCGCGGCGTCGAGCGAACCCTCCGCCGAACCGGCGCCGACTAACGTATGTAGCTCGTCGATAAACACAATCGCGTTCTGGCTCTCCATCAATTCCTTCATGATCGTCTTGAGCCGCTCTTCGAACTGCCCGCGATACTTTGTGCCCGCGACAATCAGTGAAAGATCCAGCGATAAAATTCTTTTGTCGGCGAGGAATGGCGGCACATCTCCATCCGCGATGCGCTGCGCCAAGCCTTCAACAATCGCCGTTTTTCCCACGCCAGGCTCGCCGATCAGCACCGGATTATTTTTCGTCCGACGGCAAAGTATCTGAATGGCGCGTTCCAATTCGCGGTCGCGTCCAACCAGAGGATCGAGCTGTCCATCCATCGCCGCCTGCGTCAAATCGCGGCTGAACTCGGCCAGCAACGACGTTTCTTTGGGCCGGTTCACTGGAACCTTTTCGCCCGCGCTCCGCTGCAACTCTTCCCGCACTCCCGAAAGGCGCAACCCGCGCTCCTGCAAAATTTCCGCGCCAAACGACTTCTCTTCGCGCAAAATTCCAAGCAGCAGATGCTCCGTGCCCACGTGCTTGTGATTCAGCCGCTCGGCTTCTTCGGCGGCATAATTCAAAATTCGGCGGCACTCTTGGCTAAGCGGCACTTCCACAGATGTCGAGATACGTTCGCGCACGGTGATGCGCGTCTCGATCTCTTTGCGGATGGATTCAATAGAGCCGTGCGTGCGCAGAAAGCGGTTCGCCAATCCCTTATCTTCGCGCAGCAGACCGAGCAGCAGATGCTCCGTCTCGATGTATGGGCTGCCATACTGGCTGGCCTCATACCGCGCGAAGAAAATCACGCGACGTGCTTTTTCTGTGTAGCGTTCAAACACGCGTCACCCGCGCCCTTCCGGAGCTCGAGGCTCCCTGTTGGCGGCTCGCCCCGAAAGGCGCTCCGCTGGCTGTGCATCATCGGACATCAATAAACCATGCTCCAGCGCCAGCACGCGGTCCGCGCGCCTCGCTAGAGAAAAGTTGTGGGTTGCTAGAATCGAAGTCAGATGATGAGACCGGTGCAAGCGCTGCATGAGTTCGAATATCGACTCCGTATTTCGCTCGTCTAAATCGCCGGTCGGCTCGTCAGCCAGGAGCAACTTCGGCTGAGTCACCAGGGCCCGGGCAATTGCTACCCGCTGCTGTTCGCCGCCGGAGAGTTCGCTGGAACGATGCTGCGCCCGGTCGGCAAGTCCAACTTCATCAAGCCATCCGCGCGCCGTCTCCAGTGCCCTGCCTCCTGCGTCTCCTCGAATCAACAGCGGCATTGCCACATTTTCGGCGGCAGTAAAGTCAGCCAGAAGCTGGTGCCTCTGCCAGACAAATCCCACCGCCTTGCTGCGAAAATCCTCCAGCTCATTTTCTTTCAGCGCTGCCAGAGAATTTCCGGCGAAGTATACTGTACCGCTCGTTGGCGTGTCCAGAGCGGCCAGCAAGTGCAGTAGCGTACTTTTTCCGGAACCCGACGGCCCGACCAGCGCGACCATCTCTCCCGGGTCAACTGCCAGCGTCACACTCTCGAGCGCCACCACATCCGCGCCGCCTGAACGGAAAACCTTACGCAGTTTTTCGCCGCGGACCAGCGCCACGCCAGCGCTCGGCAGTACTAGCGCTTTTCGTTCCTCAGTTGTGCCTGGGACGCTTGCCGCCATAGTCTGTCTCGCGCCTCACTGCTTGTTTGACTCTCGTTTCCGCTGAACGGTTCCAGTCAATTCCCATGCCGAACCATCCATTGATTAGCTGCTCAGAATCTATGACTTAGACCCGCCTTGCTGCGACCGTTTCGCGCCGCTGCGAAGAAATTGCATATTATGAGTGGAACTTTTCCCACTTCTCCCGTCTATTGTAGCACGCAGCCATTCTCCTCGCTCATCACGCCCGTGCATCGCGCGCACCGACAACAGACTTCGTAACAGGACTTTCTTACTACGGCCATCCGGCAACCGTCCGGTATGCTCGTGAAAAATCCTGATGTATGTCTGAGGGGAATTTTGAGGCCAAAGTTGCTCGAATTCGCGTGACTTTTTGCTGAAGCCTTATTCGGCGCGCAGAATCTCCACTGGCCGAGTGCCGGAAGCCGACCTCGCCGGATAAATTGTCGCCGCCGTGCAGATCGCCAGCGCTGCTGCCGTGATCCACACTGCATCCCACCCGTTTGAACGAAATGGAACGAACGGCACAGCGTAAATCTCGGGGTTCAACCGCACCAGTTGCCAGCGGTTCAATATCCACGATAGGGCATATCCCGCCGCAAGGCCAATTCCCGTTCCCGCTGCGCCTACCAGAAAACCTTGCAGCACAAAAACATTTCTCACCTGCAAACGTCGCGCGCCCAGCGTCATCAACACCGCGATGTCGTGCGCTTTCTCCGTCACCGTCATCGCCAGCACCACCAGAATATTCAGTCCGGCCACGAACGTAATCAGACCGATGAAAATCGCCGTTACCAGCTTCTCCAGACTCATGGCTCGAAACAGCGCGCGATTCTCATCCATCCACGTCGTTGTGCGGTACGCCGGTCCTGCCTCTTTCGCGATTGCCGATCCAATCTCATCTGTGCGACCCAAATCATTCACGCGAATTTCCAGCACGCTGACAACGTCCCCGATGCCTGCCAGCTTCTGCGCCGCCGGCATGGTGATGAACGTCCAGTTCGCATCGTAGTCGTAGAATCCCGAATCAAAAATCCCGTTCACGCGGAATCTTTGCGAGCGCGGCAGCATTCCAAATGGCGTCAAGCTGCCTTGCGGACTTGTCACTGCCAAATAATCGCCCACCTTGAAACCGAAATCGTCCGCAAGAATTCTCCCGATGAGGATCCCAGGAATTCCAAAAGAGTCCGGCGCAAAACTGTCGCTTCCCTCGACGATGTGCCTTAATGCCGCATCCGCCTGCTCCTCAAGCGCCGGATTCACGCCCTTGAGCACGATCCCTCTGGCGTTGTTGTGTGCGGAAAGCAGCACTGTGTTGTACACGGCCGGCGTAACAAACTTCACTCCCGGAGTCTTCGCCACGCGCGCCATCAGCGCCTGATAATCGCGGATTCCATCGGTTCCGTTCGGCTTCAAATTGATGTGCGCGGTGACAATCAGCAGCCGGTTGCGTATCGCGTCGCTGAAACCCGTGTTCATCGCCAGCGCGATCACCAGCGTGGCGACTCCCGCGGCAACGCCCACCACGGACAAAATCGTCACCAGCCGCAGCACTGGCGGCTTATGCTTTGACCGCAAGTACCGCCGCGCCACCATCCATTCGAAATTCATTTTTGCTCTTTATTTTACGGCTCGTGCTCTGCGGCAGCTTCGGTTTCAGAATCCTTCTGCGGGCGCAGCGTAGGAAACAAAATCACTTCACGGATCGAATGCGAATCCGTCAGCAGCATGATCAGGCGGTCAATGCCAATGCCTTCGCCCGCCGTCGGTGGCAATCCGTGCGCCAGCGCGCGGATGTAATCCATGTCGACTTCCTTCGGCACCTCCGCGCCGCCCGCTTCCACTTGCGCGCGGAAACGCTGCTCCTGATCCGCTGGATCATTTAATTCCGAAAACCCATTTGCCAACTCCATGCCTTCGATGAACAGCTCAAACCTCTCGGCAATCGACGGATCATCCTTGCGCCGTTTTGAAAGCGGCGAAATCTCGACCGGAAAATCGTAAATAAATGTCGGCTGAATCAAATGCTCTTCTGCCACCGCCTCGAACAGCGCGCCAATCAGCTCGCCCGCGGACAGCTTGTCCACTCCCTCGATCGTATCGATGCTCTTCTTCTGCGCGAACACATTGAACTGCTCCGCAGCAGCTTTCGCTCCGCCGCTTGCCGCCAGCTCTGCAGCGCTCGGCGCTTGGCTCGCCTCTTTCGGCCAAAATTTCACGATCGCTTCGCGCATCGAAAGCGCCTCGAAATGCCCAAAATCAATTTCATGCTCGCCGTACTTGATCTTCGCCGTCCCGCATACCTCCATCACCAATCCCTTGAATAATTCTTCCGTCAGCTTCATCAAATCGCGAAAATCGCTGTACGCCTGATAGAACTCCAGCATCGTGAATTCCGGCGTATGAATCGCGTCAATCCCTTCGTTGCGAAAATTCCGATTGATTTCGTAAACGCGGTCCATCCCGCCCACCACCAGCCGCTTCAAATATAATTCCGGCGCGATGCGCATGTAAAAATCCACATCAAACGTATTGTGCCGCGTCACAAACGGCCGCGCCGTCGCGCCTCCCAAAATCGGATGCATCATCGGGGTTTCCACTTCCAGATAATTGCGCTCGTCGAAAAATTTGCGAATGTATCGAATTATCTGCGCACGCCGCAAAAAAACTTCGCGCGCATGTTCGTTGGCGACCAAATCCAAGTACCGCCGCCGGTAACGCATTTCCACATCGGCCAGCCCGTGCCATTTTTCCGGCAAAGGCAGCAGCGCTTTCGTCAGCAGCGTTAACTGCTCCACCCACACCGTCAATTCATTTGTTTTTGTGCGAAACAGGTGGCCCGAGACGCCGATGATGTCGCCCATATCCAGGAGTTGGAAAAGTTGAAACGCGCGCTCGCCGACCGCGTCCAATTTGACGTAAATCTGCAGCCGCTTCCCATCTCCCTGAATGTGCGCAAATCCAGCCTTGCCGTGCAGCCGCAGCGTCAAAATCCGCCCGGCCACGCAGACGTTCACCGCATTTTTTTGCAGCTCCTCGGCCGTGTTCCCGCCGTACTTAGCCACAATTTCCGCCGCGGTTTGCTTCCACTCAAACCTGTGCGGGTGCGGCTCGAACCCTAGTTCGGCAATCCGCTCAAGTTTTTTTTGTCTTTGAATGAACTGATCGCGCGGCTCGAATTCCAAACAGTTCCTCTTTCCCGAAGGCGTCCGCAGTATATCCAGCGCGTTCGCAGAGCGTCAAGGAACGCCAGGGCGGGTTACGAGCGGAGAGAAGTTCGCAGACTTGCGCGAGCACCGAACAATTGCTTTAGTTTCTCACCTCAGCCCGGGCAAAAGCCGTGTTTTCCGGGAAAATACGCTCACCTTTCTGGATTGTGCGTATGGCTTCGTCCGTGTTGCCGAGATTTCGATATACGTCCGCTAGCAAAACGTATTCTTGGGCATTCCCGTTAGGAAAGTAGTGAATAAGTATCTCGAGCTGAGCACGTGCCCCGTCCCAATTTTTCTGCTGATCGAAGATTTCGGCCAGCAAATAGCGGGTCATAGGATTGTAGGAATCACGTTTGAGAATTTCGGCGCATGTATTCGCCGCTCCGCGCACATCACCGGTCCGCCATAATAGCTTCGCGAATTCCAGCTGCGTGTCATCCGAGGGGTTCTTTTCAGCCGTCATTAACTTCTGCTGCCACTGGAGTGCTTGGGCCCAATTGCCGCGAGCACTCTCGAGGAGAGCATAGCGATGCAGCGTCAACGTCGATTGCGGGTCGCGCTTTAGGGCCTCTTTCAAAAACGACTCCGCCGTGGCAAAGTCATTTTGGCTGAGAGCAATCTCGGCGAGACCCAATAGTGGCTCCGCGGAAGAGGGATTAAGACGCGTCGCGTTTTCAAAAGCCGCGTGGGCTTCAGCGAGCTTCATTGAGAATTGCAGCCATCGCGCACGCAGCAACTCCGACTCGGCAGTTGCAGGATAGCTGGCCAGCGCTTTCAAGTACTCCGCTTCACGATCCAGTTGGCCCAAACGTGCGAACACATAAGCCGTGGCGAGCAGTGTCTCCTGCCGATCCGTAATCTGAAATAAATTGGGTATGAGATTTGAACCCTGCTGCGAAAGCATCTCGATGTTTTCACTGACCGCTTTATCGGCCAAAATCGCGCGTGGCGCGTCGTACTCCAGCCGATTAAGATCATCCGTGTTCCGCGCAACGTTGGCGACAAACCTGCGCAAGTCGGCGTCACCCAATACATTATAGGCAAGCAGTCCTTCTGGATTGCTCAGGCCCAGTTGCTGGTAGTCGGCACGAAGTTGTGGCTCCATCCAGAGACGGCGCATACGATCGAACGAAAGGGTTCCAGGTCGCGTTTGGGCAAGTAGCAGAACGTCTCCGAGAACTCCATTCCATAAGGTAACTTGCGGAAATTCTCCCGCGACAGTGCTCAAAACCATTCGAACGTCACTTGGAAAAATGGAGTAGAGCTGCACCCATTGCACCAACATTCCTCCGGATGCTAGATGCGCCCGCACCTGGTGATAAAACTCATCTGTAAATAAGTCCGCCACGCCGGCAATCCAAGGATTCGACGGCTCGGAAATGATCACGTCGTATTTCTTATCCGTCGTGAACAGGAAATTCCGCGCATCATCAAGGATCAGATGAAGACGCGGATCTCGAAGCACATCACGGTTCAAAGGCTTCAAATAAGCTGCGGCGCCGATCACCGCAGGTTCTATTTCGACACAATCAATCTCCTCTACATCACGATAGCGCGCTACGGCGGAAACGGTCATTCCGCTGCCGAAACCGATGATCAACACTTTCTTAGGCGCCGGACTGTGAAAAATCATACCCAGATGGCCTGCCATTGATTGCGTTCTCGAGTCCTTGGTAGACGCATCAACCTTGCCATTTGTCGCTAGCCCCAAATAGTCTTCGGTTCGTCTTACGGAGATGGTTGCGTTCAACCCATCCTTCACAAACAGCAGGTCAGTCATATGGGCCAGTTCATCTGTGCTCAGGGCGGTGTTGTAATTGTTGCGGTTTGTAATAACGCCAAGACTGGTGACCGCCGGATCATTCAGAGTGCCCGAGTAGCCGGCAATTAGAACCAAACCCGCCAGCGCGGAGATACCTGCAAGTTTGTATGCTCGCCGCGGACGCTCGCACGCGAGCAGAAAGAAGGCAAGCGCCAGGTTGCCCGTTGCAGTCCACACGACCAAGCGAAAGCTGCCCAGTATCGGCACCAACCAGAAGCCTGCGGCTATGGAGCCGACGATCGCACCGGCAGTGTTCGCAGCGCACGCACGCCCCACCGCCGCCGATGCTGGACGTTCACTGCTCTTTGGGCCCGCAATCAGCAAGGTAACCAGTGGGAAATTGAATCCGAAAACAAGCGCCGCCGGGAGCATGGCAAGAATGCAAATGGCGAATTGCGAGACAACCAACCCATGGAAAGTTTTGTCCGTCGCCGTGATCAGGGTCCAAAAAAGAGCCGGCAACCGTGCGAAGAGCAGCAAAAAGAACAGAGCGCCCAGGCCCGTTAGTATTTGTGTGACGGCGAACGCCCCCACGGAAACGTTTCGTCCGCGTCGTACCCAACTCTCAAAAAGGCGGCTGCCAATGGCAATTCCAGCCAGAAATGTCGCGAGCATCAACGTGAACGAGTAGGTGGAACTGCCCAGTGTCGTCGCGAGCAGGCGCGACCATGCGACTTCATACACCATGGCCGTGGCTCCAACGAAGCCAAACGCGACCAGAAGGTATTTCGGTATTTTGATCGCTTCATCGCTGGACGGGATTGCTTCTTCCTTCGCGGTGATCGGCAACTCTTCCTTGGCCGAATAGAGCGCTATGGCGCCGACGGCTAGGTTCAATATGACTGCCACAAAAACCGTTCGGCGCAGACCGATTCCGGGCAGCAGTAAGAAACCGGCCGCCAAAGCTCCGCTCACCGCCCCCGCCGTATTCACCCAGTACAGTCGTCCCAGTCGTGAACCCAATTCTGCTGACCCGCGCGAGAGCCCTCCTGCAAGGATCGGCAGGGTGCCGCCCATTAGAAATGTGGGAACAAACAGGACTAACACCGAAGCCAAGAGGCGCAAAACAATCAGCAGCGCCGTCGATCCTGCGGCGATATGGTAAGCGGCAACATAGAGATAATGGACTCCTCTCACACCTGCAAGAGAAAGGGCCCCACTGATGCCGGTAAGAATCTCAATCCAGCCGTATATCGCTATAGGACGACCGCTCCGCTGTCCCCACGAACCTAGGTAGGCGCTCCCCGCTGCGAGGCCGCCCATGAACGCGGCCAGCACGGCTGCGATTGCGTAGACGGTGTGACCAAAGACGAGCCCCAGAGCCCTCGTCCATGCCACCTGATAGATGAGACCTGCCGCCCCGGAGAGAAAAAAACATAGAAGGACAGTTGCGAGCCGCGATCTTGGAAGCGCTGCAGTGGCTGGGGGCATTCGCAAATGCTAAGCTTGAGCCAAGCTAGCGTCAATAAACCACGCGATCCGCATGTCTTAAGTGGCAACTCAGAGTTTCAACTCACACTCTACAAGCAGCGCCGGCGCAAACTGAACTTTTCTTCGCACCCATGCCACACTTGAGTTACGGCCCCATCCGCTTGCACTATCTGCTATAATGCCCGCCACGGTTGGGATCATCGTGTTTGGGACAAAAGAGCGCAGGTCTGCGGTTGTCCGCAGTTCCGTACGTGAGGACTGGTCTGCGCTTCTTCCCGCCAGCAAAAAAAATCTGTTCGAAGCCGTCATCCGCCAATGGGAAAACGCTTATTGGATCTTCTCTGTAGCTCTCGACGAAGCGTTCGCTCTGCGCGCCGACGGCAAGCTCATTCGCGCGCGCCAGTGTGCTGAAATCGCATCTGGTACGGTTGGAAATTTGACAGAACCGCTTGCTGCCGCATGCCGCATGCTGGCGAAAGCCGGTCGGCATTTGGCATGCCCTCCGGCCGTAGCACCTCTGAATCCAGCCTTCTACCGCGGTGACTACGCTCGTCAAAGCGCCCAATGGAACCAACTCACGCATCACATTCTTTTCGGAAGCCGCTCTCGCTTCTTGCACAAATTGCGCATACTTGAAATCATGGCTCCCAACTTGGCGGATACGTTCCGTCGTGCATGCGAGGCTCTCTCGTCCGAATCCGACCCGCGTGCCTCCTGGGAGTGCCTCGACGAGGTCCATTACGACGTGAACACTTGCCTCCGCGAAACCGTCGTCGTTTTCAAATCATTTCTCTTAGCCATCCCCGAGGCCACTCTGTCCTCTTTTGAATCGGAGCTGAACGCTTCGCTGGCATCAACTCACTCGAACGACCAGAATGTGGAACTCCCGCTGCTCCTCGGTAGACGCGCAGGCAATTTCCGAAGAGAATAGTCAGGCTTGTTGGGGCCTCTCCCCTTGGGAGAGCGCCGCGCTTGGGACTTCGGTTGTGTTACCGATGCGTCTCAGGAACATCTAAGGACAACTTCTGGAGTTGGCGGCGCATCGGAGAATCAGGTACGCCGCGTTGGGTATCGTGGCCCGAACGAGGCGAATCGAAAACGGCGAATTGCCGGAAGCGGATGCCATCCGGCTGGCACAGCAGGGCGATGCGGCGGCCTTTGAGCGGCTCTATCAGCTCCATCATCGTCGCGTTTATTCGCTCTGTTTGCGCATGGTCGGAAACACCGCTGAAGCAGAGGACCTGACACAAGAGGCCTTTCTGCAGCTATTTCGGAAAATCAGTACTTTTCGGGGTGAGTCTGCATTTTCCACTTGGCTGCACCGGCTGGCGGTCAATGTCGTTCTGATGCGCCTCCGGAAGAAGACGGGCTCGGAGACCTCTCTCGAAGAAGTTACCGAACCCGATGAGGAAAGCGGCGGCCCGCGCAAGGATTTTGGCGCGCCCGATTTGGGTCTGAGCGGTTCCATTGACCGCGTCAATTTGCAACGCGCGATCGATCAGCTGCCGGCGGGCTACAAAGCCGTGTTTGTTTTGCATGACGTGCAAGGCTACGAGCACAATGAGATTGCTCATATCATGGGCTGCTCCATTGGCAACTCCAAATCGCAACTGCACAAAGCGCGTATGAGACTCAGGGACCTTCTTCACGAAGTAGCACGGCAGAGAGCCCGCGACGAGCGCCAGGCCTTCAAGGACGCTGCGGGCAAGGACTGAACGTCATGTCGGCGATGCATTGCAAAGAGTTCTGGCTGTTCAGCAATGAGTGGATCGAGGGTGAGCGCAATCCAGCGGCTGCCTCTCACCTTGCGGGATGTTCCGCCTGTCGCGCCCTCATCGCCGACCTCGAGTTGATTCGCAATTCCGCTCCTCTACTGCCCGAAGAAGAACCGCCCGCGCGAATTTGGCTGGCCATTAAATCCCAATTGGAGAAAGAAGGGCTGATTCGCCAGCCCAAAAAGAATCTTTTCGAATACCTCTTTCCCTCTCGCGCATTTCGTCCCGCACTCGCTGGTGCCTATCTCTCGTTCTTGATTATCGCAGCCGCCGCGCTCGGCTTTCACATGAATCGCGTGCATATCGCCGAGCAGCGCTCTCTCTGGCTTACCGATGCGCAGGACACAATGACGCCGGTTGCCGCGGAACTGGGTTCCGCCGAGAAGAAAACACTACCTGCTCTGCAAGCCCCTGGCAACGACATCACCGCCACGCTGAATCATAATCTCGCCATTGTTGACAACATGATTTCCCTGTGTGAAAAAGGCGTGCGTCAGGATCCCCAAAATGAAATGATGCGCGACTATCTATACAGCGCATACCAGCAGAAAGCAGATCTTTTGGCCGCCGCGGCAGATAGCGAGGGAAGGTAAATGCCAGTCCAGCTCAACAGTTCACGCGCCTTTTCGGAATTGTCCAAACGCTCCTGGCGTCTTGCCGGAAGCTGCGCGGCCCTGTTGCTCTTCGCCTCGCCCGCTCTGGCCCATCATCTGGAAAAGCAATTTGGCGTTCAATCTCATCCGCTCATCACGCTGCACAATCCCAGCGGCAAGGTCATCATCTCTTCCTGGGATAAGCCTACGGTCATGGTCGTCGCTGACCATAACAGCCCCAAAGTCGAAGTCGATGCCGAGCAGGTCGGCAATCGCGTTGACGTTGTCACTCATCTGATCGCTGACAATATCTCTCCCGATGAGCTGCGCGCCAATTACGTCATCACCGTTCCGGAAGATTCCGAACTCCAGATCCACAGCGACTCCGGCACGGTCAACATCTCGAAAATCCTCGGTGATATGAGCCTGGAAACTGTGGCTGCCGGCATCGAGGCCGAAGACGTCGGCGGCTACGTCGTTGTTCAAACCGTCGGCGGCGGCTTTCAATGCATGCGTTGCACCGGTCGCATCGAGGTTCATTCCATCAGCGGCGATATTCGCCTCGTCGACGACCACAGCTCCTACATTTTCGCGCAAACCTCCACCGGCGCCATTCTTCTCGACGGCGATTTCCTCGCCAATGGCGTTTACCGCCTCAAGAATTACAGCGGGCCCATCAACGTCAGCTTTTCTCCAACAGATTCCTTTGATGTT
>DAIRCW010000073.1:3784-12503 GCA_036796475.1 Candidatus Acidiferrales bacterium | reverse complement strand
TGGAGGCCCTGAGTCTACCTAATCGAGGTGTCCAGTTTTAGAGGGGAGCACTACACGTGCATCCTTCAGCGTTTCTTCAATTCTGTCTAATCTTTCACAAACATCGTCGAGGTTAGAACTGGGGGATTCGTAATCGTCGTAACCTTCCGACATTGGGGCTCTCCGCGAGTGCGGCGGATTCTATCACGGTAGGTACGTACCGCGCAGGTATCTTCTAGGGCCTTGCAATTCCGGCGAGTCAACGCGTCGCGATGGAAAACCTAGCGAATGACGTAGCGGAAAGCAATCGGCACACTGTGCCTATTAGTACAGAAGCACGCCCTCAAATCCATTGTAGTCAGTGAATAATGGCGGAGAGGGTGGGATTTGAACCCACGAGCCCGGTTTTGCCAGGCTACCCGCTTTCGAGGCGGGCTCTTTCAACCGCTCAGACACCTCTCCGGCGAAAACGGCGTAATGAAAGATTACCAGAGGGCATCGAGAGGGACAATGCTGCGAAAGAGTCCAGCGCTAATGAACTGCTTCGCTTGGATTGGGATTTTCGGCGAGGACTTCCTCAATGGCCTGCAGCAGAGTTTTGCCGTCGTGCGCTTTTGAGATTACGCGCTTGACGCCGACCTGTCCTGCCGCTTTTTCCAGCTCCGCGGAACTGTGCAGCGTGAACATCACGATTTTTGCATCGGGACGGTTGCGCACGATTTCGCGGGCAGCCTGCACGCCATCCATAATGGGCATCGCCAAGTCGAGGACGATAACATCCGGATGCAAATCCGCGGCTTTGGCGACGGCCTCGCCACCATTGCGAGCCTCTGAGCAGACCTTCCAATCGTCATGGGAATCGATGAGGTGGCGCAGTACGTTGCGCATCATTTCGTGGTCATCGGCAATGAGGATTCGCGTCGCCATGGTCGCCTGAGGTCAAACGCCGCGGAGCGACGAGTCGCCCGCGCGGTGAAGCTTCACTCTCTGTATACCTGTTGCGACAAAGCACGAAAATCAGGGCAAAACCCTACGCAGCGGGAGACTGTTCTTTACGAGGAGGTGGTTAGAGGAGCAGAGACTACGCTGCGTGGCTTTTCGTGCTGACTTTCTTGTGGGCAGAGCCGCGATTTTCAATGCGGTTCACGATAAAGCCGGTAATCGCGCTGGCTACTGCAAGGCCAATCAGAGCGTAAAAAATGGACCAGCCGTACTGAGAAAAAATGCGGATGATGGCACGGCCGTACAGATTGGCAAAGTACGCTAACACGAAGTAACGGATCACGCGGCCCAGCGACATCGCGCTCAAGAAGCGCCGAGAAGAGTAATTCGTGGCGCCAGCGGCCAAAATGAAGGGGACAACAGGAATGGGTGGCGGAAGCAATGCCGCCACGGCAATGGCCCAAAAACGCCATTTCTTGAAGAAATCAGCGAATCTTTTCTTCCAGCCATGATTCAGCTGTTCCTGAAGGCGTTCTCGACCTTGATGGCGCGCTAAGCGGAAAGTAACGTATCCCCCTAGGACGGAGCCAATGGTTGCCATGGCGGCGTAATAGGGCCAGAGCTGCTTATGGTGAGCCGAGAGGATGATGGTCAGCGCGTCCATGCTGCCCGGAATGGGAATTACGGAGCTATCTACCATTCCCAGGACGATCAGGCCGGGACCACCAAGGTGATAAAGCCATATCCAGACTTTGCGGCGGGTGGTTGGCGCCGCAATCCCAATCTGCTGCCAGAGAGGCGTTAGCATTCAGTCATGTCCAGAGTACGGTTCTATTGAGCCCGGCCGCGTCAAACACCTTTGCTTGGATTAAGACGCACCGCTGCGGCGGCTGGTGACCCAAAGTGACCCACGCAGCGCTCGTGACGGAGTCTACTGCCCGCCTCAAACGCGCTCGATCTTCACAGCACCGGCAATTTCTCTCCGTTTGCAGCGCGCCTATCCGCCGCAAAAAAGAGTGGACGAAGTTGCAACTGATTAGTGGCCTGAGACTTCCCCGCAAATCGGAAGGAATGCAGTTTGGCTCCCGACGTGCTCGGAGTCATAACGAAGCACGTTCGCATCGAATAGAGTGCCGAGAGAACGGGCTGTTTGCAAGGACGAATCAGAGCAGGAAGCGAGTTATAGAAATGTCGCCGGTTATATTCAGGACGCTGCACCAGGCCAAACGAGTTCTCCGGATTGTCGTGGGATTCACGTTGCTTCTCATTGGCGTTGTGCTTCTTGTCGGCCCTGGGCCGGGATGGCTGGTAATTCTGCTGGGACTGGGATTGCTCGCGGCGGAGTTCGTCTGGGCAAGGCGATTACTCGATAGCATGAAGGAAAAGGCTGTACGGCTTCGCAAATTCGTTTTCAGCCGCAGCACCTAGAGATTACGCAGCTGGGTCCTTCCATTTTCCGTAAATGGCTATGTTTTTTCATCAGCTCCTACGCTTTTCCATTAGCAAGCTCAATTCCCCTCAGTTGACACATTTTTTGCCTGTTCAGAGCCGCTCCGAGTATGTTTTCATTGCGTTCTGACGAATTGCTCGAATCGAGGACGTTGCGGGACGGTGAAGGATGGCTACGGGTTTGGTTGGCGCTGGCGCAAAATGGGCTGAGAAATGGGCGTTGGTGACTGGCGCGAGCGCGGGAATAGGCCTGGCGATAGCCGAGGAGCTCGCTGCGGCGCGGGCAAACCTCGTGGTCACCGCACGCCGCAAAGATCGCCTGGAGTCCTTGGCTGGGCGGCTGAAAACGGCGCACAACATTGCCGTGGAAGTCATGGGCGCCGACTTGGCAGACCCATCAGCGCCTGGTCAGATTCGTAGCTTCACTGACAGCAAAGGCATCGAAATCGAGCTGCTCATCAATAATGCTGGTTTTGGTGCCTATGGACACTTCTACAAGGCGGATGTTGCGCGGCAGGTAGAGATGGTTCAGGTTAACTGCACCGCAGTGGTGCAATTGACGCATCTCTATTTAGGAGAGATGGTTGCGCGACGGCATGGCGACATTCTGATTGTTGCGTCGGTTGCAGGTTTTCAGGCTGTGCCGTACATTTCAACATATGCAGCGACCAAGGCGTTTAATTTGCATTTTGCGGAGGGAATTGCCGCGGAGGTGCGCCAGTATGGCGTGAATGTTTGCGCGCTGTGCCCCGGCTCGACGACGACGGAGTTCCGCGAAGTGGCGGGGCAGCCGGAGAACACTTTTCGCGGAGCGGAAACGGCCGAGAAGGTCGCGCGCACCGGATTGCGGGCTCTCGCCGAAGGAAAGTCGAGCGTGATTTCGGGCTTTAAGAACAGAATGAGCGTTGAAGGGCAAAGGCTCGCGCCGCGCGGACTGGTGACGAACGTTGCGGCCAAAATGTTTGAGCCGAAGTGAATTCGCGCTATGCAGCGCAGATGCGAAATTGCTCTTGAGGCAAGCGGATGGCGCAAAAAGATAAAATAAATCCGAATGCAGAGAAGCCACTGACGCGGCGCGAATTCATTGCCGGTTCAGCATCGGCGCTTGCCGTCGCCTCCCTTCCCCTTGCGCAGTCCGCGAACGTTCAGCAACAGCAGCAATCCAAGCTCCCCTCAGCTCCCGCTGTGAGCTCTCCTTTTGGGGCTGATTTTCTGTGGGGAGCAGCGACTTCCGCTTACCAGATCGAGGGCGGCAGCCGCGAAGACGGCAAAGAGCTCTCGGTATGGGACGAATTCGTGCGGCAGCCGGGCGTAATCCGCGACGGGAATACCGGCGACATGGCGTGCGATTTTTATCACACGTACGCTGCGGATATTGGCCACATGCACGAAATGGGATTAAAGGCATTCTGTTTTAGCGTGGCATGGTCGCGCGTTATTCCGCAGGGCACGGGCGACGTGAACCAAAAGGGGCTGGATTTTTACAGTCAGGTGGTGGACACGCTGCTTGCGGCGGGAATCACGCCGATTGTCACTCTGTTCCACTGGGATACGCCGCTGGCGCTGGTGCAGCGCGGAGGCTGGGAGACGCGCGACATCGCGGGCTGGTTTGGAGATTACGCCGCAACCGTGGCGCGCAGCCTTTCGGATCGCGTGAAATACTGGCTGACGATCACGGAGCCGCGTTCATTCATTGGCGGAGGATACGTTACCGGAGTTCAAGCGCCCGGCGAGAAACTGCCGCGTGACCAATTCATGCGCGCGGCGCATATCACGCTTATGGCCCACGGGCGCGCGGTGCAAGCGGTGCGGGCAAACGCAAAAAAGCCAGTGCAGATCGGATGCCCGTGCGACGTGTCGCCTTCGTTGCCGGAAAGCCCGTCGGCGGCGGATATTACCGCAGCGCAGAACTCTACTTTTGCAAGTCCGATTGAGCATTTTTCGGCGGAATTCTGGTGGCGCGAAAATTCCTGGTGGCTCGATCCGATTTACACCGGCACCTATCCCTCCGATGCAATTGCCGCGCTCGGAAAAGACGCGCCCGAAATTGAGCCGGGAGATATGGGAACGATTCATCAGCCGCTCGATTTCCTTGCCGCGAATATCTACGGCGGATGGCCGGTGCGAGCGAATCCGCAGGGCGTGCCGCAGATAGTCGCGTTCCCGCCCGGCTATCCGGAGACCGCGTTTGGCTGGCAGGTGACGCCGGACGCAATGTACTGGGCGCCGAAATGGCTCTACGACCGTTACAAGCTGCCAATTTTTGTCACCGAAAACGGGTGTTCGTGCCGGGATTGGATTTCGCTCGACGGCCAAGTGCACGATCCTCAACGCATCGATTTTGCCCAGCGTTATCTCCAATCGCTTGCGCGGGCGATGAAAGAAAATGTGCCGACGATAGGCTATCTGCACTGGTCACTGCTCGATAACTTCGAATGGCAGGAAGGCTACTCGCAGCGGTTCGGGATGATTTTCGTCGATTTTCCCACGCAAAAGCGCATCCTGAAGGATTCAGCGCGCTGGTACGCGAAAGTGATCTCGTCGCAAGGCGGCGAGCTGTTGCAGCCCAGCCCGGCGCAAGTGAAGAGCTAATCTTACACCAGTCGCCCACCAGACTTGACCGCAGAAAACGTTCCTACGATTGTCGAAGGCCAAGACCAGTCGTTCTGCGCAATTAGCGGCGTCTGCTGGGAACTCGGTACGGTCATTGTCCGCTTCGAAATAAGCAATTTCGCAGCTTGCTTTGAAGCCGAGCGGTGGTAGTATTCAACCAACAACTTCCCGGCTGCTGAGGGCACGAAAGGGGCTTTATGAGAGCAGCCAAGCCTGGCACGAAGTGGGTCGCCGCGATCGCGACAGGCATTTTCTTCGCGGTGACGTTGATGATGTCCGGTTCGGCATACGGCCAGAGCAGCGGGCCGGGGCCCTTGGTTTACAAACCCCCTCCGCCGGAAAAAACTCCCCACATTGATACGCTGCGGCAGAATGTAAATCTGGTTACCGTCAATGCCACTGTAACGGATCCTTATGGACGCCTCGTGACGGGATTGGACCAGGAAAATTTTCGCGTGTATGAAGACGGCCACGAACAGCAAGTGATGCGCTTTGAAGAAGACGATCTGCCTATTTCCATTGGCATGGTTTTCGACGTCAGCGGTAGCATGAGCGACAAAATCGCCAAGTCGCGGATGGCGGCTGTGCAATTCTTTAAAACAGCGAATCCGGCGGATGAATTTTTCCTCGTGGATTTTTCCGATCGCGCGGAACTGGCGCAGCCGTTTACCACCAGCATCGAAGAATTGCAGAACAAATTGCTGTACACAGCTCCCAAGGGCGAAACGGCGCTGCTCGATGCTGTTTACCTGGGAATGAGCGAGATGAGATCAGCACGCAACACGAGAAAAGCTTTGCTCATCATATCGGATGGAGGCGATAATCACAGCAGGTACGATGAGGACGACGTAAAGCGCTTCCTGCGCGAATCGGATGTGCAGATTTATTCGATCGCCATTGTCGATCCTTACCGTTGCGATGCCACGCCGGAAGAGTGCTACGGGCCGCAGCTTCTGCAGGGCCTGGCAAATATGACCGGTGGGCGCTCCTTCGTGATCAACGACCCCAACGAACTGGGCGACGTGGCCACGAAGATCAGCATGGAGCTGAGAAATCAGTATGTGCTGGGATACAAACCGAGCAACACAACCAGCGATGGAAAATGGCGGAAGATTAAAGTCAAACTGCGCCCGCCTCGAGGGCTGCCGCCGCTTACGGTTTATGCCCGATATGGATATTTTGCGCCGGGCCGCTGAGAAAAACAGAGTTCCCTTCCTAAAATCCAGCCTGGCTCTGATGGCTATTCTTGCCGTGTCGTTCTGCGGAACCCGCGCGTTCGCGCAGAATCCTCCGCAAAATCCGCCGCCTATTAAAGTGCAGCAGATTCCGCCTCCGCCGGACGCGGTCCAGAAAAAAGGCAACGCTTATACCCTGAAAAAGAATGTCGACATGGTGCGCTTACCGGTGAGCATCGTCGACAATAAAGGGAATTTCGTGCCGGGATTAGAGGAAGATAATTTTCGCATCCTGGAAAATAACAATCCGCAGAAAATCTCGGCGTTCACGCATGAAGATATTCCCGTCACCGTGGGGCTGGTCATCGATAACAGCGGAAGCATGAGATCGAAGCGGGCGCGCGTGAATGAAGCGGCCATGGATTTCATAAAGACCAGCAACCCGCAAGATCAGAGCTTCGTGGTGAATTTCAACGACGAATTTTATTTGGATATGGATCAGGATTTCACGAATGATCCCAAAATACTGAAGGCGGCGCTGGAGCGTATCGATTCGCGCGGCGGCACGGCGCTTTACGACGCAATTCTCGGCTCGATGGGCCATCTCGAAAAAGGCACGCGCGAGAAGAAGGTACTGCTGGTCGTCACGGACGGAGAAGATCACGACAGCACGCACAGAGATCTTTCGTATCTAGTACAGAAGCTGCAAGAGTCGAGCGTCGAGATTTATGCCGTCGGATTGTTCACCAAAGGCGATGATTCACGAGGCGAGGTTCGCGAAGGCACAAGAGCGCTCGAGGCAATCGCGCGCGCTTCGGGCGGCGAGGCATTCTTTCCGAAAACGATGGACGATGTGGACTCCGTGTGCCTGCGCATCGCGCAGGACATTCGCGCGCAATACACCATCGGCTACTATCCCTCAGACGCGGCTCGCGATGGGACTTTCCGCACGTTGAAAGTGGAACTGGTGGGCGTGAAGCACCATGGCAAGTTAAGCGTGCGTGCGCGGCCCGGTTACTATGCCCCCAAGGCTGGCGCAAACGAAGCTGTAACGGGAAGCAAGTGACGCAACTAAGGTCGCCTAGCTATTTGAAATCCCGCCGATAATTCCAAGGAAGCCCGCCTCATTCGTACCGCAAGGCTCCAATCGGATCCACTTTCATCGCCCGACGCGCAGGGATGAAGCACGCCGCCAGCGCAACCATCACCAACAAAATTGCCACGCCGGCGAATGTAAGCGGATCCGTGGCGCTTACGTCATAAAGCATATTTTGCATCAGCCGCGTGAGCGCCAGGGCCGCAGCCGCACCGATGACAAGGCCAAAACAAACGAGCTTCGCTCCGTTGAGCAGGACGCCACGAAGAATGTCTCTGCTTTGGGCGCCGAGCGCGACGCGAATGCCGACTTCGCGCGTCTGCTGCGACACTCCGTACGCCAGGACGCTGTAAAGTCCAATGGCCGCCAGAAAAAGAGCGGCGCACGCAAATACGCCGAGCAGAAGCGTATCGAATTTGCGCGGCGCGAGGGAGCTTTCGAGCACCTGCGTGAGCGTGCGAACATGCGTCACCGGTTCCGTCGAATCGAGGTGCTCTACGGCGGAGCGAAGACTCGTTGTAACTGCTGAACCCGCGATTTGCGCCCGAATGGCGACGTTCAGCGAACTGCATAGCCCTGACGACATCATGTCCCGCCCCGCGCAATCCTGCAGATATGGCGCATACGTGTGAGGCATGGAAGGCTCGTCCAGCGCGATCTCTTTCACATCGCTTACCACGCCGACGATGGTCAGCCATGGAGAATCGCCCTGGTCCGTGCCCCACTTGATTCTCTTGCCCAGCGGATTCTCTCCGGCGAAATATTGCTTGGCCATTCCGGCGCTGATGATTACAACTTTTGATTTGCCTTGCTCTTCGGCAGGCGCGAAAAAGCGTCCAGCGACCAGGTGAAATCCCAGAGCTCTAAAATAATTCCCGATAACGAGCGAATGCGCGCAGTCCGGCAGCTTTGCCGCGGCGGGCAGCGGGTGGTTTTCGATGGCAAACGTATGGTCCCAATTCATGTCTGTGGGCAAATCGCTGGCTGCGCCGGCAGATTCAATGCCCGGATCGCTCTGCAAACGAGCAAAGAGCTCCTGAAAGAAAGAATTCACGCGCGACGAATCCGCATAGCGCGCCACCGGAAGGGAAAGCGTGGCAGTGACCACATTGCGCGGCTCTATGCCTATGCCGGAATTCTCCGCGCGCACGAAGCTTCGCAGAAACAAGCCGCCACCGATAATCAGTAGGAAAGCGATGGAAACTTGCGCAACCACAAAAATATTGCGCGCCAATAGGACGCGCGGGCTTGAACTAGCGCTGCGCCCGCTTTCTTTGAGCGTATCGTTCAAATCCACACGAGCCGCGGCGAACGCGGGGGCGAGTCCAAAGAGAATGCCGGTAAACACGGAAATGAGGAGCGCGAACATCAGAGCTGCCGGGTCCACGCTGATTTGCTGCACCTGCGGAATATTGTCGGGCGCGCTTGCCGCCAGCAAGCGATGCGTGTCCTGCACCAGTGGCGT
>DAIRCW010000073.1:0-3763 GCA_036796475.1 Candidatus Acidiferrales bacterium | reverse complement strand
CCGCCGATCGCGAGGAAAACTCCCAGACCACCTCCGATGAGCGCGAGGATTACGCTCTCGGTGAGCAACTGCCGCACGATGCGGCCGCGCCCTGCGCCGAGGGCTGCGCGAATGGTGATTTCTCTGTGGCGTCCTGCGGCGCGCGATAGCAGGAGGTTAGCGACGTTGGCGCACGCGATCAGTAGCAGGAAACCGACGGCGGCGAGCAACAGATACAGCAGCGTGCGAACGCCGCTCACAACTACTTCCTGCAAAGGACTGACCGGCGCTTCGAGCTTTAATCCCATGCTGGCAACCTGCGGGCCGAGCGCATCCCACGTTTTCAGTATTTCGTTCGCGACGACGCTCATTTGCGAACGGGCTTGTTCCAACGTGACGCCCGGTTTCAACCGCGCGATCACGCCATTATTGAAGTTGTCGCCAAGGTCCGCTAGCTCCGTGTGCGTGAACCCAATGGGAATCCAGAGCGATGCGGTCTGGCCGTTTGGCGCAGGCATTCCGCGCGGCGGAAATTCGAACTTAGCAGGCATCACGCCAATAATCGTGTAGGCCTGGCCATCCAGCGCAATACTCTTGCCGATGATTCCCGCATCGCCTCCGAAATGCTCTTGCCACAGCGAATAGCTCAGGACAGTGACGAAGCGCCCGGGAGGGTCCTCATTCGCAGAAAACGTGCGTCCGAGAAGCGCGTGCGCGCCGAGCATGGGGAAGAGGCTCGAGGAAACGCGTTCTCCGAGAAGGCGCTGTGGTTCGCCCGCACCTGAGAGATTCAGCGCTTCACCTCGAAAAGCGCCCAGAGCATCGAAAACGTGATTCTCGCGCTGCATGACCAAAACATCGGGAGCGGAAACCGATACCGCGCGCTGGCTGAACTTCGGAATGCGTTCTTGCACAAATACAAGCTTGTCCGCGTGATCGTACGGGAGTGATTTCAGCAGCACGGCATTCACCACGGAAAAAATTGCCGTGGTCGCTCCGATGCCCAGAGCGAGCGTAAGAACGGCGGTAAGGCTGAATCCCGGCGATTTGCGCAGCATGCGCAGCGCGAATCCGATGTCTTGCAGGAGCGATTCGAGCGAGAGTGTGCCGCGGGCATCGCGCGTTTCTTCCTTCATGTGTTCCAGTCCGCCGAATTGGGCAAACGCGCGTCGGCGCGCTTCCGCGGCCGGCATTCCGCCCGCGATGTTCGTGGCAATTTGCTGCTCGATGTGGAAGCGTAATTCGGAATCGAGCTGCGCATCCTGCTTGCTTTTGCCAAACAAACGAGTAAGCCAATTCATAGCGAACTCCTATTCATAGCGCAACGCCACCATTGGATCGGTGCGTGAAGCGCGCCACGCGGGCCAGATGCAGGCAGTTAGCGACGCAACCGTCATGATCGCGAACGCCAGCGTGAACGCCAGCGGATCGCGCGGGCTCACGTGATAAAGCATATTCGTCGCGAGGCGGGCGAGGGTCAAAGCCGCGACTGCGCCAAGGCCGACGCCGAAAAACGTCAAAAGAAGGCTACGAGAAATCACGTGCCACAGTACGTTGGACGAGCTTGCGCCAAGAGCCATGCGCAGGCCAAGTTCGCGGCGGCTCTGCGAAACGCTGTAGGACATTACGCCGTAAAGGCCAATTGTCGCGAGAATGAGCGCCAAACCACCGAGCACGAAGAGCAAACCTACCGAGGCTTGCTGCGAAGACGTGGAGCGCTCGACCTGCTGCTGCATGGTAAGAACAGCATAGTCAGCCAGGTTTGCATCCATTGCCCGCAAGTCACTCGACAAAATCGAAACCATCGTTTGATGCGGAATGGAAGTCCGGATGTAAAGGTCGGACATGGAAGCGGGTACCTGCAATCGCGGCACGAAAAAGAAGGGCTTGGGCGACTCGGAAACGGATTCGTACCGCGAAACTTTAGCTACACCAATCACCTGCATTGCATGGCCATTGACTTGCAACCGCTGGCCGATGGGATCTTTGCCATTCCAGAATTGCTTGACCATTTGCTCGTTCACAATGGCTACCGCGGCCGCGGTCTTATCATCCGAGATGGTGAACTCACGCCCTTTCACCAGCGGGATTCCAATCGTCGAGAAATAGCCGGGTCCCACTTTGTCGTACGCGACGACCGGCTGTTGATTCGGAGGAGGAACGTAGCCGTCCACCTGAATCGCCCCTGACGATGGAGGAATCAGACCCAGAGGAATGAATCCCGCGAATGCCGCAGAATCAATTCCGGGAGTGTTTCGCAAACGCTCAAGCAACTGTTTCTCGAAATTTTCGGCGCGCGTCGCATCGTATCCGGTGCCGAACAAATCAACGTAAGTAACGTAGACGCCGTGTGTGGAAAATCCCGGACTGGTATTTTGCATGGCGCGAAGGCTGCGCAAAAGCAATCCCGCACCAACGAGGAGCACGAAGCTCAGCGAAATTTGCACGAGGACAAGGCCCGAGCGCACCCAGGAGCGGCTCTGCCCGCTGACCAGGCCTCCCATCTCGGACTTGAGCGCGGCGGCCAGATCAAGTTTGCTGGCCTGAGTGGCGGGAATCAGTCCGAAGAGAACAGTGGCCAGCACGCAAACGGCAATGCTCAAGACCAAAACGCGCCAGTCAATTTCGCCGGGCAAGTAGGGGACATTTCCCGTTCGCGGAAAAAATAAGACCAGCGCTGAGCGGCACCAACGCGCGACGAGTAACCCGCCGCCGGCAGCGAACCCGGAAAGAATGAGCCCCTCGGTGAGCAATTGCCTCACAAGACGCCCGCGGGCTGCGCCAAGGGCAAGGCGAACCATCATTTCATGGCGTCGCAAGAAGAACCGGACGAGCAGCAAATTGCCCACGTTCGCGCACGCAATCAGCAGCACGAACCCGACGACCGGGAGCAGGATTTCCAATGTCGGGCGCAACGTCCGGGCTTTATTGAACGGAGTGAGCCACAGCGGAAGAATCTTCACGTCGCGGCCGCGATTCGTTTCCGGATAAACCGACGCGAGATGCGCGGCGATAGACGAAATTTCCGCCTGCGCCTGCGCGAGGCTGACGCCGGGCTTCAGCTTGGCGAAACCTTCAAGCCATCGCGCGCTGCGGTCTTCCTGCGCGTAATTGCCGCCCTCGAAAACCTGCTCCATGGAAGCGGGCACCCAGAACTGGATGGACCAGCCGACGAATGTGCCGTAAAAGCCTTTCGGCGTAACGCCGACTATAGTGAACTGAACCTTATTGAAACTCTGCGTTTTGCCGATGATCCCCGGATCGCTTTGGAATGTGTTCTGCCACATCTGATAGCTAATCACCGCAACAGGGTGAGCGTTATGGCCGGTGTCTTCGCCCGGCTGGAAGCCACGTCCGAGAATGGGGTGAATGCCGAGAGCATCAAAATAGTTCGCGGAGACGATGCTGCCGGTGGCGCGATCGGCGCGGCCCCCGATATTCAAAGAAGCGCCCATAATTTTGTCGCCGATGAATGATTCCACGAGCTTGCTGTTGCGCTGCAGGTCCGCGAAATCAGGCCACGAAAGATCGGGATCGTCGGGATCACTGACGGCAGAGCCCGCGAGCGCGTACATGCGTTCTTGATGGCTCACCGCGGGAAAAGGACGAATCAGCAGGCCTTCAATCCAACTGAAAACCGCGGCATTCGCGCCGATCCCCAGCGTTAGACACAGAACCGCAAGAATCGAAACCGCAGGATTGCGCCGCAGCATGCGAAATGAGAACCGCACGTCTTGCCACAGAGTTTCGAGGAAGTGCGTGCCACGCGTTTCGCGGCATTCTT
>DAIRCW010000072.1:11147-12514 GCA_036796475.1 Candidatus Acidiferrales bacterium | reverse complement strand
ATTCGTCACGTCAGAGTCGAGCCAGATTTCGTATTTGTCTGGCGACACAATCACAGGCATATGGTTGTGCATGTCAGCTACAAGAGAATTAGGCGTAGTCGTAAGGATCAGCCTCGCAGATGCGAAACAGATCATTTCATTCTCGAATTGCAAGGCTACGTGAGGGCGCATGGGACAACCGAATTAGTGACCACTATACCTGGCGAAGGTGTCTCGGGCCCGAAAACCGCTGCGATTCACCCGCGAGCGGATCGAGAAGGGTTTGGAGGAACTTCGCAAATGCATTGCCGAAACGAATCAGCATCGCGGCGCACCATACAGAGTCACAAAGGCCATCGCATTGGCTCGCCCGCACCTGTTAACCGAAGGGTTGCAGGTACGAGTCCTGTCCGGATCTGATCCGTTCTTCCTTTCGTGGCGTGCCGGAACGCACCGAGGGCATATCAGTTAATGAACAAAAATGGGAAGACCCAATATGCAATCTTGCTCTAAAGTAGAGTCCTACTGTACGGCATTCCGGTTAACCCAATTTCCGAGAGTCAAAGGCCTCCGGGAGGATTCTCGGGGGCAATAAAGGGGCAATAAGGATTCCCCTCCTTTCCTTTCAATGACTTAGAAGGCCAGGCCGCGCCGCAAAACTCCTTTATTTCCATAAAGCCGGTGAATTCGAATCCCATCGGCTCCACCAACTCATCCTGACTGTCCGCAGGTTAGGTACCCGGTTTAAGCTCGCAGAACTCCTCTTACCGCAAACTTCTATATCAGGGGGATCGTAACTAACCTGCCAGGGCGGAGCGTTCGCGGACGATGCTATCGATGGCCTGCAGCAATTCGCGGGCGAGGCCCTGCGATTTCGGAATGTAATCGCGAGCGCCAGCTTCGATGGCACGATCGCGCATCTCGCGTTCTTCGTAGCGGCTCAGAATCACGACTTCAGGGCGGGGCGTTTCTTTGCGGATCACCGGAATGGCCTCGAGCCCGCTGGAGCCCGGCATGCTGATATCCAATACAACCACATCCGGCCTCAGCGCTTTTGTCTGTTCGATGGCCTGCAGGCTTGTCGTGGCTTCGCCGCAGACTTCCCAATTCGGACGCGACTCGAGCAGCGAGCGCAAGCCGCCGCGAATCACGTCATGGTCATCCACCAGCAGAATTCTCAGCGGAGTCAAGGTGAAGCTCCCCCCTATCCCATTGCTTGCGGACGCTCGCGGAGGTCGAGAAGGGATTTGTGCGCCCGCAATCCATGCTACTTGCCCGATGCTAGCGCGGAAATAGCTCATTGACGATACAGCCTTTAGCCTACAAGTCCATAGAGCGGCATGGTACTGCTCCACAATCTCGGCTCGGAACTTTGCCCTCGAAAAACC
>DAIRCW010000072.1:159-11137 GCA_036796475.1 Candidatus Acidiferrales bacterium | reverse complement strand
CCGGCCTCAGCGCTTTTGTCTGTTCGATGGCCTGCAGGCTTGTCGAAAAACCCGCTTTTGGCCCTTCGCCGGATTTGTTATTCTTGGAACAGAATTGCCCGGTTTGGTGTCTAACCAGGCAGACACCTTACCGCATCACAGCTTTAGACCGGGGAGCACTCACCTGGGACGGTAAGCCTGGATAGGCGGCGGCATGTCGGACTTAGCGCAGACACTATCCTGGATAGCAGACGAAACCAGCCTCGTCACCGAGCTGCAGGCGGGCTCGGACGTAGCCTTCGACTGGCTGGTCACCTACTACCATGTCTCTGTCTACAACGTGATTTACGGCATTCTTTCCGACCGTGCCGACGCGGCTGACGTAACCCAGGAAGTGTTTCTGAAAGCCTTTCGCGGAATCCACGCATTCCGGCGGGGAAGCTCCTTGAAGACCTGGCTCTACCGCATCGCCGTTCGCGAGTCGTTGAATCATCGTCGTTGGTGGCACCGTCATTGTCGCAACGAGATTTCGCTCGACGCACCGCTTCGGGACGATCAGCCTGCGCCGGAGATTCGGGACTCTGACGCGACGCCCTTTGAGCAGTTAGCCGCGCGCGAAACGCAAGCGGTCGTTCACCAGGCGCTCGCGCAAATCCCAGACGTCTACCGCAGCGCTGTGATTCTGCGCGATCTGGAGGGCTTGTCTTACGAAGAGACCGCCGAAGTGCTGGAAACTTCCGTGGCTACTGTGAAAACCCGCATTCTTCGCGGCCGCCGCGCCCTCAAAGATTTGTTGGACCCGGTTCTCCGCGCTCACAAAGCGCCCGGACCGGAACGGCCCATTGTTCATCAATCCGGTTCCAATAACACTCCTTCTCACCGTTTGGGTCCCTACGGCGCTGTTCTGCTCTCTGGGGGACGTGGAGGCTGGCAATGACTTGCCGAGAGGTCGGGCGTCATTTGGCTGGGTATTTGGATGGTGCAATGTCAGCGGAGAGTCATGCCGTCGTGCATGCGCATTTGAACGATTGCCTTTCGTGCCGCGAAGATTTGGAAGCGTACGGGCGGCTCGCTCGCGTTCTCGCGGACGTTGCTCCCGTGCGCCCTCCGGCCGCGCTGGCTACGCGCATTCGCGTGCAGGCTTCGCATGTGCAGGTGCGCCGCGAAAGCCCAAGCCGCATCTGGACGCGCATCTCGGTTTTCTTCGACAATATCCTGCGCCCGCTCGCTGTTCCGGCGACCGGCGGGTTGCTCACAGCGGCGTTCGCATTCGTGTTTCTGGTGCAGAGTTTGATCGTTGGCATTCCTATGGGGAATATTCCCAACGATCTGCCGACGGATCTGGTTCAGCCCGCGCGGCTCGAAAGCCTCGCGCCGTTCCCGATTCCTGGAATTGTCGCTGGCCCGTCTGGCACAAGCGTGCTCACCGTTGAAGCGACGCTGAACGCGCAAGGCGAAGTGGCGGACTACACGATTCTGGCCGGGCCGAATACACCGGCGATTCGCCATCAGATTGACCAGTTGCTGATTTTTTCGCGCTTTCAGCCGGAGATGAGCTTTGGCCAGCCCACCGCGGGCGGCAAAGTGGTCATCAGCTTTAGCGAAATTCGCGTTCAAGGCTGAGCTCGCGGATTTGGTATCGCGCCGCTTTCTTGACTCGCCCCCACCCGCCTTATAGAGTGTTGCCTTCAATTTCCGAGCGCCTTGAAGGTTGTTCTGCGTTTGGAAGCAAGCAAAATAGATGCGAGAACGTGCATCCAACCCAGGTGTATCAGCGGATTTTGATCATGCCAAAAAGGAATCGAATGCAGCGGCGGCTTCTGGCAGGTTTCTGCATCCTTATACTGTTTGTGTTAGCGGGATTGGCTTGCCTGCGTCCGGCAGCCGCGCAGCGCCCGAATCAGTACATTAGTGTTCAACCCAACGAGCAGGTATTTGCCGTCATGTGCGCGCTCGACGCCGCTGGATTCGACGCCAATTCTCCCACGCTGGACATCTATCCAGCGCACGCTGCCTTGCGCGCCAAGTTGCTGCAGCTGAAGGGCCCTGCCGCGCTGGCCATGCGCCAGTTCTACCAGAAGCATCAGTTTGTCAGCTCTGATGAAACGCTGGCGCCATTTCTTTCCTTTGCTCTGATCGTCGGCCCGCCTCCAGACTTTTCGTTCACTGTTTCGCGCGACGATATTCCTCCATCAGTCACTACAATCAATGACTTTGGGCCAATTCTTCACGATTTTTACACAGAGGCAGAGCTTGGCCGCGAATGGGTCGCCATGCAGCCCGAAGTAAATCAGGAAAGCGCCAGACTCACGGATCCGCTGCGCCAAATCGTTTTCCGCACTACGGCTTATTTCCGCGAGTTGATGGAACCGCAGCCAGTGCGCACTTTTACTGTGTTCGTCGAGCCGCTCATCGGCAATCGCGTCGATTTTCGCAACGTCGGCAATCGCTATGACATGGTTGTTGGACCAGGACCTGATCTGCCTCTCGACAGCCTTCGCCACGGTTTTTTGCACTTCCTGCTCGATCCTATGGTACTCAAGAATCAGCAGGTCATTTCCACGCGCCGCGAACTGCTGAAAATTGCCGACCGCGCGCCGCAGCTTCCCGCCGCTTACCACGATGATTTTGCCGGTCTCTTTGATGAATGCCTGGTGCGTGCCGCGGAAATGCGCCTCGAAAAGCTTCCCGCCGCGCAAGTCGAACGTTCCCTTCAAAATGATGACCGCACCGGATTTATTCTGGTCCGTCCGCTTTACCAGCAACTCGTCATGTTCGAAAAAGCCGAACCCGCGATGTCGTTTTATTTCCCGAGTCTGGTTTCGGGCATCAATGTTTCCGCGGAAGACAAAACATTTCAAAACTTTCAATTCGCGGACGCCTCGGAGAAGATTGCCCCTGCCGGCCTCTCGGGTGAAGCCGAAACCACTTCTGCGGACTTGCAGTTGAAGCAGGACTTGCTTCGCGGCGACCGCCAGATCGCCATGCAGGACGGCAAAGGCGCGGCCGCGACATTCGAATCTGTTCTCCAGCAGCATCCTAAACTTCCACGGGCACTGTACGGACTGGCCATTGCTTCCGTGCTCCAGGGCGACGGGCAAAAGGCGGAAACGTTATTCGAGCAGCTGGTGCATACGCCGGCGGACGCATCCAACAATCCTTTAGCGCCCACTCCGGATATTCTGGCGTGGTCGCATGTCTATTTGGGACGCATTCGAGATTTACAGGGCAATCGGCCCGAAGCTGAGGCAGAATATAGGGCAGCCCTCGCGGTCAGCGCAGCGCCCGAGCAGGCCCGCGTGGCCGCTCAGCAAGGACTCAACGTGCCTTACGGCCCGCCGCCCAAAGGCGCGCAGCATTGATTACAGATGCAGACGCTCTGCAAGATTAGAGCGAAAGCGGTAAAAAGGGGACGATGATGAGAACGCGATTTTTACTTTCCTTCGGCGCAGCGTTGCTGGTTTCGGTATCGATAGCTTCCGCGCAGGGTCAGCAAAGCCAGAGTCAGCAAAGCCAATCCCAGCAAAGCCAGCAGCAGCAGCAATCAACATCTGGCGAGCAGACGCAAAAGCCTTCGCTGGCCAATCCGCTGAAAGATGTTTTTCCGCCAACGCCGCCTCCCGTGGACCCGAAAGAGCAGGCGGACTTCCAGGCTTTTGCGGCAATCCAATCGACCCAAGCGAATAGTGATGCGCAAATCAAAGCTGGCACCGAATTTCTGAAAAATTACCCGCAAAGCCGCTACCGTGAGACGGTCTATGCCCGCCTGGCGAATGCGTACCTCGACAAGAATGACGCCGATAAGATGTGCGACGCCGCCGAGCAGGCTCTCACTCTTAACCCCAACGACATTACTGTGCTCATTCCCGTGGGCGAAGCCATTCCGCGCAGCGACCCGAAAAATCCTGAATATGTGCCGCGTCTCGCCAAAGCCGAGACCTATGAGCATCACGCACTCGATGTTTTGGACACCGTCACAAAGCCCGCCAATATTACCGACGAACAATTTGCAGCCAGCAAAACAAATGCTATTGCCGAGGCCCACAGTGGCCTGGGCTTGATTTACTTTGTGGAAAGAAAATTCGACCAGTCCACTCAGGAACTGCAACTCTCTATCGGCAAAGATCAGAGCCTTGACGCTACTAACTACTTCGTTCTTGGACTGGATTTTGAGAGCACCCAGAAGTATCCCGACGCGGTGAAAGCGTTCGACAATTGTGCGCAAATTGCTTCGACCATTCAGGATCGCTGCAAGAAGGCGTCGGACGACGCAAAAACCAAGGAGAAGACGGCATCTCCGTCCAAACCGTAGTTGGTTTACATTAGCTGCTATGGAAGATTCCGAACGTGAAGCATTGGAAGCTGTTCTCGGCCATCGCTTCAATAGCATTCAATGGCTTGAACATGCGCTGACGCATCGCTCTCATGGTGCTGGTTCCGAAGAACCCAACAACGAGCGCCTCGAATTTTTGGGCGATAGCGTTCTCGGTCTCGCGGTAAGCTGCCGTCTCGTTTCCAAATTCCCCAAGTGGGACGAAGGTCGCCTCTCCAAAGCGCGCGCCCGTCTCGTCGGCGCAGAAAGCGCCGAGCGCGCCGCTAACCGTTTACACTTGGGCCGCTATCTGCGTCTCGGGCCGGGAGAGGAAAAAACCGGAGGCCGCTTCAAGCAGAACCTCCTCGCCGATGCCTACGAGGCCATCATCGGCGCAATTTTCCGCGATGCCGGTTACGAAGCAGCGTCTGCTTTCGTCGACCGCTCTCTTCTTTACGATCCCGCTGCTCTCACCGAACTTCTCGCAGAGCCTGACCACAAATCCGCGCTTCAGGAGTGGCTGCAGAGCCGGGGCACGCGTCCGGCGGAGTACCGCGTCATCGCCGAGGCTGGTCCAGAACATGCCAAGACGTTTCGCATCGCCGTTCGCCTCAATGGACGCGTTCTCTCGGAAGCCGAAGGCCGCAGCAAAAAATCAGCCGAACAGTCTGCAGCATTCCTCGCGTTGAAACTGCTTCGCGATGAATCTCTAGCTGAAGCCGCCAGCTCGCCGAAAGATTTGTGCGATGACTGACGAATCCGCGCCAGCTCAGCCCTCCTCAGTTCAATGCACCGGCAAAAGTTCGCCAAGCACTCCAGCCGCTAGCAATCCGTACGTTAGCACGGAGGATTATGTGCAATCCCTGCTCGTGACCATCATCCTCGCTCTTTTCGCTACCACATTTCTAGTTCAGGCTTTTAAGATTCCATCGGCTTCCATGTCGCCTGCGCTGTTGGTCGGCGACCATCTTCTCGTGAACAAGTTTATCTTTGCGGGAGAGCGTGACGCGGGCAAATGGTACGACCGCCTTCTGCCGTATCGTGCCATACGCCGCGACGACGTCATCGTCTTCAAATACCCGTACGAAAACCATCCTTATTTCGTGAAACGCGTGATCGGGCTTCCCGGCGACCGCGTGCGCATCTCAGGCCAGCACGTTTTTGTGAATGGCTCCGAGCTGAACGAGCCGTATGCCGTTCACGATCCCATGCGCGCCGACCCGTACATGTTCGATTTCCCGCCCAAGAATCTCGATTACATCTCCGGCGAAATCCCTCCCGACTGGTCGAACTTCCTTAGCCACCATGTCCAGCACGGCGAAATCGCTGTTCCCGCCGATCATTATTTCGTCCTCGGTGACAATCGCGATAACAGTTCCGACAGCCGTTACTGGGGTTTTGTCCCTCGCGACACGATTGTCGGCAGCCCCATTTTCGTCTACTGGTCGCTCAGCCCTCCAAAACAAACGCTCCCACCCGCAAATACTCGCGCACAGGACTTCGAATATTTCATCAAGCGCCTGCTCGGCCTGCCGCACCGAACGCGCTGGAATCGTACCCTCCACGAGGTACACTAATGCTGCACGGAACACGCCGCGCATTGGTTTTGCCAGTCAAAGACCCATGAGCCTCACTCTGCCCAATCCATCTGCGGTCGAAAGCCAACCGGCTGCGTCGCTGGAAACTTCGCCGCATGAGCGTCGCCCACGCCGCCGCAAGTGGCGGGTTTTCCTCGCAATCGTAGCGGCTCTTCTGCTCATGGATCTCGGTATCTCTGCGGCTTTTGAACTTGGCTGGCTGCACCGCACTCTCACCAATCGCCTGGAAGCCGCCTTCGGGCGCCCCATCGAAGTCAGCAATTATTCGTTCAGTCTGCTCGAAGGCCCGCGCATCGAGGCCAATTACATTACCGTCGGCGAAGATCCGCGTTTCGGCAGCGAATATTTTCTCCGCGCCGATCAGGTCGCCGCCGGACTTCGCTGGTCCGCGCTTCTGCGCGGCAAATTGGAAGTCGGCTCGCTCTTCATTTCCAATCCGTCGCTGAATCTCGTTCGCCTTCCGGATGGCGAATGGAATCTGGAATCCTGGCTCCCGCGCCCGCCCGGTACTTTGGTCGAGGCTGCCGGAAAAAACGCGCCCTCGCCGCGCCCGCAGCTCATCGAAATTTCCAATGGCCGCATCAATTTCAAGCAAGGCGACACCAAGTTGCCTTTCGCGTTCATCAGTGTGGATGGCAACCTCGAAGATACTCAAACCGGAAGTTGGCGTATCAATCTCGAAGCCCAGCCGTTTCGCGCTGCGGTAAATTTGCAGGAAGCCGGCGAGCTTACTCTTCGCGGATTCGTGGGCGGCACATCTTCGCGCCTGCGTCCCGCGTCGCTCGAATTCAACTGGGACGCGGCTTCGATTTCCGATGTTCTGCGCCTGTTTCGCGGCTCCGATTACGGAATGCGCGGCACGCTCTCGCTTCAATTAACTGCGCGCACTCAGGGCTACGATTGGACTTTCTCTTCGTCGGCCCAATTTCGTCATTTGCATCGCTGGGATTTGCCTTTGCGCACTGACGATCCCGCCGCCAATCTCAACGTTCAGGCTTTTTGGAATTCTGACGATGCCCGCCTCGCAATCAAGCAGGCCGCCATCGAACTGCCGCGCTCCAATGTCCACGCGGATGGTGTGATGACTTTCGCCCCTGCCGCCGATCCCGCGAATCCGCAAGAGCCCAGCATCAAAGGCGAGCGCGTCGAAATTTCCTCCGGCAGCATTGCGCTCTCCGATTTGCTCTCCTGGTACCGCGCCTTTCATCAAGGCGTCGCCGAGCAATTCGAGATTCGCGGCTCCGCTGCGCTCCATTTTGCTCTCGCGGGGTGGCCGCCGCGAATTCAGTCCGGCGAAATTTCTTCCGCGGGCGCTGTGGCTGACGGCGGCAGAACTCCCGTCACCATCCGCATGGAAAAGGCCTCTCTTCTTTTTTCGCCGGATTCCATCACCCTGTCGCCTGTTCTTTTTTCCGCGGGAACACGCAATGGCCAGTTCCACTTCAGCGCGTCATTGCAACACGCTCCGCGCTGGCATTCTTCCTGGAAACTAAGTGGCAGCACTCACGACGTTCGCCCGCTCTTTGATGCCGCCGAGTCTCTCGGCTTCAGCCTCCCTGCCGGATGGCGCTTCGACGGCCCCGCTGAATGCAATCTCGCATGGGGCGGCGGGTTCGCTCCGGCATTTCAATCCGCCACCGGCACAATCACATCCAGCGGCCTGAAGATCGCCGCGCCATTTTTGAATCACGAAATCAGCGCCGTGAAAGCTGCCGTCGCTCTCTCGCCTCAGGTCTACAAAGTCCGCCTGCTCTCCGCAAACGCTTTTGCCGCGGACTGGAGCGGCTCCCTGCAGAAATCCGCCGCAGCCGGCGAGTCGAAATTCGCTCTCGCCGCCGATGACTTGAGCGCTGTCGGCATGGACCGCTGGCTCAATCCCCAGCGCCGCAAAGATCTGCTCGATCGTATTCTGCCTTTCCTCGCTTCCGCGCCTCAGCCGCGCCAAATGCCTTCGTGGTTGCGCGCGCGCGGCACTCTTTCCATTGGCCAGTTCACGCTCGCACCTTTTCAGTTCCACCGCCTTCGCGCCAATGCCGCAATTGACGGCCGTCGCTGGCAGCTTTCCAACGCCGCCGCGGATTTTTATGATGGCAATCTCTCAGGCTCGATGTCTCTCGATCTCGCTGCGCAGCCCTCCTATGACGTCGTTGCGGATTTTCACGGTGTCCACCTTGGCCAGCTCGCCGCGCGCACCTTTTCGCTCGCCAATATGTTTTCGGGAACAGCTTCGGGCGCCGTGCGCATTTCCGCCAAAGGCCTTGGACGCGCCGCTCTGCTTCGCTCTCTTTCCTGCGAAGGCCGTGCACAATTCCTCAACGCTTCCTACGGCGGCATGGATTTGATGGAGTCCATTGCCTCGGGCGCGCGCCGCCCGGGCATTACCATTTCTCCGCGCGCATCCGCCGATTTTTCCTGCGCCAATGGCCGCCTGAATCTTTCCCGTTTGCAGTTGGAGAGTCCGCGCGGCGACCTGCTCGCCTCCGGATACGTGGATTTCCAGCGCCGCGTCAGTCTCGATCTGCATCTCATTGGCGATGCTGTCGAACCCGCCGCTTTGGATGCGCAAACCGCTTCACCCCCGGATTTTCAACTCACTGGAGTGCTCAACGCTCCGGAAATCCATCGCGTCAAGTCCAATGCCGCTCCGCGTTAGAACCATCCCAGCTGCCGCACGATTCTTGCTCCCAGTTTTTTGCGCGAACATGCTTGCATTCTCAAGTATGCCAGCAGCACGCGCAGCCGCGCCTGACCGCACGCATCTCCTTCCCCATTTCGCGCCCGGCCAGGTGTTTCGCTACAGCGTGCAGACGAAAATTGAATCCACCACGGTTCCGAGTGGAGTCATTGTCAACGCGGAGGGCCCCAAGAAATTGGTTCAGTCCGTGAACGCCGTGATTCGCCTCGAAGTTTTGACTGCCTCGCAGAATCCTGCTGAACTGTCCGCGCGCCTGCGCGTCACCTACGAAAAAGTCGTCGCCACCAGCAACGGGCCCGCTTACGACCCCGATGTCGCCGCCATCCGCGAGCAGTACGACAAGTTGAGCGGACAGTCCTTCGAATTCACTCTCGGCGCTGATGGAAAAATCAGCGACGTCAAAGGACTCAGCGCAATTTCCTCTGACCCTTCGCGCGCCTCTGTCTTGAACGAATGGCTCTCGCAACTCACTTTCGGCGCTGCGCTCCCGAAGCAGGGAATCGCGGTCGGCGAAAAATGGTCCTCCGAGCAGCCGCTCCAAAATATTCCGCTCGACGGACTCGCCTGGAAAACGCGCGCCACTTACGTCCGTGATGAGCCGTGCCCCGCGGCGGCGCGCTCCGTCTCAGACTCCGGCGGCAAGCCTCTTACTTCCGCTCCTGATGCCGCGAATATGTGCGCTGTCATTCTCACGCGCTCCACCATCGCCGGCGGCGAACATTCCAAGGACCGCACGCCCACGGTCTTTCGCCAGAACGGATTGCGCACTTCCGGCATTTGGACCGGCGCCGCTGAAGCCCTCACCACCATTTCGCTTCGCACCGGCATGGTCGCCAGCGTTACACAGACCGGCTCAACGCACATGGACTTCACCATCATGACCACGCTCGAACGCAATCGCATGCGCTACGCCGGTGACACTCACACCCAGTCCAACATCACCCTCCTCTCCCAATCCTCTATTCCGTAGGTCGTCAGTTTGATTAGGTCCACGTTTTTTGCCAATCGGACGCTACCCGCAGGTGGCCGATAACCACCACGGACGGTGGCCTAGGGCCATATCTGGTTCGGACCCCCAAGCGATCCGGCGAGGAACTTCCTGTATGCCCATGAAGAGACGTGACTTATATAGGCGGAGCGGCCATCGCTAGAATGGCAGGCGGCTTGCCCTATAGCATATCGCCTCGTCCTTATAACGAGGCAGCTACTGGGGCGACCGCGACCGGTTTGAACGTGCGCATCGATGGGGCGACCGTGACCGTAATCGCTTCGAGCACGATCGCGGGTATTTTTCCCCGCGTGAGCGTGACCGCAGGTCTTTTGACGCCGGGCGAGGCGACAACCATTTCGACCGCGGACGTGATAGAGATGGCTTCGACGGGCGCGGTGGGAACAATTTCGGCCGAGGCCATGGCGGAGACGGGCCGAGGAGCGGACGTGGCAACGGCCATTTCGACCATGGCAACAGAGGCCGAGGCAGACATCATTAATTTCTCTGCTCCCGCAAGTCACGTAACGGCTGGCAGCATCCCTGCCAGCCGTTTTCACTTCGCAGGGGAACAATTTCAGAGCCAACCACCAAACCCCATCCCTCGGTTTCGTCGCCCACTACTCAAGCGCGCCCGGCTCTCGCCAATGCCGTTTTTCCGTTATAATCGAGTGTTCACGCCGTGCCAAAATTCGGCGCAGAGCGTCCCCACTATGGACTTCAAGCTTTCCTCCGACTACGACCCGCGCGGCGATCAGCCCGAAGCCATCGCCCAGCTCACTCGCGGTGTGCGCGACGGCGACAAACATCAGACTCTCCTCGGCGTCACCGGCTCCGGCAAAACTTTCAGCATCGCGAAAGTCATCGAGCAGGTGAATCGTCCCACGCTGGTGATGGCCCACAACAAAACGCTCGCCGCGCAGCTCTATCACGAATTTCGCTCGTTCTTTCCGCGCAACGCCGTCGAATATTTCGTCAGCTACTACGACTACTATCAGCCCGAAGCCTACATGCCCTCGTCCGACACCTACATCGAAAAAGAAGCCACCATCAACGACGAGCTCGACAAGCTGCGCATGAGCGCCACCCGCTCGCTCTTCGACCGCCGCGACGTCATCGTCGTTGCCTCCGTCTCGTGCATTTACGGCCTCGGTTCGCCGGAAGCATATTACGGCATGCTGTTGATGCTCGAAAAAGGCCAGACCATTTCCCGCGACGCCATTCTCCGCAAGCTCGTCGAAATCCTCTACGAACGCTCCGAGGATTTGCGCCGCGGCACTTTCCGCGTTCGCGGCGACACCATCGAAATCCATCCGCCCTACGACGATTCAGCCATTCGCATCGAACTTTGGGGCAGCGAAATCGAAGCCATTCGCCGCGTTGATCCGCTTACCGGCGAAATTCGC
>DAIRCW010000072.1:0-149 GCA_036796475.1 Candidatus Acidiferrales bacterium | reverse complement strand
CGGCTCGCCGGAAGCGTATTACGGCATGTTGCTGATGCTCGAAAAAGGGCAGACCATTTCGCGCGACGCCATTCTGCGCAAGCTCGTCGAAATTCTCTACGAACGCTCCGAGGATTTGCGCCGCGGCACTTTCCGCGTTCGCGGCGACA
>DAIRCW010000071.1:0-12594 GCA_036796475.1 Candidatus Acidiferrales bacterium | reverse complement strand
ATTCAGCACGGATATGTAGGGAATCTCCGGCGGTGCGCTCTTCTGGGCGCAAACGTCCGTCGCAAACAATGCCAGTGACAAAACGGCGAAAGCACAGCGCCTCATCCTTCACCTCCTGCGTATTCGTAAATTGATGGCTGTGAAATAGCCAGCGAGTCCGCGCTACTTCTCGGCTTTAATCTGGCGCAGCAAAATCTCCGCCGCGGCGTGTCCCATAGCCTTGTAGCCCTCATCACCGGGATGCAAATGGTCGCCGGAATCGTCCGCGGGCAAAAAGCGCTTCGGATTTGCGGGTTCGCGCGTGACCTCATCAAAATCAATCACTCCGTCGAACGCGCCGCTGGTTCGTATCCACCGGTTCACTGCTTCGCGTTCTGCCTCTCCGTCCGGGGTTTGGTAGAAGGCGCCCTCGAACGGAGTCAGTGTGCCGCAGAAAACGCGAATTCCGTGCGCGTGTGCGCGCTCGGCAATTTGCCGCAGCGCGGCGATAATCTGCTCTGCGCTTACCGCATCGGACGCGAATTTCCCGCCGGTCATGTGCGGCCAGCCAATGTCGTTGATCCCGTCCAGCACGATCAGATATTTCACTCCATCCTGAGCGAGCACATCTTCGTCGAAGCGCGCGAGCGCACTCGGCCCGGCAAATGTATGCAGGAGGCGATTGCCGGAAATTCCTTCATTCAAAACTGCCAGCGCATTTTCCTTGCGCGTCGAAATTTCATCCGCCATAACATCTGGCCAGCGATGATTCGCATCGAGTGTTGCCGCTGCACCGTCGGTGATCGAATCCCCGAGAGTTACGACGGCGCTCGTATCCTGGCTCGCAAGCGTTTCGATGCCGCTGAGCCAATACCACGAGTGCGTCGTTTTGGCGGCGGCGATGTCCGCGCTCGCGGTGAAATCACCCGCGCTCGAAATGTAGGTTGTCTGTCTGCCCAAGGCGTGCCATGTCGCGGGTCCAGTCGCATGGGGAACGAAGACGCTCACCGCTACGCTGGCGAGCGCGGGCAGTTTTAAGCTGACCGGGTCGCTCAGTATCAGTGTGCCCGGCGGAATGGTGAACGATTTCTCTCCGCTGAAGGTAAGCTCGCGGTCAGTACCCGGCATAATTGAAGCACCCTTGCCGGCCAGCGCAATATGTGCGCCTCCAATCGTGACAGGCGTCGTGCCAAAAGAATTCGAGAATCGCACGCGAATCTGCTCGCCGCCGATGCTCACGCGCGCAATCATTCGTATCGTTTGATTGTCAAAGCCCGTATCCGCGGGATTCAGCCCGCCCACGTCCACCGGCATTTGCGGCGCCGCCGCCCACGTGCCGACCCAGTGCTGCGCCGTCGCAGCACTCTGCGTGGATGCCAGCCGCGGAACGAGCGCCAACGCGACAACCAGCAGCACTGATGAAACACTCCGTCGCATCGCATCCTCCACGAACGCGCCTAGCCTATACGTGACGTCTGCAAGTCGCAATCGCAACTTGCAAGGCCGGTGGCCGCCGCGCTGCGCGCGTGGTAAACTCCCCTCAGCGCATAAGGGCGCATCCGGTCCGCGGAAAGGACAGAAGTCCACCTTGATTTTGACAACTTAAACGTCACGAACTGACTTTCTGCCCGCAAAATGCGGACCTGGGCAAATGAAAGGAAGTTCGTCATGCCTGTAAGACGCCTGCCGTCGAATCCGAACCTAGATCACCTTAAGTATCAAGCCAAGGATTTGCTGAGGGGGCACGCCGCGCGGAGTCTGCAAGCCGCCCAGCGAATCCGAGAATTTCATCCGCGCTACACAAGGGCAACGGACGCTGAGATCTTTGCGGCGCGAATGAGTCTCAGCGACGCGCAACTCGCCATCGCTCGCGAGTACGGATTTCCGAGTTGGGCGCGATTGAAGCGGCACACTGAAAAACCGTCGCTCGCCGATCAGTTGAATTTGCCACATCATGAGCGAATCGAGGACGCCGCCTTCCGTCGCGCCGTGGGTCTTCTCGATGCAGGCGACGAAGAGGGCCTGCGGGCTCACCTGAAACGACATCCGAATCTGGTTCAGCAACACGTCGTTTTCGAGGGCGGCAACTATTTCCGCAATCCCACACTCTTGGAATTCATAGCGGAGAATCCGATCCGGCGCGGCTCGCTACCAAAAAATATCGTCCAAATCGCCGAGGTGATTCTGGATGCAGGGCCGGAGCTACCTTCGCTGAATGAAGCGCTGATGCTGGTTTCAACGGGCAGCTTGGCGCGAGAGTGTGGCGCGCAAGTTCCGTTAATCAACCTGCTTTGCGATCACGGAGCAGATCCCAGCTCCGCTATCCATGCCGCAACTTTGCACGGCGAGCGCGAGTCGGTGCACGCATTGATTGAGCGCGGTGCTGCCATCGCCCTGCCGATCGCCGCGGCTTTGGGGCGCGCAGACGACGCTCGCCGGCTGCTTCCAGATGCTGATGCTCAGTCGCGGCACCTGGCGCTTACGTTGGCGGCAGACCATGGCCACGTCGACGTTGTCCGCTTGTTGCTGGATGCGGGCGAGGACCCAAATCGCTACAATCCCGTGGGAGGCCATTCTCACACAACTCCTTTGCATCAGGCTGCCGGTGCAGGGCATGCCGAAGTTGTTCGTCTACTCGTCGAGCGCGGTGCAAGATTGGATTTGAAGGATATTCTCTGGCAAGCTACGCCGGCGGGTTGGGCGAAGCATGCAGGCAGGACCGAGATCGAGGACTACCTTCGCCAGCAAGAATCGGCCAATGCAGAGCGTCGGAAGAAAAGCTAACTAGGATTCGCGGCTGAAGTATTTCGCTTTATATTCGCCATACCATTGCGGCACAGTGTTTGGTCTTCGCGCCCAATCACGCTAAAATCAACAGACTATGCCAAGCTCCTGGAAGGGATTTCTCACCTTTGGCTTGATTTCGCTGCCCATCCGGCTATCGCCGGCGGCGCGCACGGAGCGTATCAGCTTCAATCAGCTGCACAAGGAATGCCACACGCGCCTGAAGCAGCCCCTGTTCTGCCCGACGTGCAACCGCATGGTCGAGCGCTCCGAAATTGAGAAGGGCTACGAGTATGAGAAAGGGCAGTACGTCCTTTTCACGGAAGAGGAATTGAAGAACGTCGAGCCGGAATCCGCGCGCAGCATGGAAATCCTGGAGTTCGTGAAGCTGGCGGAAATCGATCCGGTCTATTTCGATGCTTCGTACTACATCGCGCCGGAAGAGGGCGGGGAAAAAGCTTATCGCCTGCTCACCGAAGCCATGCAGCAGGCCAGCTATGCGGGAATCGCCAAAGTCAGCATGCACAATCGCGAATACATCGTGATCATTCGCCCGCGCGAAGGCGGCTTGACGCTGCACACCATGTTCTACACGAACGAAATTCGCTCTTCCGAATACGGCGACACGCGCAAAGCCGAAATTAAAGATCAGGAGCGCACCCTCGCGCGTCAGCTCATCGAAAATCTTTCCGCTCCGTTTGAGCCGGACAAGTATCGTGACACGTATCAGGAGAGCTTGCGCGCTCTGGTCGACGCCAAAACTGCGGGAAGGGAAGTCACCGCCGTGCAGCATCACGCGGTCGCGCCGGTGATTGATCTCATGGCCGCGTTGAAGAAAAGTCTCGAGCAGAAGCCCGCCGGGAGCGCCGCGAAAAAGCAGCCGGTTCGCGTCGAATCCCGCCAGAAGCAACCCGCCGCCGCACAGTCCAGCGAGGCCGCCGGCCCGCGCATCGTAAAATCCCGCCGCAAAGCCGGCTAATCAACCTGCTCGCAATCCGGGCAATTTTCTCGCACGCCCATTTCAACGCTCCTGCGTCTAAGACACGGGAGGAATTCCATGCCAAGCCCAAGACTGAAAGTGATCAGCGTTATTCTCGCCACTATTTTCCTGGCTGCGTTAGCATCCACTCCGCTCTACGCCGCTCCAGGCGCGCAACAACTGCAGGGCCGCTGGGTCGCCGACGTGAAGGGCGACGGGCGCACGTTCTCCTTCATATTCAATTTCAAGACCACCGGCGGCACGCTTACCGGCACCGTCGAGCTCTCGACGCGCGACGATGAGTTCCCCATCAAGAATGGAAAAATCGAAGGCAACAATGTCTCGTTTATGGCGTTCGGCGACTGGACAGGAACGCTCGAAGGAAACGAATTGAAACTGACTCGTGGCCTCGATTACGGCAAGAAGCAGCAGATGATTGCGCACCGATCCAATGGAGACCAAAAGTAGCGCTTCAACCGGCAAAATGACTTTGCGCAGATTCTGGCTCTGGCTGCACCGCTACGTGGGCTTGATTGCGGCAATTTTCCTTGTCGTTGCGGGCATTACGGGCAGCATCCTTGCATTCGCGCCTGACTACGACTCGTGGCTCCATCCCTCTCTCTGGAACGTTACTCCTCGCGGCTCACCGCTCAGCGAAGAAGAGCTTCTCCACCGCGTCGAACATGAGTTCGATACAGTCCGCGTTGAACAGATCCGACTCTCCGGCGCGCGCAGCGCACAAGTGTTCTTGTTAAGTGACGGGCGCTCGCTTTTCGTCAATCCTTACAGCGGCGCGATTCTGGGTGTTCGTAGCGGGCCCTCCGGAGCCGACAATTTCGTGCTTGCAGTTCACGAGTTGCACGTCGCGTTGTTTGCCGGTAATACGGGCGAATCGATCGTCAATGCCGCCACTGCCGCGTCGCTTCTCCTCGTTTGCAGCGGCCTTTATCTTTGGTGGGACAAAAAGCGTTTGAATATCAAATGGACGGCTACGTGGCGGCGAATCATCTGGGACGTGCACAACATCTCCGGATTTTATGGATTCGCTTTGTTCTTCATTTTGGGTGCCAGCGGATTGCTGGTTGCTTTCGAAACTCCGCTTTACTGGATGGTGCGCTCTCAGCCGTGGGATCCTGGCGCTCTTCCGCATTCAGATGTAACTCAGGCCGTGGTGCAGGGCAGTCATGCACCGGATTTGGATGCACTCAGGCGCGCAGCCGATCGCGCGTTGCCCGGCGCATCGACGTACCAAATTGTTTTGCCGAAGTATCCTCGGTCAGCGGTTCAGATCCTGAAGCGCGGCCCGGGCCTCGCGGGCCACAGTACTGTGTACCTCGATCGCTACACCGGCGCGGTTTTGCGGGTAGACGATTTGAGCAAACTTCCGCGCGCTTATCGGGCTCACTTCATCAATCAGGCGCTGCACACCGGCGCGATATTGGGATTCCCCACAGAAGCGATACTCGCACTCGCTAGCCTCGCACTGGCAATTTCGGCGCTCACGGGATTCCTTTTATGGTGGAAGAAAATCAGCGCGTAGCAGCGCCGTTGCGGGCTCTCAGCTTCTAGGCCAGCTTCATTCGCTCCAGCATCTTTTGGAATCTCGGCTCCGCGCGCAGAGTGTCCAGCCGCGGCTCGCGTCCCAGCCATACTAGCCACACATCGTGCTCGTCAAAACCTTTTTCCAGCGCGTCGAGAGCCATCGCATTTTCACCGATTCCCGCCTCGGCCAGCGCCAGGCAGAACGGCGAAATGTAATGTTGTTTCGCGGCCCCGCGCAACCCAGCCACAATTTCTGCGGCCTCTTTTTTGTGCCCGCTCACGCCGTATGCATGCGCAAGCGCCGCCTGCGCTGCATAATGTCCAAAAGAACGTTCGCTGTTTTTCTGCAGCCACTCAATCGCCTCGTCTAACCGGCCCAGCTGCGTCAGCGACATTCCGATCAAATGCGACGAAGCCGGTGATCCCGGTTGCATCTCTTCCATCTTGCGCGCCTGTTCGAGCGACTCCTTGTAATCCCGCGCCATGTACAAATTCCACGCCGCGTCAATTCCCACCACCATCGAGAGTGGATCAATCTCCTGCGCTTTGCGAATTTGCTCGACGGCATCCTTGTCGCGCCCCAGCGCCGAAAGCAAATTCCCGTAGCCGCGCAGCGCGATGACGTTGTTGGCGTCAATTTCCAGACAGCGCAGATATTCCCGTTCCGCTGTGGCCCAATCGTGTTCGCGCAACTTGATAACGTTCCCAAACGACGCGTGCGCCTCCGGCAATTGCTCATCAACGCGAAGCGCTTTTGTGACCGCCTCGTGCGCGCGCTCCAGCGCTTCGCGCGGATGCAAAAGCCCGATAAACGCGAAAAGCAAATACGCTTCCGCCAGCGCGGCGTGCGCCAAACCGAATTCCGGGTCTTTGGCTATGGCGCTCTCGAAATAAACCACGCTCCGCGGTAACGCATCCGGCGTCAGCCGGTGCCAGTGATGCCGCCCGTGCAGATAATCCGCATAAGCCTCGGGATTTTGCGTGTAACGTTCGGCGCGACCAAGCTTTTCCTCTCTGCCATCCCCGCGCTTGAGACGCGCCGCCAGTTCGCGCGCAATTTCGCCCGGCAGGGTTTGAATGTCATTCCATCCGCGCGAATATTCCTCGCCCCACATGTGCGCGCCGGTTGCCACGTCTACCAATTCCAGACTCATGGTGACCGTTTTTTCCTGCGGGATGATGCGCCCGACAAGCACCGACTGCACCGCCAATTCTCGTCCCACCGCAAGCGGCTCCAAGTCACCGCGCTTGTATCGCAGCACCGTGCTCCACGCCATCACGCGCACTCCTGGAATTTGTGACACTCGGCGAATGACCGCTTCGCCCATGCCGTCGCTCAGATATTCCAGGTCGGCGCGCTCGCCCACAGTTTGGAAGGGAAGTACCGCCAGCGAAACTGCCTGGGTGCGGGACGTGCCTGCGCGCGTCGCGGCGGTCGCGTCGCGATTGTCAGAGGATGAAGCTTCCTTTGCTGCCGGCTGACGGACCGCCCCGATGAATCGGTATCCGCGCCGCGCAATCGTCTCCACAAATCGCGGATTCTCCGCCGAATCGCCCAACACCGCGCGCAGCTTGTTCACTGCGGTATTGAGGCTGTACTCGAACGCGACATGCGTATCCGGCCACAGCGCTTCCTGAATTTCCTTCCGCGTGACGATTTCGCCCGGGCGTTCCAGCAGCAACTCCAAAATCCGCAGCGGCTTGGTCTCGATCCGCAGGCGCAGCCCGCGCTTGCGCAATTCGTGCTCCTGCACATCGAGCTCGAAAAGGCCGAACCGAATCACTTCTGGCATGGCGCCGATTGTACCCATAAAGTCGTATTCGCCGGCCAAATTCAAAGGTTGGCGGCGACCCTGCCGACAGCATATAGCCTATTAAATCTTGTTAAATCTGTACAGTAGACCTTTATAGATTCTTGCTAAGCGCTTGACTAACACCCCGCGTCATTCTTGGTTCTAAATTATACAGCGCCATCTGATGCTCTTCGGCCCTGCCGCGAACTTCCCATTTCGGAATTTGCGCCATTTTTTGGGCATAGGGGGCAAGTCATGAGTGTAGCGGTCGGAACAGGTTTGACCGGCGTGGATTTTGCGCTTGTGCAATCTCAAGCGCACCCATCGCGCATCGCCTCTATCGAACACCGCCGCCTATCCGCTTCCGTCGGCGATGACGAATCTGCGCTTGTTGCTGCCGCGCAATCCGGAGACGCGCATGCCTTCGAGGCCTTGGTCACGCGCTACGAGAAACGCGTCTACCGCCTCGCCTGCAACATGACTCAAAACCGCTCCGATGCCGAGGACGTGGTGCAGGACGCGTTTCTCAAAGCCTTTCAGCATCTCAGCGCGTTTCAAGGCAACTCGCGCTTTTACACCTGGCTCGTGCGCATCACGCTTAATGAATGCCTGATGAAGCTTCGCCGGCGGCGCCACGTGGAAATCTCCATTGACGATCCTGTCGAGACCAAAGATTCTCCTGTCCCGCGCGAGCTTAAGTCATGGGGTCCTTCGCCCGAGGAATGCTTCAGCCAAATCGAAATCCGCCGCTTCCTCGAAGAAGCTATCTCAGAACTTCACTACCGCTTGCGCGTCGTTTTTCAACTGCGTGACATCGAGCAGCTCTCCATCGAAGAAACAGCCGAAGCGCTCGGCCTGACTGTAGCGGCCACGAAGACACGGCTTTTGCGCGCGCGCCTAAAACTTCGCGACAAGCTCTGCAAATACCTTCATCCCCGCTCGCCTTTCCAAAGAGAAGCTGCAGGCTCAGATTCCGCCGCGGACTTCCTCATCAACGGCTCCCGCGCACACGCCGTCCACGCCTGAAATTGTTTGAATTTTGATTTGTGGTTGGTAGCGCAGAATCGCGCTTTTTGCGGATCTGCGGCTCTTGACCTTGCTTGCGGGTGCGCCGCTTTCAAGCGCGGAGCGGATTCTAGGCGCTATCGCCCGTCAAAACGCGGCGCGTTTACTTCATTCGGCGAAGAAGCATCATGCGCCGTCAGCACTTGCCAGGTGAACTCCGGCGCGTAATCGAGCACCAGCTTTGGCAAATTCATCGTCCCTGCATGCGCCGCGAGCAGCCGCGAAAACATCGCCGGATTCGCCGCGAGCGCGCTCACGAGCCTGCGCCTCAGCCATCCGCGCCGGCTCAGCATCTCCAGTAAACGCGACATCAGCAACGGGCGCTGCATCATCTTCCGGTGCTCTCTCTGATATCCGCGCAAATCATTTTTCCGCAGCGCCGCCGCGAGCCGTACTCCCTGCTGCAACGCCAGCGCCAGTCCGTCGCCGGTCAGCGCATTCACTCCGCCCGACGCATCGCCGGCGAGCGCGATGTTTCCGCTAAAGACACGCCGCACTGAACGCGTCGCGCCCATTTCACTTTTTTCGATGACGCCCGCTTCCGCTCCTGCAACCCGCGCCGCAACTCCCGGAAAACGCGCCAGCGCCTCTTCAAATTTCAATTCATCTTTGCATGTCAACGCCGCCACGCAAACGTCGTTCGCGCCTGCCGGAGTCACATACATCTGGCATTCCGCGCTCCAATGCACTTCCGCGTGCTCCGACCACGGCTTCACGCGATAATGCCGCCGCAATGCGCGCCGCTTCTCGCCTTTTCCGTCCGCGCCGAGCCCGGCCCAGCTGCGCACGCGCGAATTTTTTCCGTCCGCGCCAATAATCCACCGGCTGCGCACTGCCGAACCATCGGCCGTGAGCTCGCCCGCCTGTCCCGAACGCACGCGCACGCCCCAATTCACTTCCACGCCGACGCGCCACGCGCGCTCAATCAGCAACTTGTGCAGCGTTGACCAGCGCACGCCGCGTCCCCAGCCGTCCGGGAAATCCGCCTGCGCCGCCACTCGCCTCTCGATAAATCTCAGCCCGCGAAACGGCATGCCATCGTTCAGGCCGAGCCCGACTCCCAGTTTTCGCAGCGCCGCCACGCCCGCCGGCATCAGCACGTCACCGCACGAATCCTCTTTCGCCGGCGCTGCGCAATCCGCCACGCTGACGCGAAAACCTTCTTGTCGCGCAGCAATCGCCACCGACAGGCCCGCTGGACCCGCGCCAATTACAAACACATCTGTATCAAACCGCCCCCGCTTCATGCTCCCCCAGACGCATTCGCGGAAATCCGCCCATTCCGGACCGCGAATTCCTAAAACTCATAGTCCTTGGCCTATGCGTTCTGAAGTTTTTAACTCCGCAACGCACCGCTTGCCAAGCTTTTTCTTTTTATTTTTCTGTTTTTTCTTTACCACTTGAGGAGAATCAATTCCGAACAGAATCCCGGCCCCATCGCGCCCAGAATTCCGTAAGTCCCCGGCTCCGGCCGCCGGTTGGCCATCACATCTTCGAGTACCAGCAGCACGGATACAGAAGACAAATTACCAACGTTCGCCAGGCAATCCCACGACGCGTCCAGTTCGCCGTTTTTCAATTCCAGTGCGTCCTCGACTGCTTCCAAAACTTTCGGCCCGCCGGTATGAAAAATCCAGCTGGAAATATCTTCGCGCCGTAAGCCCAAATCGCCGAGGAACTGCTTCGCGTCGCGGCCCAAATTCTCGCGCACCACGTCCGGAACGCCCGGCGACAGCACGATCTGAAATCCCTTTTCGGAAATTTCCCAGCCCATGGTCCGTTCTGTGTTGGGATAGAACGTTGAGCGCGTCGCCACAATTTCCGGCCCGCCGAAATCCCGCTCATCTCCCGCAATAATCACCGCCGCCGCGCCGTCACCAAAAAGTCCCGCCGAAATCAAATTCGCCATAGACAAGTCGTCACGCTGAATCGTCAGCGAACACAGCTCCACTGCCAGCAGCACAGCAGTTTGCCCGGGGAATGCCCGCACATAATCCGCCGCCCGCGCAATTCCCGCGGCGCCCGCCACGCAGCCCAATCCAAAAATCGGATTGCGCTTGATATTCGGACACAGCCCCATGCGATTTGCCAGCCGCGCGTCCAGCGAGGGACTAGCAATTCCCGTCACCGACACCACAAAGATTGCATCCAGTTCGCGTGCCGGAAGCCCGATCGGTTTCAGCGCCTTGGTGATGGCCTCCTCGCCAATTTCCATCCCGGTGCGAATCCACGCGTCATTCGCTTGTCCCCACGTCTGCATCCCGTAATATCCTTCGAGCGGCAGCGCCATGTGCCGCCCTTTGACGCACACGTTCGCATGCAGCTTGTCCAGCACTTCAGGACGCTTCAATCGTTCGCCCCAGTATTGCTTCAGCGCACAAGTGAGCGTTTCCTGCTCAAAATAATTCTTGGGAAATGCTCCGGCAACGCTTGCGATTTTCATCGGGTGGCCGCCTCTATTTTTTCAATGAATGCAAACTTATTTTCCGCACATCCGGGTTGGATGCCGTTTTCCAGAAAATGCGTCACTTTACGCAATGGAGTGGTGCAGTTCTTTGTGAGCCATTCGCCTAGAAACAATTCCTGATGGCCAAGAGTCGGCCCGAAGCCTCAACCGGAGTCCTGTCGCTGCCCCACATTCTTATCCGCTCTGCGCCAGATTCGCAAGCACGAATGTTTGGTCCCCGTCGTCGCAGCGGCAACCCCGTGTAGCTTGCGTAATCACCGCGGGTAGTAACGCTTTCCGCTGTTTAGGACCTTCCAGTTCTCGAATGGAATTTTTTGGCGAAACCGAGGAGCCTTCATTAGCTAATGTGCGGCGCTTGATCGCAATGCCGCGACCTGTCAAACGCATTCGGCAAACTGGCCGAGCTCTTGTTTCACCTGCAGGAATCTTACAACGTCTGTCGCTTCGGTCTGGGACGCGGCTCTTCATCGCGCCTCACGCGCATCGGCTTCTCCGGCTCATCTTCCGCGCGCTCCACGCCCTCAATGATTTCCGCCTCGTAATCCTGTCCCTCTTCCGCGAGATCCTGCACGCTCTCCGAGTCCGCATCTTCGACAGCTGACAAACCCTCCAAATCTCCTGACTGTCCCGCCTCCAGCGAACGTTCTGGCTCGCTCTCCGCTACAATTCCCGCGCGCGTCGCATCGAGCCCCCGCGAAAGCCGCGCTCTTCGCTCGCGCACCTTCTCCGTCCGCCGGGAATCTGCCTTCGGCCGCTTGCTCACGCTCTTTTTTCCGCGGGCCTTTGCACCTGCCCGCTTCACAATCTTCTTCTTTTTCTTTGAAGTCTTTTTCCTGGCCATTCAAATTCTCCTCGCAACAAAATCGCTCGGTTTTCTAGCGTCCGGCCTCTAGCTTCCAGCCTCTAATATGGATACTTCCGGTTCCCGATCGTAAAAACCACTCCTACGCTCAGCCACACGTTGTTCTGGCGGCTCTGCAAAAATTCTGTCCTGTAGTAATCCGCTTCAATCGCCCTCACCGACCAGTGCTGCGACACTTTCACGTCCAACCCTCCGCCTGCTTTGAACGAAAACTTGTGCTCTGAAAAATGTTGATTCACCGACGTTAGATTCAAATCCAGTCGCGACACTCCTGCCATAAATTCGCCGAAAGGACTCAAACTCCCCGACTTCGGTCGCTCATAGAATCGAACGCCCAGATGGTCGCCAATGAGACGCGTGTTGCCCTGCGGAATCGCCCCGCCCTGCCAGCTTGCTTCGCCAAAAATCTGCACCCAGCTGCTCAGATTGATTCCCGCTGTTCCGTAAAACCCGTTCTGGTTTGGCCAGCCTTGTCCCGCGTAGAATTGCGTGTGCGCAAAGCCTCCGCCCACGTCCACCGTGATTCCGCGCTTCATTCCCGTCGCTGCTTGTCCCCGCGCGGGAATTGCCATGCACGCCATCGCGCACACCGCCAACATCCACCTCAGCATGTCTCAACCTCTCTCGTCCGCTTGGCCTTCGTTGCGTTGATTTCAGATCGCCACTCTGCGTGAGATCCAGACTGGGTTTTCTAGCGTGGCAACTTTCCTAAAAACTTGCAACCGCATTTTTCGTTCGTGCCTTCTGTTTTCAACGGCCTGCGGCGCCCCGCGGCATGCTCGCAGACTCTCGATTATGATTGCGTCTTTCGAACTCCTTCCCCAGATGTTACGATGCCCGCAGCCTCGCTCATGGTCACAGCTTCTGCCAAACGCTCGCGCCTCGCGGCCATCTTCGACGCTCTGGAAAAATTCTACGGCCGGCCCAAAGCGCCCAGTCCGACGGATCCGTATCAAATGCTCCTCCACCGCAACTGCGGCTATCCGCAATCCGATGAACGATGCGACAAAGGTCTTCGCGCGCTCAAAAAAGAAATCGGCCTCGCGCCGCAAAAGATTCTCGACGCCCCCGACGCCACTCTCCGCGAAGTCATGCGCCCCAGCGTCATGAAGCCGGAACTCAC
>DAIRCW010000070.1:0-12780 GCA_036796475.1 Candidatus Acidiferrales bacterium | reverse complement strand
TTGCGGCGAATCGAATCCGATATCCACCCACTGCGCCAGACTGCTCAGCAGCGCAGCGCCATTTTTTTCCGAGGGCGCAATTTGCTCCACGCATTCACGGTTCGCTGCAATCTCCGCGAATCCATCCTGAATGCAGCGAAAAACAAGATTGTGGCGCAGCTTTGCGATCAGCTCATCAGGAATGTTCATTCTTGCTTAACTCAATCCAAGAAATCGTATGCCGCAACCGTCAGAAACTCTGGAAAATCCTCGCTCTCGATCAGCTTCCGTAGAATTTCCGCCGCCTTCGAAAATTTTCCCTGCTCAATTCGCTGCGCACCGACTTCTTTGCGAATGCCATCGCATTCTTCAGCAAGGACCTGCTTCACCAACGCGTCTGAAACCGTTCTGCCGTCCGCCAACTTTGCGCCGTGCCGCCGCCATTGCCATACCTGTGCCCGGCAAATTTCCGAAGTGGCCGCGTCTTCCATCAAGTTGTATATCGGCACGCATCCGTTCCCTCCCAGCCACGCGCCCAAATAACGAATTCCTACGTCAATGTTGTGCCGCAAGCCTTTTTCGGTGATCTCGCCCTTCGGCACTGCAACCAGTTCTGCCGCGGAAATTCTGTCGCGTCCATCCGCGTGAACGCTAATCTGATTCGGGCCTTTCATTTGCTGATCGAAAACTTCCTTTGCCAGGCTAACCAATCCCGGATGGGCCACCCAGGTCCCATCGTGACCCGCACGAACTTCGCGAAGTTTGTCTTCGCGGACTTTCTCGAGGGCCACGCGATTCGCCTCCGCATCATTTTTAATCGGAATCTGCGCGGCCATTCCGCCCATGGCGTGCGCGCCGCGGCGGTGGCAGGTGCGAATCAGCAGCCGCACGTAGGCATCGAGGAACGGCTGAGTCATCGTGACTTGCGCGCGGTCCGGCAGGACGAATTCCGGCCGGCTGCTGAACGCCTTGATGAAGCTGAAAATGTAGTCCCACCGCCCGCAATTCAAGCCAGAAATGTGCTCGCGCAATTCGTAAAGAATTTCGTCCATTTCGAATGCCGCGTAAATCGTTTCGATCAACACGGTGGCGCGAATCGTTCCTCGCGGAATTCCCAATTCGTTCTGCGCGAAGACAAACACGTCATTCCACAGCCGCGCTTCGCGATGGCTCTGCATCTTGGGCAAATAAAAATAGGGGCGGGTGCCGCACGCGATTAGCTTCTTCGCGTTGTGAAAAAAGAAAAGCCCGAAATCGAAAAGCGACGCGGAAATCGGTTTTCCTGCCACGCAGAAGTGCTTCTCTTCGAGGTGCCAGCCCCTTGGCCGCACCATCAACGTCGCTGTTTCGGAAGCCAGTTCGTATTTTTTCCCTTCGGGGCTTTCATATTGAATTGAGCGGTTAACCGCATCCCTCAAATTCAGTTGCCCTTCAATGTTGTTGCGCCAGGTGGGGGAATTCGCATCTTCGAAATCCGCCATGAACACCTTGGCGCCGGAATTCAGCCCATTGATAATCATCTTCCGGTCCACCGGACCGGTGATTTCGACGCGCCGATCCATCAAGTCCGCAGGAATCGGCGCAGCCATCCATTGAACGTGGCGTATTTCGCGCGTCTGCTCCGGAAAATCCAGCATCGCTCCGGCATCGATTTCTTTCTGTCGCGCCCGTCTGGCTGCCAGAATTTCCTGGCGCCGTCCCTCGAACGCATTCGCCAGTTTCAGCAAAAATCCGCATGCGCAATCCGTCAGAATCTCTTTGCAACCTTGAGGCATGTCCGCTTTGATCTCGGCAATCTGTGTGGCGTGCATCGGCGTTTCCTTTCAGCTTTCACTCTTCACTTTGCGGATTTTCTTCTGGGTTCCCGGCCCACCTGGGCGCTTTTGGACAGTAGTCCGATTCGGACTGGCTTATTTGAATCAGGATGCATTCTGCGCTTGACTGGTGACAGAAAGCAACGCGCCCACGCCCCAGGAGAAAGGAACATGACGCAAAAATCGAACTCGCACACGCACAACGGTCATACTCACAACGGCAACGGAAAATCCGTGAATTCGTTCGCTGACGCGGATGGCCGCTGGGCCGGCATTCGCCGTCCTTACACTCAAGCCGATGTGGAGCGCTTGCAGGGCACGCTTAAAATCGAGCATTCTCTCGCGCGGCATGGGGCCGAAAAACTCTGGCAGCTTCTGCACACGGAGCCATACGTTCCTGCTCTTGGCGCGATGACGGGCAACCAGGCCGTTCAGCAGGTTATGGCCGGGCTGAAAGCCATTTACGTCAGCGGCTGGCAAGTTGCCGCCGATGCGAACAGCGCCGGTGCGATGTATCCCGATCAAAGCCTCTATCCGGTGGACAGCGCGCCGAAACTCGTAGCTTCGATCAATCGCGCCCTGCAGCGCGCGGATCAAATCTCTCACGCGGAAGGAAAGAATGGCGTTTCCTGGTACGTGCCGATGATCGCGGATGCTGAGGCCGGCTTCGGAGGGAATCTTAACGCCTTTGAATTGATGAAAGCGATGATCGAAGCGGGCGCGGCGGGTGTGCATTTCGAAGATCAGCTTTCGTCTGTGAAAAAGTGCGGCCACATGGGCGGAAAAGTTGTGGTGCCCACCGGCGAGTTCATCAGCAAACTTGTCGCCGCGCGTCTGGCCGCCGATGTGATGGACGTTCCGACGGTTCTTGTCGCGCGCACCGACGCGAACAGCGCGAAACTCATTCGCAGCGACTTCGACGAGCGCGACCGCGAATTCATCACCGGCCAGCGCACACCCGAGGGCGACTTCGAATTTCGCGGCGGGCTCGATGCCGCCATTGCGCGCGGCATGGCCTTCGCGCCTTACGCGGATATGATTTGGTGCGAAACGGCCACGCCTGATCTCACCGAAGCGCGGCGCTTTGCCGAATCCGTACACGCACGGTTTCCGGGCAAGCTCCTTGCCTATAACTGCTCGCCTTCGTTCAATTGGAAGAAAAAACTGGGCGCGGCGGAACTCGCCAAATTCCAGCGAGAACTCGGCGCCATGGGATACAAGTTCCAATTCGTGACTCTCGCCGGATTCCACTCGCTCAACGTCAGCATGTTCGACCTCGCGCGAGGCTATCGCGACCGTGGGATGGAAGCGTATTCCGAATTGCAGGAAAAAGAATTCGCGGCGGAACCGGATGGGTACGCGGCCGTGAAGCACCAACGCTTCGTTGGGGCGGGCTACTTTGACGAAGTCACACGAGTGGTCGCCGGCGGCGATTCGCACGTAACTGCGCTAGATGGCTCAACCGAGGAACAGCAGTTCTACGGCGCAGGATTGGGCGGAAATACAGCTGAACCGAACCTCCGCGTCACAAACTGATCGCATCGTGGAATGCCCGCGCGCGAGTTAACAAAATCGCGCGCGGTTTTCACAATGATCGTCGTAAAGATGTATGGAATTGGAAGTCTATTGGGGTGAGCGATGGGATTTGAACCCACGACCCTCGGTGCCACAGACCGATGCTCTACCAGCTGAGCTACGCTCACCGCCGCGAGTGAATTGATAATAGCACGCAGTTTCGCCACGATAAAGCGGCCTAATCTCTGCGCTCATACGGCTCGAGCGCTCGGAAACTCAAATTGCAGCAAGGCATAGGATTGTAAAGCCTTTGCGATTTGTGCTTTCAGTTCGGTTTACGCGGACGAAAAGGAATGGGCGGAGCGGGCTTTTTAGGAGCAGCGGACTTTTGGATTTGCGCCCTCGCGAAGTCAGCCCACGGACCGCGCGATTGCAACTGCAGATAGGAAATCCAATGTTGCAGGGCCAGCTGCTTGCGCCCGTTCTTCTCGTAGGTCGAGGCCAGATTGAAATGGGCGTCGGCGTGAGAAGGGTCAATTTCAACGGCTCGCTGTAAATGCTGAATCGCTTTTTGCGAGTCGCCAATTTCGTCCAATACACAGCCGAGATTGAAATGTCCGACGACGCTATCCGGCTCAAGTTCGAGCGCGGCGGAAAATTCCGAGCGCGCCTTTTCGAGTTCTCCGGTCTTGTAAAACACGCAGCCCAGATTGATGTGCGGCTCGCTCCAGCGCGGCTGCATTTCAATGACGCGGCGGTAGAGCCGCATAGCCTCTTCCGTGCCCTCCGGCTGCGATTCGCAACGCACGGCGTATTCGAAAATTTCTTCCGCGGCTGAGGATTGCATCTCGACGACTTTCTCGTCGCTGCCGGCCGTGCCATGAAATGGAAGCACAAATTGGCCCGTTAGCGGCTCAATCACTGAACCCGAAGAGCCCGGGGCGATCGCGGCAATCTGCCGCCCACTCGGAAAAAGTTGAAATTCCCCAAACCGCAGGTGGACTTTTTCGCCGCGTTCGAGAGCGGCGACGGTACGGCAAATCCTGCGAGCAGGAATATGGCTTTCGGTTATGGTTTTGATTGAACGGAGGGCAACTAGATCGCCGAAATTATAAAAGCGTTCGCCCCAGCGCGCGTTAGGCACGACGAGACGAAGCCGTTGCCAATAGCGCAAACGAGCGGGCTCAACACCCACGATCCGGCTGACCTCGCGTTGCGTAAAGCGTTCAGGCACAGCGACGTCTTCCCAAAGCTTTCGGAGGGAACCCCACGTTGAGATTATCCACCCGCTGTCAATAAGGCGCCGAAACGTTGGCCGCGTTACTCCGTGAACACGCAATGCCGCGCAATCTAACAGCACTCCTATGTGCCTTGTTAAACTTCTTTGTAAAAGAGGGGGAGTAACAGCAAGGGGCAGATTCCGATTCTGCAACGATCCGTGCCAACAGCAGAACACAGGCAAGTTGAAAAAATGATTGACGCGGCGCGACCCGCAGCGCTGGCGCTGGCTCTGCTGGCCTTGCGCGAGTCCGTTCCAGTGGGGCTAGCCGTTACTGCGCCTACCGGAGGACCCTTCGCATCTGTGGGATCTCAGGCGGCCGCGTACACGACAATTTTTTTAAGCGGATATCTTACCGTTTCGCTTGCGGTGCTGGCTCTGAGCCAATTTCGCTGGTTTGACAAGTTCCACTATCCACCTGAGTTGGATGCCATCGGGCTGGCAATTCTTATTGCGCTGACGCCCTCGCTCGCGCCGTTCTGGATTTTTTATCTCTTCGCAGTTTTCGCGCTTGCAGCGACCGGCAAGCGGAGTGGCCTTTCACTTTATGAATCGCGTACGGGAAATTTGTTCATGAGCGACCCGGGCTTGCTGAGCGCAGGAGCGGGAATCGCCTTGATTGTGCGTTCGGCATGGATGGTACCGGAAGGTACGCAGATTTCCAGGGGAGGAAGTGTTGCGGCATGGGTGCTGGCGGCTTCGGTGACATTTGTAGGGGGCCTATGCGCGGCGTGGCTCGGATTGCGCGAGAGAACGCTTGAAGGTAAAGAGCGGTTCGTGGAAATGCTGCTGGGATTGGTGCGGGTGGACAAAGGCGTGGCGGAGTCGGTTCGGCTGGTGCTGAGCGAATTAACAAGGGAATTCGATTGCGAGCGGGCGCTGCTGGTGATTTGCGATGAGGAAGTGGAGCGGGTGTTTACGTGGACGGCAGATCAGGATCGGCGGCACGTAATCGCACCAGAGGTCTTGCCGTTGAGCAAGACACAGGCATATTTGGCGGACGATTTGGAGCAAACGGTATGCTGGAATTCCCTGGACGGGCAGCGCCGGGGTTTTGGATGGCACAGAACGACTGGAGCAGCGCTCAGCGAACTTCAGAGTGCGCCGGTTGGCGTGAAGGAAAACCTGAACGCCCGTTCCGTGATGGCTGTGACGGTGACGAGCGCAGGGCATCCGGTGGGGAGAATGCTGCTTGTGAACGGCCGACGCGGATTTTCGAGAAGCGACCTGCGGTGGTTTGAGAGACTGGCGCGGCATCTGAACGCGCCGCTGGACAATGTCTTTCAACTCAGAAATTTGCGCACTCGTGCCGTGGAAGCGGAGCGGAGCCGGATTTCCCGCGATTTGCACGATGGAATCTTGCAGACGCTGATGAGCCTGAATATTCAACTTGGCGTGCTGGGGCGCAAGGCTACGCATGCGCCCGAAGCTGCGTCGCAAGAGCTGGTGCTTCTGCAAAAAACGGTGAAACAGGAAGGCGAAGAACTACGGCAGATGGTGAAGGACTTGCGTCCGCTGCGCGTGGAGAGCGCGGACCTTCGCGAAATGATGTACGGGTTTGCCGAGCGATATCACAATGAGAGCGGAACCGTCGTGGATTTGTTCCTGGAGGAGAACGATTTGCGCGCTCCTGACCGCATTTGCCGGGAAGTTTTCCAGATATACCGTGAGTCACTCAACAACATAAAAAAGCATGCGCACGCCAGCCACGTCGTGGTAAAACTATGGCAAGACGACACGAAAGTATTTTTGGTTGTCGACGATAATGGGCAGGGGTTCAGCTTTTCGGGTAAATTTACCAGTGAAGAGCTGGATCGGCTGCGCCTGGGACCCATTTCGATCAAGGAAAGAACGAGAACCGTGGGGGGTGTCCTAACGGTGGAATCGAATCCGGGGCATGGCGCGCGTCTGACCGTGGAAATTCCTTTGAATTAAGTGAATTGATGGCCCAGCGATGAGCAAGAGCAAAACGCCTGTGCGCATTCTGATCGCGGACGACCACGCGATTTTTCGCGATGGGCTCCGCAAGCTGTTCGATGGAAGCGACGAGGTTTCCATTATAGGCGAAGCTTCGAATGGAAACGAATGCATCAAGATGCTCGCCAAGCTCAAGCCCGATATCTTGCTATTGGATCTGCGCATGCCGGAGAAAGACGGACTCGGCGTACTGGAGGAGATCAATTTCGATTCGATTCCCACGCGCGTGATTGTGCTCACCGCTGCGGAGGACGACCGCGATGTGGTCCGCGCGATGCGGCTCGGCGCCCGCGGTGTGGTGCTTAAACAATCTGCCAGCGACTTGCTGCTGAAGAGTATCAGGAAGGTCCATGACGGCGAGATCTGGCTCGATAACCGTATGACAGCAGAAGTAATTGACGCGTTCAAGCGGTCGGCTGAAACCGGGCAGCGGCGCGACAAGCCGCTCTTGAGCGATCGCGAAAAGGAAATTGTCCAGCTGGTGGCCCAGGGATTTCGAAATCGCGAGATTGGCGAAAAGCTATTTATCAGCGAACAAACCGTGAAAAATCACCTGCACAACATTTTTGATAAACTGGGAGTGTCTGACCGGCTCGAGCTGGCGCTGTATGCGATTCATCACCGGCTCATTGATCAAAGTTAGTTGGTTCGGTAGAGGTTTCTGCGCGAAAGCTGTGGCTGTAGTTTTACCTATTCCCGCGAAGTGGTTTTCTGCAACAACACCCTGTGGTTCGTTACTTACCTGCTGCGAATGTCGTACATCATAGGAATAAATGGCTGAGCCGGCGACTGAGCGAATCTGTCCGCGATGCGGGGGAGCGATTCCCGCGGACGCAGCAGGCTGTCCGCGTTGTGAAGGGCGCTGGGCCTCCTTTCTGAATTCGCGCGAAACAGTGCTTGGCGGGAGCATCTTTGTTGTTATCGCACTGTTTTTCATTACCGGCGGGGTCGTGCGCGGATATCACGAGAAGCTGCACGACCTTGCCGGGCAATGGTTCGCCGCAGCGGAGACGAGCTTGAATGCGGGAAACGCTTCTGCGGCTCTTTCCGATTTGCGCAACGCGCTGGTATACGAACCGGAGGACCTGCGCATTCAGTTTCGGCTGGCACAAGCGCTGATGGCTGCAGGGCGCGACGAAGAAGCGCGCACCTATCTTGAAGGATTGCTGGCACAAGCTCCATCGAATGCGGAGGTAAATCTCTCGCTTGCGCAGATCGCGGCCAAGAGCGGCAATGAGACTGACGCGCTGCGGTATTACCACGGCGCAATTTACGGCGTTTGGCCGAATGCTCCGGAAGCGAATCGGCTGAGCGCACGGTTCGAACTTTGCAGATTTCTTGTGGCGCGAAATGATGATGCCAGCGCTGACGGAGAGTTGATCTCGCTGGTCTCGGAAATTCCTGTAAAGAACAGCTCGGCGTTGCATGAGCGGGCAGGAGAACTCTTCTTGCGCGCAGGCGATCCGAACCGCGCGCTGGCGGAATTTCGAGCCGCGCTGCACGCTCCTAAAGCTCCTGTGGCTACTTGGAAAAATGCGGGAATTGCCGCGTATGAGCTCCAATATTTCGCTGTGGCGCAGAGGTATCTGGAACGGTCGCAGCGCGTTGGGAAAGAAGAAAAAGATGATCCCGAAGTGAAGTCGTACCTTGAGACGTCGCGCCTCGTGCTTCAGTGGGACCCTTATCTGCCACGCTTGACGGAGCCGCAAAGGAACGACCGTGTTCGCCATAACCTCGCGCAAGCCATCGCCCGTCTGGAGTCTTGCGCAAAGGCAAGCGGATTGGATCTCACGGCTCAGCCGTTGCCTGCGGGACAAAATTCCAACGCATCTCAGAACGGAAGACCTCAGGGAAGTGCGCCGGTGAATTCGGGTGCGCTCGATCTCGCGGTGCTTTACTCGCAGGCGCAAACTCTGCGGCCACAGCTTGCGGAAAAAAATCTGCGAAGGCATCCCGAACAGATTGATGCAGCGATGAATTTGGTATTCACGATAGAGACCGCGGCGGCCCAAAAATGCGGCGAGCCGGCGGGATTGGATAAGGCGCTGCTCGAAATTCAGAAAACCATGCAAGGCGGCGAGCGATGAGCGAAATCGCCAGCGGTCCTGGCGTTCCCCCGCCGGCGCCCGCGCCCCAAAAGGAGGCGAGAAAAGAGCGCAACCGCATTGAGCGGCTATGGACCGTTTGGCGCCGCAAAGCGCTGACCCTCCGCGAAGGCCAGCTTTTCCTCTTACTGGCCGCCATCATTGGGCTGATCTCGGGAGCGGTCGTGGTGTGCTTCCGCGTGGCCATTGACTGGGCGCGATTCTGGCTCCTCGGCCCGTCGATGGAACCCGGAATTCCGCGAGTGTTGCTCGCGCCATCGCTGGCAGGAATCGTCGTTGCTCTCCTGGTGATTTACGCTTTCCGCAGAGCGCGCGGCAGCGGTGTGAATCAGACCAAAGCCGCCGTTTACGTCTTCGACGGACACATTCCCTTCCGCACAGTCATCGGAAAGTTTGTCACCTGCGCGCTGGCCATCGGCAGCGGCCAATCACTCGGGCCGGAAGATCCTTCGCTGCAAATGGGCGCGGGGATTGCCTCCACGCTGGGACGTAGCCTGCGCCTCTCGCGCGAAAAGCAAAGATTGCTTGCGCCCATCGGCGCTGCGGCCGGGCTCGCTGCGGCATTCAATGCTCCGATTTCGGCAACCATTTTCGTCATCGAGGAAATTATCGGCACGTGGAGCGGGGGCGTGCTCGGCGCGCTCATCCTGGCGGCAATTTCGAGCGTGGTAGTAATGCGCGAATTCCTCGGCAGCGCGCCCATGTTTCGCGTTCCCACCGTGATTTTCCGCCGGCCCACAGAGCTGATCGGTTATGCCGTCCTCGGAATTATCAGCGGCATTGCCGGTCTCGCTTTCCTCAAGTTCATCGCCTATTTCCGGCCGCGCCTCAGAAAACTTCCGCGCTGGACTCAATTCGCTCAGCCTGCAGTTGCAGGACTGCTGATAGGCATCATTGGAATTTGGCTGCCGCAGGTGATGGGCAGCGGCTACCCGGTAATCGACCAGGTGCTGCACGACCAGTTTGTTTGGAAGATGCTGCTGTTGCTTGGCGTTTTCAAAATTGTTGCTACGGGAATTTCATTTGTGAGCGGCGCGCCCGGCGGAATGTTTGCGCCGGCGCTGTTCATCGGGGCCACGCTGGGCGGCGCCGTCGGCGAATTTGAACACGTCATTCTCCATCGGCCTGTTTCTTCCGTTCCGGAATTCGCGCTGGTGGGGATGGGGACATTTTTCGCAGCGTTTTTGCGTGTGCCCATTACGTCCGTGTTCATGGTGGTCGAGGTGAGCCAGCATTACACGATGATTGTGCCCACTATCGTCGCCAATATGATCGCCTATTTCATCTCCCACAAATATCAGAAGGTTCCGCTCTTCGATTTCCTTGCCCGGCAGGATGGCTTTTTCTTGCCGTCGATCGAAGAGATGCGCGAGCAGACAACTCTTCATGTGGAAGACGCCATGCGCCCGCCGATGGGCATCGTCTTCCGCGAGGAGAATTTGAAATCTCTGCTCGAACAGCCTGAAGCAAAGGATGGGGCGCAAGTTCTCCTATGGAAACGCAATGGTCCGTGGATGATTGCCGTGCGCGAGGAGCTCCGGCAGGCTGCGGCGAATGGCGGTTCCGTGGAAACCGTCGCCGCCAAAGGGCCCGTGCCGCAACTATATCCGGACCAGCATCTGGATGAGGCGCTGCGAGTGATCGGCGATTGGCCCGTGATTCCGGTAGTCAACCGGGCAAACCTGGAGAAGATCGAAGGCGTGATTTCAGTGGATGATGTTCTCCGTAAGTATCGTAGTTAGTGTAACTTATCGAGCACCTTGCGCGATAATTCCGCGCCTGCTTCTACCTCCTGGCAAGCCCCCTTCTAGTACTTTCGTACGGGCAACTCCCGTAAAAAATTGAGCCTTGCAGACTATTGAGACGCTGGCGCTCCGAACTTATTCTTATCCATGAAAAGCTGTACGAAACCGAGAGAAGGTGATTCCCGTGGCCCAAAAAGAGCGCAGGTCGACGCGTCGTTTTCAAATGAGATTGCCGCTGAAAGTGCGGTGGACGGGCGAAGCGGCCGTCGGCGAGGCAAATACCGAGACGAAGGAGGTCAGTTCGCGCGGGATCTACTTTTTCTTGCCCAAAGATCTAAAGAGCGGAGCGCCTCTGGAAATTGTGATGACGCTGCCGCACGAAGTTACGCTGGCCGGACAGGTAAAGGTGCGCTGCCTCGGCCATGTGGTGCGCACCGATTCGGCGCGCGAATCGGACATTGGTGTGGCAGCAGCGATCGAGCGGTACGAGTTTTTGCGCGACGCAGAACTTCTGCCGCCAAACTGACTTCTTGCCTTGCATCGGAGCGGGGCAGGAAACGGCCGGCGGAGTGGGTCCCTCAGCCACCCCCGCCGGCCTTGTTCTTTTCTGCCGCTCGTCCTCATCGGGAGCCTCTCCCGAATTCAATTGTCGCCTCTGTACGCTGTGCACCAGATGTGCTGTCTTCGGGTTGCCAGAACGAAAGCCGCAGTGCCCGATTTCTGCAGAAATCCTTCCAAAACCGACTAGGATAGTAGGCGCTCTGGCCAAACGCGCGACTATGCTCTCCGAAGGGCGCGAGGTCTTATGCCCGCAACCACCACAGTTGAATTTCTGATATGGCTGCTGATCGCGGCTTCCATTATTGCCGTGATTGCCATGCGGCTGCGCATTCCATACACGGTAGCCCTCGTGATTGGTGGCCTGGTGCTGGGCGCTTTGCCTTTCCCAATGGTTGCTTCTGCTTATCAATCCGCGCAGCGACCCAACTGGCTCACCCCGGAAGTTATTTTGATCTTTTTTCTTCCTGCTCTGCTGTTCGAGGGCAGCTTAAAAATCAATTTCGGGCAACTGCTTAGGAATGGAGCGCTAGCAACCGCCGGTGTAGTCGCGGCAACTTGGCTAACCGGATACATCGTTTACCGATGGATTGGTCTGCCGCTGCTGACGGCGCTTCTCTTTGGCGCGATTATCTCCGCGACCGATCCCATCGCCGTCCTTTCGATTGCCAAAGAAATGACCGTCCCCCGGCGGCTGATCCTGCTACTCGAAGGCGAAAGCCTTTTCAACGACGGGACAGCAGTGGTCTTGTTTCAAATTCTGCTCGCTGCTGTAGCGGCCGGTCATTTGCGAGTGGCTTACGGCATCGCGAACTTCGCCGGCTCAGTGGCCATCGGCGCCGCGATCGGATTCGCGCTCGGATACATCGCCAGCAAGGTCACCACTAAGATAGACGATGCGCAAATTGAACTCACGCTGCCCACGATCGTGGCTTACAGCTCCTATCTTCTCGCCAATCGCTTTCATGCTTCCGGCGTCATTGCGACGGTAATGGCCGGACTGGTCGTGGGCAATTGGGGAACGCAAGGAATGAGCCCGCGCACGCGCGTCGCACTCTGGTCATTCTGGGAATACGCGTCATTTGTGATGAATTCTATTCTGTTTCTGCTTATAGGGATGGAAGTGCGCGTCTCCACGCTTGTTCACGAATGGCGCGCCGTAGTACTGGCGATCATCGCGGTACTGCTGGGACGCATATTGGCCGTTTACGGCGTGACTTCGCTTACGGATCTTTTCTCACGGAAGATCGGCCTGCGCTGGAAGCATCTGCTGACGTGGGGCGGACTTCACGGCGCGCTGTCCCTGGCGCTGGCTTTGAGTCTCACTTCCGAGATTCCCTATCGCGACCAAATCCTCACCTTCACGTTTGCGGTCGTGGCTTTTTCGATGATTGTGCAAGGACTCTCAATAAAATGGCTGATTCGCAAGCTGGGACTTTCTACCGCCAGAAAAGAGGATGAAGAAGATCGCATTCGCGCCCACCAGATTGCCATCTCAGCGGCGCGCTCAGAACTCGAGCAGATGCTCGAGCATCACGTGTTGTCGGCTCCGGTATACGAAAAGCTGAGGAGCGAATTCGATAGGCGTTTGACGGAGCTGGGCGAGCAAGTCTCCGCAATCTACAGCCGCGACTTTAGCCGCGCCGAATCGGAATTGGAGACAGCAAAGGTACGACTTGTGGCGGCGGAACGCACTTCCCTGGAAGAGGCCATCCGCGAAGGATTGATTCTGCAGCAAACAGGCGCGCAAACCGCTGACGCCATGGATTCCCAGCTGGATGGCCTCATCAGACAGATCCTGAAGAAAA
>DAIRCW010000069.1:0-12936 GCA_036796475.1 Candidatus Acidiferrales bacterium | reverse complement strand
AAGTTCTTCGATTTCGATAATGACGGCGAGCTGGACCTGCTGCTCTGCAATGGCCATCCGGACATCGACGTCGAAAAGCACATGCAGAGTGTTGAATACCGCGAACCGATGCTGCTGTTTCGGAATAGTGGCAAAACTTTTCAAGATATCAGCCAGCAGAGCGGCGCGATTTTTTCGCGGCCAATTGCGGGCCGCGGCATGGCGCTCGGCGATTTTGATAATGATGGCGCGGTGGACGTTCTCGTGGGCGTCAACGATGCCGCTCCGATCCTGCTGCGGAACAATGCGGGCAAACAAAATCACTGGCTTGGCCTGCGGCTTATCGGCAAAAAAGCGAATATTGACGGGATTGGAGCCGTAGTCACTTACCAAGCTGGCGATTTGAAGCGCCATCGCTTCCAAGTGGGCGGCGGGAGTTATCTTTCATCGCATGATCCACGGATGGTGCTCGGCATTGGCGCACGGACGAAAATCGATTGGGTGGAGGTGAAGTGGCCGCAGCCAAGCGGAAAGGTCGAGCGGTTCACGGATCTTCCCATTGACCGCTACATTACGATTGTGGAAGGCGCAGGAAAATGGACTTAAGAAAACTCGCCATTGGGGGACGATCTTCTACGCTAATCCGGATTTTGCGGAGTAGAGGGCGGAGCTTTCTTTTCGGCCTCGCGCTGTAATGCGATCTCACGCGCCGCATCTTGCTTCCGTCCGACGCGACTATACGCAATCGCCAGTTGATAATGGCCGGCTGGATCGGACGGCTCCATCTTCACATATCTCTCCAAAGGAGCAACGGCATCGGCGCCTTTTCCCGCAGCATTGAAAGAAATCCCAAGGCCGAGGAAGGCCTCCGAAAATCCCGCGTCGAGCTTTGCCGCGCGGCCAAAATGGAGAATGGCATCGTTCCACTGCTCGGCTTGCCGAGCCAAGTCGCCGAGCATGAATTCCGCAGAGGCCGCGTTCGGATCAATCTTCAGCTCCTCTTCGAATTCCTTTCTTGCATCATCAGATGACGTCGCACTCTGCGGCCCGGCCAGGATGAGGCGGCCAATGCGGTAATGAATGCCCGGCTGCTCGGGATATTGCTGCAAGATCTGACGGTAGGCGTCGATCGCTTCGTTCTGCTTCCCTTGCGATTCGAGAGCTTCGGCATTTAGCTCCTGCGCTTCCGCCGAATGCGGAGCAGCTTCCACAAGCTGGCGCGCCGCTTGCATGCCCAACTCGGAATAAAAATGGCTTGCGGTATACAGCGCCTTTGCGTCGTTCGGAAATTCTCGACGCAGCAACACGAGCGCGCTGACGGTGTCGGCATCATCGCCTGCGCTCATGCCGCACTGGGCCATGGCCATGGCCGCGTCATATCGGAGCTGCTTGTCTGTAATTCGAGGCAAGCTTTTCCTCAACAATGGCAGCGCTTCGCTGCAGTGCCCTCCCGACGTAAGCTGGATGGCTTTGTGGGCAGACGCTGAGGGATCAGATACGGCTTTCTTGGCGGCCTGCGCCCAGCAAACAGGCGAAATGATTCCCAATGCTGCTATCAACAGTCCGGCAGTACGCAAATGGCGTGCACGTCGTTCGCTCAGACGAAACGGTTTCATCGTAATGGCAATGTTACTCGCTTGCAGCTTATCGCGCAGAAAAATTAAAGACGTACTTCCATCGGGTGCCCGTCAAAAACGATGCTTTTTTTCTCCTGCGCGCAGCTAATCTCGATGGCTCTGCGCAGCGGCGCCATCATGCGCGAGCCGGGCGACGAGCGCAACTCGAGAACGCGGCGAGCATCATTCCATGCCAGCTGAATGCCCATCCACTGCCCGCGGCGGTAATCAAACGACTTGCCGTCATCCTCGTACAGGAGAAATGAGCCATTCGCGCCAGGGTAAACTGTCACGCTCAAAGGCTCGGTTGTCGTTTCTCTCGTGTGCTGCTTGACGGGCCCGAGCGGAAGGACAGCGCCCGCACGGACAAAGAGCGGCATGGTCCCAAGATCAACCGCGCGAGTGATTTCTCGACCGCCGGTCATTTTTTCGCCGGTCCAGAAATCGTACCAATCGCCGCGCGGCAAATAAACACGGCGCGATGTCGCTCCCATTTCGCACACCGGAGCTACGAGAATGTCCCTTCCCCACAAGTATTCATCATCGCGCGCAACGGCCACAGGATCGTCTGGATAATGCAGCCACAGCGCCCGCACAACGGGCATGCCCGTCGTGGAGCATTCACGCACTGCGCTGTACAGATAAGGCAGCATCCGGTAGCGAAGCTCCAAGTATTTTCGGCAGATCGGTTCCACTTGCGTGTTGTGCAGCTCGCTGGGGTCCGGTAGTGACGCGCCGCGATAGTTGCTGATTTCGGGCGGGCCGGTCTCGCCGGTGTCCCAGCCCCACGGCAAGCGCAGCTTCCACGCGCGTCCATGACACCGAAACAGCGTACAGAACGCGCCGAACTGAAACCACCGCAGATAAAGTTCGGCGGTGAATTCCTTGGTGGGCACGAACCCGCCGATATCCGTGCCCCAATAGGGAATACCGGAAAGAGCGGTATTAATTGCGTTGGGAATGTGAGTTTTGAGCGTCTCCCAAGACGAATAGACGTCACCTGACCACAAAAAAGACGCGTAGCGCTGCATGCCCGCGTAACCATTGCGATGAAGCGCATAGGGCCGCTCGTTGGGACGGTCGATCTGCGGCCCTTCCCAATACATGCGATTGCGCGTGAGGCGCGAGCGGATGTCGAGCGAGTCGCCTTCGTCGGGCCACCAGCCGTCAATGCCCATGGCAAAGTCTTTGCGATGCGCATCCCAGTAGCAGCCGGCCTGCTGCTCGTCGAATCGGCCGACGGCGCAACCGTCGCGCGCGCTTCCGTTCAGTTCGCGCGTCAGAATGACCGCATGCATCACCGCGTGGAAATCTTTCTCATGGAATTCCTTAAGAATTTCTGCCGGATCTGGAAACACGCGCGAATTCCACGCAAAGGAGCCATTCGCGGTATTCCATCCCGACGGGCAAAATCCCGTCCCTAAATAAATAAGCGCGTCGCACGGAAGACGCTTCTCGCGGAACGTGTTTGCGATTTCGAGAATTTCGTCGCGGCTCGCCAGGGTGCGGTGCGATTGCTGGTATCCAAGGCTCCAGAGCGGCGGAATTTGCGCGTGGCCTGTCAGACGAGCATATTCCGCCATGATCGTGGCAGGTTCGCGCGAGGCGACAAAGAAAATATCCAGCGGCAACGTGGTTTCGGCGCTCTCTGGAATGAACTTGCTCTGAGCGCCAGTGAAATCAAACGCGCCGTACGGTTGATGAATGAACATTGCCCATCCAGGCGTTCCGATTAGCCATGGAATGGAAACGCGCGAGCCGTGTGTCCCGAGTTGATAGCCGCCCTGACCATTGCGCGTAGAATCCGCAAACCCGCGGCGATCAAACTGCTGGCCGCCTTCACCGAGACCGAGCAAATGAGAATCTCCGGTTTCGAATGAGACAGCGCCGGTGTTTTCGTCCACGGTGAGCTGCTGAATTTTTGCTGCTTTTTGATTCTCGATGGTGAAAGTAAGGGGACTTGAGCCAATTCGAACGGTCAGTTCGCCGGATCTAATCGTCTCCGTATGCGCGGCGGTTCGAATCTTTAATGATGGCTCGCCCCATGAATCTTTAACGAGAGAGCCATCCGTCGGAATGGGGCTAAGATGCCCGTCTTTGAAGGGAACTACGCTCAATCGGAGCGTGTGCCGACTAACAGCGGTCACCTGAACCTCGACGTCCTGTCCCGCTATTTGCAGATTGTCCGATGTCGCTGGAAATTTTATCGGTGCAAGATATGCAGCGCACGCCGCGGTCATGCCTTTCAAAACCTCGCGGCGGCGATATCGCTTCCCTCTCACCGATTTGCCTCAAGCTCGATCCAGGTCGTGCTCTTCGTCAAGGGAATGGCGTAGGCGCCCCTGACGAGCTGAAATGAATGCGACGGCCGGTAGGTTCCAACATTCTGAATTTTCGCCGGCTGCTCAATTCGCAGGAACGCCTGCGGCGTGAAGGTGGTCGCGGGCGCCAGGCCAATTCGCACTCTGCCGGTCTGAGAATTCAATTCGATGCTTTCGAACTTGCCTGCGTCAAGCGTGAGCCAGAGGCCCAACGAGGAGAGATACGCGCGCGTGCGGAACGAATCGAGAGGTGTAATTTGGACAATCTTTCCTTCCACGCGCAGATTCCCGCCAAAAATCAGCCAGCCAAACTCCGGATGATTGATAACATAGGTGGCGGTGTTAAGCGCGTGGCCGAAAAAGTTCGGTCCATAGTCGCCGGAATACGGATCGAACTTCATCATGTCCGGAAACGAGTGAAAGGCAGCAGACGCAAATCCTTCCTGATCGATATCCGTCAGCGCGCCCATGGTTCCGCCATAACCTACGCGCAAAAGATAAAAATCATCGGGATGCTCGCGAAATTCTGCGAGCAGCGGAATGGCATTGATCCCTGAACCGTAGTGATGAAGCTGGCGCTCGAGCCGCTGAATTTTGCCGGCATAAATGAAATCCCAATAGCGGCGCGCACTGCCGTTGTAACCCCAACTCGGAATCGTCGGATCGTAGCCAAGAATCGCGTCGAGTGTCACGTCGGCTTTATCCTGATAGCCGAAATACTTCATCCACGCATAAACTTCCTCCTGGCCGGTTGAATCCCACGGCATTTCGCTCCCAAATGGGTAAGCTTCCTGACGCCAGCGATCCGCTCTTTCGTGCATCACCTCTTCAAGGTGATTCGCTTCACCGGTCATGCCCTCACGTTTGAGGTCCTGCAAGATTTTCAGAAATACATCGCCTTCCATCTGCCCGAAGCGTGCTAGTCCGGGAGCAAATTCCGTCATAGCGATAGAGGTGTGGTATGCATGCATCAAATACCACTGCCAGGAATGATCTGTCACCAATCCCTGATGATAACGAGCCAAGCGATAGAGCGCCCAATACGCGGCAGCGACGTGGGGGTAGTTGTAAGAGCGGTTGACTGCTTCGGATTCCTTCTTCGTCCAGCTTGTCCAACTGCTCCAATCTAAATCACTTTTGTAATAGCTTCCTAAAATCTCGCCCGGCTGATAGTAAAAGAGGCTTTTTCGAACGCCATAGTAGTCTTCGTCATTCTTACTTTGAATGCCGCCCCACAGCACGTGATCCACAAACTGCTGATACTTGTCGAGCTCCGATTTGTCCGGCTCACCGAATTCCTTCATCGCCGCGGCAAGCCATGAGCCTGCGCCTCCTTCATCGCTGAGCCCGGCAATCCACACGCGCGGATCCTGCGTGACGATGGCATTCGCCTGTCTGTCGTAAGTCATCACCGATGGACTGCGATGAAATGGATCGTGGGGATCTGTGAACCATTGCTTGGTCATGAGAAAATGGCCCAAATCGGCCACCGCCTGAGCTTCCGGCTTAATCACAAAATAGTTGATGGTCTGCACCAGACCATCCTGATACGTAATCGTCAGCCGCGAACGGCCCCATTGATGACCGCGCAATGTAAAAGCATCCCAATTGCCCCGCGTGTGCGCGTCTTTGCGAACTGAAATTGCGGCTGCAGGATTCACGGAAACCGATCGAATCGCCTTTGGATACTTCACAAAAAGCTGCGCGTCAATGTCTGTGGGCAGAACATATCCGGGAATTCCAACCGCGACCGGCCTGCTATTTGCGGCAAGTGTCTTCTCGATGTCGCGAATCGAATCGGAAAGCAGGAACCTAAGCCCGTAGGTTTTCGATTTTCCGGGGGCAAGCGTCAGCATCGTTTCTGGATTCCACGGCTGCGCATTTTTCCATTCATCTTCTGCGTAAGCCTTGCTGAGCACCATCCAGTCGTAAAATCCCTCGAAGGTGACGCCGCGCGGCGTGGGATCGTTGAAGATTTTTATCGCTCCACTGGGGTTGCGGTCATCAAGAATTGGCTTGTACGCTTCGAACGGCGTATGCCCATCCGGTACAACCAAAAGCGCCGGCCCGCGGCCGTTCAGGCGAGTCACCTGCAAATAGCCGGCATCCTCTCCGATATACGGGTCGTAGAACGAGCACTTAGCATGGGCCTCTTCGAGAGAACGGCCGGTCAGGACATTGTTGAACACCATGGGTATGCCTAGAGCACCCACTTGCACGGGGCCCCCGCTGTTATTCGCAAGAGTGAATCGCAGAACAAGTTTCCCGTTCTCCACCGCCCAGGTGCGCGTAAGCTTCAGCGGAAAATCAGGCGGAAGTGCGGGAGAAAGATTGGCAGATGCCAGAGCGGTTCCTGGCGTCGGAAGCGATGCCACAGGCCTTCGGGAAAAAGCCGTCGAATAATTTCGCCACTCCCCTGAGGTTCCGGCGCGTAGCCGCAGGTCAATATCGCCCAGATGGTAGTAACCGTCTGTCGACCGCTGATCCAGCAAATCGCCCGGCGTGAAGTCAAATCCCTCAGCACCTTTCGGCTTTAAAGCCGCAACAGTTTGGGATGATCGAACCAGACGTAAATCGAACTCAGGCGTATTGAAGTTGATGATACCCTGCGCCAGCATCGGGCCGGGTTGAGCTGCTTGCTGAACACGCCGCGACTGCGCCGCCACTCGCTCGTGCATCCCCAAGGCGGTGACCAACCCGAGCAATAACAGCAAAAGCCCGCCCGCTATCACTCCATGCCGCTTTACTTTTTGTATTTCCATCGGTCCGTTAAAATGGCCTCAAAAACTCGCGTTTTCGAGAAAACGTTTACAGGCGCGCCGCCGATTGTGATACAACTGCCCGCGAGAAGCAAAAAAAATCAATCTGCTAGCGTTCGGAGCGCTGGCGTGGGAACACAGCATGGATCGACGAAAATTCCTAAAAAATTTGGCAATCACCACGGCAGCCGCACGTTACCTGCCCAAAACTGCCGGTGCAACAGAAACGGCGCCGGGAGTAACCGAAGACTTTCCAGAGACAATTTCGATGTCCGCGCCGGACGTCACCGGCCACACGCAAATCGCTGAATTCAAAGTGAATTTGGTGAACTGGAAGGTCTTTGAGGATCTTCGCACGCGGGATGGGGATATCACTTTTATCGCCGCGGATGGCCGAAGCAAGATTCTACCAAAGAGCGCCGAAGCAAACTTCGCTGATGCTAACCCGGCTTATCTCGGCCTCAGTCTGAAGGACATTGGCACGTCGCCGCGCGATTTGCTCGCCGATAGACTTCTTCAAAATGGCGATCCGGATCCCGAGGTTGTGAAATCTGCGGCTCCGCCGATGGGCTCAGCCATGGGCCAGCGTCCGTTTTTCTTCCGATTGCCATGGAACACGTTTGTCGGCACCAAAGAATGCTTTGACACCATGCCTGTCTATCCCACTGGGAGCACGCGCACATACCATCCAGGCCAATACTTCCCTGAACTGAATTCCCCGGAAGCCGCTTCCAAGCGCTTTGAAGGACTAATCGGGGGCTGGATGCCGGCGGTGCGCAAAATCACGCCCGTATCAGACAGCGCGTACCACGAAATCGTCGTCTTCGGCGACGTCGCTGCGCGCGACAAATTTATTGTTCAAACGTGGCATCGCACAGCCCGCATTGAGAACGGAAAGATCGCAAAAGTTGTGTACGGCTACAGCTATCCAGCGTTTCCGCCTGGTCGTCTTGACCCGCAGCCCGAAGAGTTTTATCGCGCGCTTTTGCAATTCGCGGATTACTGGGAGAAGCAGCTGCAGGATATTGCGCTTACTTCCCTTCCGAAGCGCGTCTGGATCGATATGTCGCGCTATGCGTTTGCAAAAGAACTGATGGTGCGGCCTGGAGGCTACTATCCGAAGTACGGAGCGGTGGACCGCGACTACTATGGCTCGGAGTACGACGGCTTCCAAGACATTTTCACGATGTCCGTCGGCGCGAATCTCGAGTGGGGTCGTTTCGACATGGCTCGAGCGGTGATCGATAACTACCTGAGCGATTTTACCGACGCCAAGGGCATGATCAACATGCGCGGCCCGGAAACCGCGCAGTTTGGCATGGAGCTGATGCTCTTCGCGCGATATTTCAATTACACGCGAGACAAGGAGCTGCTGCTAAAGCATCAGGAAAAAATCGCCGCTACAGCCAACATGCTTTGCGAGATGCACGACGAAAGCCTTCGGCGTGCAGCTGATGACGCGGGCTACGGTTTGATCCATGGATGGAGCGAATCGGACTCCTGCCTCGCGCCCAAGCCAGAAACGTGGTGGCTTCCCTATTATGCGAATAGCGCCTTCGCTGCCCGTGGGTTGAAAGATATGGCCCGGGTGTGGCCGGCCATCAAACGTTCCCCGGAAGCGCAAAAATCTGCCGATGAGTGGACGCGCCATAGCAAAGCTCTGCAAGATGCGGTGAGCGCCAGCATGCGCAAAAATGTGCGACATGAATCGAATCCGCCCTACATCGGGACGTATCCGGGAACAACGCTTACGTTCTGGGAATCCATGGAAAAAGAGCGGCCCAGCCCGCAACAATGGCCGCATCGTCCTTACGCAGAACTATTGCACGCAGATGTTCTGCCACCGGAACTCTCGAACCTCGTGATTGATTGCATGCGCGCGTACGGCGCAACAACTCTCGGCGTGGTTGCCAATGTCGAGCGGCCTCATCCCACGGGACGCGATATTTTGGGATTCATTTCTTACGGCTACGCGCTCGCCCTGTTGCGGCTCGACAGAATCGAAGAATATTTGCTCTTCCTCTACTCACATCGCTTTCACGACCACACGCGAGGCAGTTGGACAGCCGGCGAGGTCGCTGGTATTAACGGAGGAACGGCCACATTTTGCATCCCAGCGCAGCAAACAATCCCATTGCTGGTTCGCTGGATGCTGGTGCTCGAAGATTCAGACGAGGACCGCCTCTATTTCGCCAAAGGTCTTCCGCGCGAATGGGTCACGTCGGGCGAGGAAATCCGAATTAACGACGCGCCCACGCGTTGGGGCCGGGTGAATTTCAGCATGCGCACGGACACCGCGGCAAAACTCGTGCGAGCAAACGTTCAGCTCGCAAATCCGGGCGCTCCGAAGGAATTGCACATCAAGTTCCGCCTGCCGAAGGAGCACACGCTGCAAAGCATTAACGTGAACGGCCAACCCGCTAAAACAGGCGGCGCGCACAATGATGTTGCTGTGTTCTCAGCCAATCACAAACAGCACTTTGAGATCGTTGCGCATTACGTCTGAGCGCCGATACGGTTGCACAGAGGAGGACAGTCATGACCTGGATTCGCACCGTTCCACTTTCCGAAGCTACAGAAGCGCAGCAGCGCGCGATGCAGGAACAGCGAAAAATGTATCCGCTGGAATACTCGACGCCGGTATTTCCAACCAAAGATGGCGCATCGGCAATCGTGGCGTCACACTCGCTGATTCCCGACGCACTCTTTCACGCTTTTTCCACCTTCGGCGCGCTGATGTCTCCGGCGTTGCCGCTCTCCCGTCGCCAGCACGAAATGATCGCCACAGTCGTATCAATCACGAACCGCTGCTGGTATTGAATCGAGTCTCACGCAGAGTTTCTGCGTCGAGTAACCTTGGATTCAAATCTGGTAAACGCAATCCGCAGCGACTACAGAACGGCTTCCATTTCCGAGCCGGATCGCATCATGCTCGACTATGTAGTTGAGCTGACCAAAGATGCCACGCAGGTTAAGCCGGAGCATCACCAGCGCCTTCGCAAGGCCGGATTTGACGACACTGCGATCCTGCAAATCACTCTCATCGCATCATGGTTCAATTACATAAACAGAGTTGCCGACGCGTTGGGAGTCGGGCGTGAATTGCAATCTGCTCCCGCCGACGCATCACAATAACCATTAAGTTCACACAAGCGGCGGCTCGCCAATCGCTCCGCAGCGTGACTCAATTTCCTGCGCAACCGCCAGCACAAGCTCCTCTTCAAACGGCCGCCCCACAACTTGCACTCCGATTGGCAAACCTTCCGGCGAGCGTCCCACCGGAACAACGGCCGCGGGATTGCCCAGCGCGTTGAACCATTGGGAATAGCTCATTGCGTCTAGATATCCGACCGTACGCCCTTCAATTTTCCACTCTCTTTCGCCATGCCCGAAAGCCGGCACCGCACAGACAGGGCAAATTAGGATCGGATACTTCTGCATCTGCCGAAGAAATCGCGCGCGAACAGCGTCGCGTTCCAGAAGCGTGCTCATAAACTCCTCCGTGGTCAGCCGTGGCTCGGCGCTTACGACTCCGATAAACTCTCGCAAAATCGGGCTCAGCTCGGATTCCCGTCCTTCGCACATCGGGCCCAAAGCAACCTGTCCGGCGCGGCCAAACAAGTTCCACCAAATGCTTCGCACCTTTTCCAATTCAGGTGGAACAAACTCCTCGACCGCATGCCCCGCGTCGCGCAGTGCCGAGGCTGCGGTTCGTACCGCAGCACGAATTTCCTTCGTCACTGGAATTCGTCCATCCTCTTCAAAAAAACCAACGCGCAGATGCCGCACCTCCTCCGGGCGCGCATTCTGCAGCGGGACTGGCGCAGACATAGGATCGCCATCATCTGGTCCTGCCATAATTTCAAACAGCAACCTCACATCTTTCGCTGTGCGCGCCATCGGGCCTACAACTCCCAGCAAGGCGAATGGCCCAGCTGACTCGGGAAAATGTCCCGTCGCCGGAATTCGTCCCGGAGTCGGTTTCAATCCGCAAATGCCGGAGAAATGCGCCGGCACGCGAACCGATCCGCCTCCGTCGCTGCCAACGCCCCCGGCAGAGCAGCGCGCCGCGATCGCCGCCGCTTCTCCTCCGCTCGAGCCGCCGGGCGTTCGACTCAAGTCCCAGGGATTATTCGTGCGGCCCGCAAGCGCATTATCGGTCTCATACGCCATCAGCAGTTCCGGCGTGTTTGTATTTCCCAGCAGTATTGCGCCCGCTTCACGCAACCGCGAAACAAGCGGCGCATCCGAGCCGGCCACGTAATCCGCGCGTAACCTCGAACCGCAGGTGCACCCCCAGCCTTTCACGTCGATCGAACTTTTGATGGTAAGCGGCACCCCGTGCAGCGCCCCTAACTTTTCGCCAGATTGAACAGCCGTCTCAGCTGCTTTAGCCTGGCGCCGGGCTTCCTCGGCGTCCACATGCACAAATGCGTTGAGCTTCGGATTCAGCTTCTCAATTCTCTCGAGATGCGCTTCAATCAGCTCGGTCGGCTTTATTTCGCCGCTTCGAATTCCGGCGACCATCTGAGTTGCTGATAACGAATTGAGTTGCTTGCTCTCTCGCGTGGCATGCTGCTGCATTTCTCCTCCGGGCTCCGAAGTTAATAGGTCGCACAGTCTAACATTTCAGTGCCAAGAAGAAGTCTCCCAACCCCGTCCTTCTCAAAACTTCCGGACAAGTGGTTCAAAACGCATCTTTTTTTTGACCAAAAGCTGTTGCAAGAATCGTTTCCGTTGGATAGGCTGAGGGCCATCCGGCAATTTCTGTGAAAGCGCGTCATAGGATGATCGGCGGTAGGACAGCATGATTTCGAGAAAACGTTTTCTGGGCCTGCTTGCCACCCTTCTCTTTATTACCGCGCTCTATGAGTACGCATGGCCTACTCCAACGATCCACTACTACGCAGTCGTTATGCTGCACCTGGCCGCCGGACTCCTGTTGCTTCTGCTGCTCTTGTTTTTGTTCACCAGGATCTGGCGAGACTCGCGCGCTCTGGATCGTACCGGCTGGAGCCTTCTGGCCGCCGGCGGACTCATCGGAGTTGCGCTGATCTTTACCGGCACGGTGCGCAACGATTTTCCGCTCCTGTATTTGCACATTGTTTTCAGTTCGGTCGGCATAATTCTACTTGCGGGATCTTGGTTGCAGCACCATCACTTTCTCGGGCATTTCGCGCCCGTCGCTCGCTGGACGATTGTCGTCGTCGCATTCGCCGCCATTGGTTATGGCGCTTGGTGGGCGCGTAATATTCCCTGGCAGTCTTCCTTCAAAATTGAAAATCCGAAAATCGCGCCGGCTTCCATGAATGATGAGGGCAGCGGTCCCCGTGGGCCGTTTTTCCCCGGTTCAGTCCAGATCGCGAACAACGCAACGATTCCGCACAAATTTTTCCTGGAATCCGAAACTTGCAAGCAATGCCACGCCGACATTTATCGCGACTGGCAAAGCTCCGCGCATCACTTTTCATCCTTCAACAATCAGTGGTACCGAAAAAGCATCGAGTACATGCAGGATACGGTGGGAATCCGCCCATCAAAGTGGTGCGCAGGCTGCCATGATCCGGCATTGCTTCTCACCGGAATGTTCAATCGGCCCGTTCGCGAAGTCGAGAACACGCCTGAGGGGCAGGCCGGTCTCGGTTGCGTAATGTGCCATTCGATTGTTGCGGTGCAATCAACCATGGGACAAAACAATTATGTTCTCCGGTGCCCGCCGATGAACGACCTCGCGGAGAGCAAGAATCCCATCGTACATAATCTCGTTGATTTTTTGTTGAAGCTGAATCCCGAACCGCACCGCCGTGTGTTCATGAAGCCCTTCGTCAAAAAACAAACGGCGCAATTCTGCTCCGCGTGTCATAAGGTCCATCTGGATTTTCCGGTGAATCACTACCGTTGGACGCGCGGCTTCAACGAGTACGACAACTGGCAAGGTAGTGGGATCTCCGGCTATGGAGCTCGGTCGTTCTACTATCCACCGCACCCCCAGACTTGCACGGATTGCCATATGCCCGAGGCTCGCTCTGCCGATTTCGGAAATTACGCCGGCATAATTCATTCACATCGTTTCCCTGCTGCCAATACCGCTCTGCCATACGAAAACGAAGATACAGATCAGTTGGACACAGTCGAGAACTTCCTCAAAGCGAATCAGGTCAGCGTGGATATTTTTGGAATTTCGCCCGAATCTTCACCGGCGCAAAAAACACAAACGCCGGGTCCTTCGAGCGGTCAATTTCCCGCTGCCATTCCGCAAGC
>DAIRCW010000068.1:0-13897 GCA_036796475.1 Candidatus Acidiferrales bacterium | reverse complement strand
CGCGCCGGATCGTCCTCAGCGCCTTCCGCGGATACCGTCAGAGCGCTTTTCCCTCCAGCGATGATTCCTTGCACTAACGAACGCTTCACGCCAAACGTGGGCGGACATTCGGACGCATCGAGTACGCCCAGCCTTCCGCTGGTGCCGGCGCCGATGTAAAAGAGCCTGCCGCCTTTGTGTAGCCGCTCCACAATTTCATCCACCGCGCGCGCAATTTTTGGAATTTCACGGCGCACGGCGCGAGCAACCTGGAGATCCTCACGATTTATGATGCGCAAAATCTCGAGCGTGCTCTTCTCGTCGAGATTCCGTGAACGAGGATTCCGCTGCTCGGTAAGCGCGACGTTCCCGTTTTTATTCATTTTGCGTTCATTCCAGAGAATTATAGCCGCAGATGGAAATGGCCGGAGAATCATCAACGATTGAGGTGCGAGAATTGTGCTGGGCTTTTCACCGATGCTCTCCGGCAAACCCAAGCGCCCCCAAAACCGCATCGTGCAATGCGGGGCGGACCTGGCGGATTTTTTCATTTGCGGCCGAAGGATGAACGCGATTCGTGAGCAGTATTACAAACAAATCCTTTTCCGGATCAATCCAAATGGACGTGCCGGTGAATCCGTTGTGTCCGTAACTCTGCGCGGAAAAATAGTGACCGCTCGAAGATTCTCCCGTAGGCACATCCCAACCCAAGGCGCGCGCGGAATCGCCGACCTGACCACGTTTTGCAAATTGATTCACGATGCTGCGCGGCAGGATGCGCGTATGCGCGTAAATTCCGCCATTCAGCATCATTTGCGCGAACGCGGCGATGTCGCCGACGGTGCTGAAGAGCCCCGCATGGCCTGCGACGCCTCCCATGGCATAGGCGTTGGCATCATCCACTTCGCCATGCAGCAGGCGTTTGCGGTAAGTTTTGTCCTCCTGCGTCGGCGCGACGCGCACGCGCAGTGCGCGCGGCGGATTAAAAAATGAATTTTGCATTCCGAGAGGCGCGAAAATTTCTGATTGCGCAAATTGATCGAGGTTCTTGCCCGAGAGCCTCTCGATGATTTCACCGAGCAGGATGAATCCCAAATCCGAGTACTCAATCTTTGTGCCTGGCGACGTAGTCAAACGTTCCGCAAACAGTTGCTCCCTGACATCCGCGGGAGTTTTTGCTTTTCTGAAAAATTCGCGATGCGCGGGAAGTCCCGCCATGTGAAGCAGCAATTGACGAACAGTGATTTGGTTGCGCCAATCGCTCGACGCACTGCCACTGCATGGAGACAGATACCGAGCAATCGGCGCGTCCAGGTCAATCTGCTGCTTCGCGACCAGCATCATGATTGCGGTGGTGGTGACGATTACTTTGCTCAAAGACGCGACGTCATAAATCGTGTCTGCCCTGACCGCAGAAGATTTTGCGTGATAGCTCAATCGCCCGAATGGATGCAGCAGCAATTTCTCGTCTAAGCCGACGGCGAGCACGCCACCGGGAAAGGCGCGGTCGGCAACAGCGCGTTCCAAAATGTCAAACGCAGGTTTGAACTTCGCGATTGCAGAATCGGGAGTTGGCTCGAGCTTCATTGGATTCGCTGCGAGCTGCACGCCAGGGCCAATCTTTGCGACACGCGGCACACTGACGGGGAGCTGGCCGCGAATCGCAATCTGTCCAAAGATGGCGCGAATCATCGCGCGCTGCACGGAATCTTGCGTGCCGAATCCGGCGATCCAAGTTTTGGCTTCAGGAAACTGACCCGCCAGATACGGATTGCCGAGCGACGCCATGACTACCGGCTTTGAAGTGGCCAACAGCTTCTTCAGAAACGCCGCTTGCTCTGGCGGCAGGCCTACCGTGCCTTTGCGATCAGCAACTCTCACCAGTACAGCGCCGATAGCGATGTCATACGCGTCCGAGGGCGGCAATTTGGCAGCGCTGGCCATTTCAAAATGCGTGTCCACGCGAACCGTTTGCACGGACTCTACGCGTGAGCGCAGTTCCTGCTCGAGGGCCCCACCGGGATGGCGGTCCGGATCGCCGGAGACAATTGCAAGCAAAACGCGCAGCGGCTTCGCAGCATTGAGCGGCAAGAGTTTTTGTTCGTCGCGGACGAGCGTAATTCCATGATCGGCAATTTCCTGAGCTTTCACACGAAATTCTAGCGCTCCAAATATCGCATTTAGATTCTTCAAATCGACGGGCCGCCGCGTCTCAAGCTCTAAGTCTGCTTTGGCGCGCAAAATTCGCAGCACTGCTTCATTCACACGCGCGAGCGGCAGTTCGCCGGATTCGACCGCCTGTTTCAGCGCTGCGATTGCGGCGTCCGGATTCGGAGGAATCAGCAGGACATCAGCTCCAGCACGAATTGCGCGAACGGCAATGTTCGGGGCAGAATCAATCGTCGTGACGCCGCCCATGTCCAGCGCGTCGGTGACGCCGATTCCTTCGAAGCCCATTTTTTTACGCAGCAAATCCGTCCAAGTGCGCGGCGAAAGCGTCGCAGGCGTGTCCGGCTCAGGCTCGAGCGCCGGAACTGCGAGATGTCCCGACATGACTGCGCCCGCTCCCGCGGCGATCGCGGCGCGGAACGGCACGAGTTCAATTCGCTCCAGTTCCGCCGCGCTGCTGGGAATCACGGGAACGGAAATATGAGAGTCGGTGTTCACATTGCCGTGACCCGGAAAGTGTTTTGCGGTGGCCATGGCGCCATTTTCCTGCACGCCACGAATGTACTGACTGACGAATTCCGCTACGCGCGACGGGTCTTCGCCATAGGAACGCGTGTTGATGATGGGGTTTTCAGGATTGCTGTTGACATCGCACACCGGCGCAAAAATCCAATTCAGTCCCGCGGCGCGCGCTTCGAGCGCCGTGATTTTCCCCGCCACATAAGCGAATTGCGGATCGCCCGTGGCGGCAACGGCCATTGCCGACGGAAGCGAGGTCCCTTCTTCGAGGCGCATCGCGGTACCATTCTCAAAATCCGCCGCAACCAGCAAAGGAATTTCTGCAACGCGCTGCAATTCGTTTACAAGAGCGGCGCTGGGATAGACTTGCCCGCGTTCGATGCCCGCCAGAGTGCGCCGCGCTTCGAGCATGATGCCGCCGACGTGATTTTCCTTCACGCGATGCAGTAGCTGGCGAAAGCGCGGGTCTTCTTGCGACGTGAACCGTCCCCAGTAATAAACGACCACCATCTGGCCGAGCTTTTCGTCGAGAGACATCTTCGCCAGCGTGTGCCGCGCCCATTTTTCGCCAGCGCGCGTGCGGGGGGCGGAGCTTTGCTGTTTTTTCGCGGATTTCGATGGAGGAGTCATCGCGTCGTCACAACAACTCGCGCGCTTTTATTTTGCGGGCTCAGAATTTTCGCCACGGAAGCAATCAAGAGTTGACGCTAGGTACTCGCGGCTGTATATAGCACAGCGTTCTATGACGCACAACAAACGGCCTCAAAACGTGTTTCTTACTCGCACCATCGCTTCCATTGCCGCGGTTTTTTTCTGTGCTTTCGCAGCGACTCTTGGCGCGCAGACGCAGCAAGCTACCGCAAAGCACAAAGCGGTGAGTCCTGATTTGAGCGCGCTCGCGCCGATTGTGCAAAGCGCGGTCCAGCAGGATGAAATTCCCGGCGCGGTGCTGCTGGTGAGCCATCGCGGACGAACGATTTATTTGCGTGCGTTTGGCGAGCGTGCGCTCATTCCGCGCCGCGAGCCGATGACCATCAACACGATTTTCGATCTGGCCTCGCTGACAAAACTTTTCGCCACGACGCCCGCCATCATGCGCCTGCTGGAGCAAGGGAAGATTCGGCTGAACGATCCGCTCGCGCGCTACATGCCGGAATTCGCCGGAAACGGCGCGGACGATCCCAAGTCGCAGATTACGATTCGCATGCTGCTGACGCACACGTCCGGATTAGCGCCAGACCCGCCGCTCTCCGCCGCGCTTGCGGGACACGACGCGCTGATGAATGAAATCGATCATGAAGCGCTCATCGCGCCGCCGGGCGACCGCTTCATTTACAGCGACACGAATTTCATTTTGCTGGGCGAATTGGTGAAACGCATCACCGGCGAACGCCTCGACGAATACGCGCAAAAGAATTTTTATCAGCCACTTCACATGATGCATACGCGTTTTCTGCCACCAGCGTCGTGGATTCCGCGCATCGCGCCGACAGAGGAAATCGATTTGCCGGAGGGCGCGAAACCCGGTTCTGGTCTGGGCCATGTGTTGCGCGGCGTGGTCCATGATCCGCGATCGCGCGCAATCGGAGGTGTCGCGGGGCATGCCGGACTTTTTTCGACAGCGAGCGATCTCGCGATCTTCTGCCAGATGATGCTGGAGAATGGGCGCATTCCCGGAAGCACGCAGAGAAGTTTTGCGGCGGCTACCGTTCATAAGATGATTACGCCACAAACGCCGCCATGGAGTCCGAATATTCGCGGACTCGGCTGGGACATTGACACAGCGTACTCCGCGCCGCGCGGCGATTTGTTTCCGCTTGGCTCGTATGGGCACACGGGATTCACGGGCACTTCGGTGTGGATTGATCCTGCGAGCCAGACATTCGTGATTTTGTTGACGAATAGCGTGCATCCATACGTTCGGCCGGCAATTTCGAGTTTGCGCGCGAAAATCGGGACGGCTGTTGCCGCGGCGCTGAATGTTGGCGATACGAAGGGGTTCACATCAAAAGTGGAGCGCAGCATTTACGCGGAGCGGCCTTACGATTTGGAGGGAATCTATCATCGCAGCGATCAAACGCTCGCAGGAATTGATGTTCTCGAGCGGGAGAATTTCGCACCGCTCGCAGGCAAGCGCATCGGCCTTATCACCAATCAAACTGGAGTAGATCGCGAAGGGCGCCGCACAGTTGACGTTCTGGCGCACGCGCCTGGCGTGAAGATCGTTGCTATTTTCAGCCCCGAGCATGGGATTTTTGGAACGGCGGATGCGAATGTTGCTACGACAAAAGATACAGTGACGGACCTTCCCGTTTACAGTTTGTACGGCGATACGCGCCGGCCGACGGAGCAGATGCTGCAGGGGATCGACGCGCTGGTGTATGACATTCAAGATGCAGGCGTGCGGTTCTACACGTTCACCACAACGATGGGCTATGCGATGGAGGCGGCTGCGCAGCATCACATTTCTTTTTATGTGCTGGACCGCCCGGATCCGCTCAACGGCAACACCATCGAAGGGCCGATTCTCGACCGGGACAAATTGAATTTTGTCGGCTATTTTCCGATGCCGGTGCGTTATGCGATGACGTTGGGCGAGCTCGCGCAGATGTTCAATGGGGAAAATAGAATGGGCGCGGATCTGCACGTCATCGCGATGAAGAACTGGCATCGCGAAGATCCGTTCGAAGCGACGGGGCTCTCATGGTACGCGCCATCGCCGAATCTGCGTTCGGTCAGCGCGGCGTTGCCTTATCCCGGTATCGAGATTCTGCAGGCGGCGGGCGTTTCTGTTGGACGCGGGACGGATACTCCATTTGAGCTGTTTGGCGCGCCGTGGATTGATGCGGTGCAGCTTGCAGCGGAACTGAACAAGCAATTCGTTCCCGGCGTGCGTTTTGTGCCGACGCATTTCACGCCAACGTCTGCCTTGTACAAAGGCGAATTGTGCCCGGGGATTTCGCTGGTCATCACCGACCGCGCATCGCTCAATTCCATGCTGATGGGACTGGAAATCGCGGCGGCACTGCACAAACTTTATCCGGATCATTTCGAATTGGAGAAAATGATTGAGCTGGTCGGTAACGCGGACACGATTGCGAAACTGAAATCCGGTGAAGCGCCGACGCGCATCATATGGGGTTGGGAAAATGACCTCGACAAATTTCGCAAGATGCGCGCGAAATATCTGATTTATCCTGAATGAAAACTAAAGCCTGGCTTTCGTGGAGCAGCGGCAAAGACAGCGCGTGGTCGCTGCATGTGATGCGTGAGCTCGGCGAGTTCGAAATTACGGCGCTGCTTACAACTGTAAACCGTACGCACAGTCGCGTGGCGATGCATGCGGTGCGCGAAAATATTCTCGATGCGCAAGCCGCTGCCGTGGGGCTGCCGCTGGTAAAAATCCCGATTCCGTCTCCATGCCCAAATGAAATTTACGAGGCAGCGATGGCGGAGGCGATGGCGCATGCGCGCTCCGAAGGGGTCACGCACATTGTTTTTGGCGATTTGTTCTTAGGGGACATTCGCAAATATCGCGAAGACAAGTTAGCGAAGTGCGGCATGACGCCGATTTTTCCGCTCTGGGGACGCGATACGCGCGAACTGGCGGAGGAAATGGTCGGGGAAGGGCTTTGCGTATTCCTCACGTGCGTGGATCCGAAAAAACTGGACGCGAGCTTTGCTGGACGAGCCTTCGACGAAAAGTTTCTCGCTGAGATTCCCGCTTCGGTTGATCCTTGCGGCGAGAACGGCGAGTTTCACACCTGCGTTGTCGCGGGACCGATGTTCAATCGGGCGATTCCCGTGCAGCGCGGCGAGATTGTTGAACGCGACGGATTTGTTTTCGCCGATCTCATTCTGCCGGCTTACAAGTCCGTGCAAAGCTGAACTTGCCTTCGGATTCCCTGCACGGCAAAATCGCACAATGCGCATCGTTTCTCTTCTCCCGTCGGCGACGGAAATTCTGTATGCGCTGGGCCTGGGCGACTCGGTTGTGGGCATCACGCACGAGTGCGATTTTCCGCCTGAAGCTAGTAAGAAGCCCGCGCTGATTCGCCCGCGCGTGGATCCCGCTGCTGCTCCGGCGGAATTGGATCGTCAAGTGCGCGAATTGATGTCGCGCGGCGAAAGCCTTTACAGCGTGGATGACGCGCTGCTGCGCTCGCTCGCGCCGGACCTGATTATCACGCAGGATTTGTGCCACGTTTGCGCCGCTTCGCCGGATGATCTCGCAACAGCGCTCGCGCGAATGCCGAATCCTCCGGACGTGCTCTCACTGCATCCGCAGACGCTGGCCGGCGTTTGGGACGACATTCGCGAAATCGGAAAAGCCACGCGGCGGCTCGCGGAAGCGGATCGATTGGCGAACAGCCTTACTGAGCGCGTTGCGCGAATCGAAGCGCTTGTTTCTTCGGTATCAGCGAAACCGCGTGTTGCGTGCCTGGAATGGCTGGATCCAATTTATGTGGGCGGGCACTGGGTTCCGGAGATGGTCGCATGCGCGGGCGGAGTTGACATTTTCGGCGAACCTGGGAAGCCGTCGTTTCGCGTTTCCGCGGAACAAGTCATCGAGGCGCGACCGGAAATCATTGTGGTGATGCAATGCGGTTACGGCGTCGCGCGCAATCGGGCCGAATACTCGCGGGCACAATTTCCAGAGGGCTGGAATGATATGCCTCCGGTTCGGGAGGGACGTGTTTTCGCTGTCGATGCGAACAGCTATTTTTCGCGTTCTGGCCCGCGCCTGGCAGATGGAGTGGCCATCCTCGCACAGTTATTTCATCCCGAATACGCAATACCTACGATTCCGACCGGCGCTTTCTCCTCAGTAATCGACGAGCGAAAACTTACCGCGTAGCGCCTGGGTTCACCGCACGTTTTCGCCAGCGGGCGTAAAAAATTAGGCCGATGAGCATCACGCCGATGCCCATGAGCGAGCGGCCGGGGCGCTCGAAAAGAGAATTCACCGTGAGCGCGAGCGCGCCAAGAATAAAAATAATCGGTAGCACCGGATAGCCCCAGGTCTTATATGGCCGCGGCATGTTGGGTTCCTTGTAGCGCAGCACAATCAGGCCGGCGGTTTGCGCGGCGTAGAAAATCCAGACGAGAAAAACGTAAAGATAAGAGAGATCGTCGAACGTGCCGGTGAGCGCGAGGACGGAAGCGAGAATCCCTTGAAAGACGAGCGCGTTGGCGGGCGTGCGAAAGCGCGGATGGACGCCGCGAACAACGCGAAAGAAAAGTCCGTCGCGCGCCATGGCGTAATCCACGCGGGCGTTAGTGAGAATTGAAGAATTGAGCGTGCCAAGGGCGCAGATCATCATGACAATCGTGAGCCATGTGGCGGAGCTGGCTCCAGTAGCACGCGCGACGACGTCGGACGCGATGTGCGGCGAAACGGCGGCTTGCGAAAACGGCAGAACGTAAAAACATGCGGTGCTCATGGCGATGAAAATACCCCCGACCAGGAACACGCCGAGAATCAGCGAGAGCGGAATGTTGCGTTCGGGATTTTTGATTTCGGAACCGACGAAAGTGAGATTGATCCAACCGTCATAGGCCCATAAGGCGCTGGCGACGGCCGTCAGAAGGCCAGCGGCGATGCCGGCGTGGGCTAGCGCCGGAGCCGCCGAATGGAGATTCGCTGCACTGCCCTTCCCGAAAAAGAAGCCAATAAAAATTATCGCGACGACGGCGGCGATTTTGATCACCGTCAAGACCACCTGCACGCGGCCGCCGAGTTTGACTCCGAAATAATTTACGGTGGTGATGAGAGCGATGGCGATGACGGCCAGCGGCTGCGCCCATGTAAAAGCGAAGGTGCTGGGCGCGTGCGTAAAAATGGAATTGAAATGAAAGACATGCAGAGGCATGGCGATTATAGGAAAGAGGAAGCTGGCGAATTGCAGCAGTCCGGCGGCGATGGTGGCGATGGAGGTGGGCGCGCCGATGATGGAGTACGTCCAGCCAAACACGAATCCCCACACGGGGCCATAGGCGCGGTTCATGTAGGCGTAAGTGCCGCCGGCCTCGGGAATGGCCGCACCGAGTTCCGCGACAGCGAGCGCACCCAAGAGCGAGAGCACGCCGCCGATAATCCAGGCAAACGTGACCATGCTGACGCTGCCGGCCGCTTGCGCCATGGAAGCGGGCTTGATGAAAATTCCCGTCCCGACCATGGTGCCAATGACGATAGCCGCTGCGGCCCAGGGGCCGAGAGCGCGGAGCAGTCCCGGTTGCTTTTCAGCGTCTCGATTCATATTTAATTCGTTGCGTCAGCTACTCGCTATAGCGGCTGCGTTTTTGTCACTTATGCTCACGAGTGATCCCACGGTGAATGTAATTATGGTTCCCGCGAGGACGTACCACGTCCAGGCAAGCGGCGTGTAGAAATGAATCGCCGTCATGCCAATTAGTCCGGCAATCATTCCGGCGATTGCGCCGCGCGCCGTTGCACGCGGATTCCAGACAACGAGCAAAAATGTGCCGAGCAAACTTCCATAGGTGATGGAAGCGATGGTCAATCCGGCGACAAGCACCGGCCCCCAATGAATCATCCCAAACAACCCGAGCAGAACGCCCCAGAAAATCGTCCACTGGCGCGAACGCTTCACCTGCTTCGCTGCGCCGGCGCCCTCGGCATTCACATTGCCTCGCGCGCGCGAAAAGTCAATCATGCTCGAAGAGGCTAGAGAATTGAGCGAGCCGCTGGCGTTGGACATGGCCACGGCAAAAATCGCGGCGAGCACGATGCCTACGAGTCCCACGGGCATTTGTGTGACGATGAATTCCGGGAAGAGGCGGTCGGGATCATGCTCCGGCAGCGGAAACGGAATGTGCTGCCGGTAAGCGTAGAGCATCACGCCGATCACGAGAAATAGCGCGAACTGGAAAAAGATAATCACGCCGCTGGCGAGTAGCGCTTTCTTGCTGTCGCGTTCTGAACGGGCGGCGAGCAAGCGCTGCACCATCGTTTGATCTGTCCCATGGCTGGCCATGGTCAGAAAGGTTCCGCCGATCACGCCGGACCAGAATGTGTAGGTTTGCGTCAGGCTGAAATGAAAATCGAAAATGCGCAGCTTGCCTCCTGCGGCAGCGGCGGCGCGCACCACACCGGTCCAGCCCTGGGGAATACGGTGCAGGAGTAGAAAAAATGCGGCGAGGGAACCGGCAATGTACAAAAAGAATTGCGCGACGTCCGTCCAAATGACCGCGCGCATGCCGCCTTCGAACGTGTAAAAGAGCGTGAGGAGAGTAATCACCGCGACGGAAGCGCGGTCGTTCAGACCCATGGCCACGCTCACCACTTTCCCGATGGCGGCGAAGCGCACGCCCTCGGCCAGCGCGCGAGTGACGACGAAAATGCTCGCGGCGGCCGATTTGGTGCGCGCGCCGAATCTTTTTTCGAGCAATTGGTACGCGGTGTAAAACTCGCCGCGAAAATATTGCGGAATGAGCACAATGCACAGCACCACGCGGGCGACAAGATAGCCAATCACAACTTGCAAAAAGGCCATGTTCGCCGAGTAGGCGATGCCGGGCGTGCTGATAATGGTGAGCGTGGAAGTTTCGGTGGCGACAATCGAGCAGGCCAGGGCCCACCAGGGCGCGGAGCGTCCGCCGAGAAAATAATCGCGAATGGTGCGCTGCTTGCGGCCATAGCGCAGGCCAAACAGCGTCACGCCCGCGAGGTACACCACGATAATGGAGAGGTCAATTAGCCCGATGCGCATGCGCGCGCGTCCATGCTACAGAATTCGCTGAATTGCGAAAGTCGCGCGATGCTATCCGCGTTGTTCGAACCGTGTCAACACTTCGTCGGCACAATTGCGGAATACGTTATGCTGATGTTCGCGCCAGATCTTTTTTGAATCCCAAGCGGAATGCGGTGCGTACACGATACCTGTTGCTTTCCCAAAGGAGTTGTGGCAACCTTCCTGTTGGTAAACAAAATGACCCATGGCAAACCAAGGAAAGATGTCCAGCAAGGAACATTGGCGCTGATGATTCTCAAGACGCTCGACGTGCTCGGGCCGCAGCACGGTTACGGCATCGCGCGGCGCATCGAGCAGATCAGCCGCGAAGTGCTTTCAGTGAATCAGGGGACGCTCTATCCTGTGCTGCTGAAGCTCGAGCAGGAAGGGGCAATCGCCTCGGAATGGGGCGCTTCGGAAAACAACCGGCGAGCGCGTTTTTATCGGCTCACCGCCCGCGGGCGCAAGCAACTGGCCGCCGAGGCGCGTGACTGGAAGCAGACGGAAGCAATCATCGGCCGCTTCTTCGAACTGAAGCCGGAGAACTTAAAATGAGATCCCTGCGAAGGTTTTTCGCGCGACTGGTGAACTTTGTAATGCGCAGGCGCGATGATGAGCGCTTGAAGGAAGAAATCGCCGGGCACGTCGCTCTGCAGACGGAGGCGAATCTTCGCGCGGGCATGACCCGGGCTGACGCGCGGCGCGAGGCGCTGCTGAAGTTTGGCGCTGTGGAGGCGATGAAGGAAGACTATCGCGCCGAGCGGGGAATCCCGCTGATCGAGACGCTGTTGCAGGACGTGCGCTTCGCTTTCCGCATGCTGCGCAAGTCTCCGGGATTTACGGCCATCGCGGTGCTCACTCTTGCGCTGGGCATCGGCGCGAACACGGCCATTTTTTCGGTGGTGGACGCGGTTCTCTTGAAGCCGCTGCGCTTCGAAAATCCGTCCGCGCTGGTGCTTGTCTGGGAAAGCCTGCCGAGGATTGGCCTGGTTCACAACACCGTCGCTCCCCCGAACCTGTTCAACTGGGAGGCGCAAAATCGTTGCTTCTCGGGGATGGCTGCGTTTCTGGACCAGCCCATAAACGTGACCGGCGCCGGCCAGCCCGAACAGGTGGATATCGAGTCCGTTTCGCCGAATTTCTTTGCTCTACTGGGTGTAAGCCCCATGCTGGGCCGCAGCTTTGCCGCGGACGAAGACGAGGCGGGCAAAAGCAACATTGTGGTGCTGAGCTACGGGTTATGGAAATCAAAATTCGGCGGAGACGAGAATATTGTGGGCAAGAGCATAGAGCTCAACGGGCGGTCGATCCCGGTCATCGGGGTGATGGGCCCGGATTTCGACTTCTATATCAACGAGTTCTCGTTTACGCACGAGCGGCCGCAGCTCTGGGCGCCTCTCGAACCGACGCCCGCGTGGCATGACTGGAGCAAAGTCGGGCGCTTCTTGCGCGTGATTGCGCGCGTGAAACCGGGCGTATCGATCGCGCAAGCGCAGGCGCAAATGAACGTCATAGCCGCAAGTCTGGCTTCGAGTTATCCGAGATATGACACGGGCTGGGGCGTTACGCTCACCTCATTGCACGATCAGCTCTCCAGCACGATTCGTCCTGCACTGCTGATTCTTCTCGGCGCCGTCGGATTCGTGCTGCTGATTGCCTGTGCGAACATTTCGAGCCTGCTGCTCTCGCGCGCCGCCGGACGCGGACGCGAAGTCGCCATTCGCATCGCGTTGGGCGCGTCGCGCCGGCGCATCGCGCTGCAGTTTCTTACCGAAAGCGTGCTGCTCGGCGTGATCGGCGGCGCATTTGGAACGCTGGTGGCCTTCTGGGTCACGCAGGCGCTGGTTCGCGTTGCTTCGGCAAGCATTCCTGATTTGAGCGCCGTTGCAATGAACTGGCGAATCCTCCTTTTCGCCGTGGGAGTCGCGTTGCTTGCCGGTCTGCTTGCCGGAGTTTTTCCGTCGCTCATGGCAGCTCGCGCCGAAGTCGCGTCTGCGCTGCCCGAAGGCGGCCGCACGACTTCTGCGGGACGCAAGAGCCTTGCCGCACGAAGCGCGTTCGTGGTGGTGGAAATCAGCCTGGCGCTGGTTTTGCTGGCGGGCTCGAGCCTGTTGCTGCAGAGCTTCTACCGCCTGATGAACGTCGATCCGGGATTCCAGGCGTCGCATCTGCTGACGTTTCAGCTTTCTCTTCCAAAGTCGAAGTATCAGCTGGAGTCCGTGCGATTCTCGTTCTTTACGCAACTGTTCGGCAAGATTCGCGCATTGCCGGGCGTGATCTCGGCGAGCGCGGATGTAACGCCGCCATTCAGTGGTGTCGGCTCGGCCACGGACGTTGCCATTGTCGGCGAACCGCCGTTACCTCCCGGGCAGGCACATGGAACAAACGTACGGGTCGTCGAGCCGGATTACTTTGCAACTATGGGTATTCCGCTTCTGCGTGGGCGCACCTTCGACCCGCGCGAATTTGTAAAGCAATCCAACGTCGTGGTAATCAACAAGGAATTTGCTGACAGATATTTCCCTGGAAAGAATCCGCTCGGCCAAAAAGTCGTCATCGACATGAAAGACACCAACTTGCCCGACGAAATTATCGGCATCGTGGGCAACGTCCATGAATCCAGTCTAGCGGAACATCCCGATCCGGTAGCCTATTGGCCGTATGCCGAGATTTCATATCCCACGATGACGGTTGTGGTGCGCACGGGGATTCCGCCTCTGGCGATGGTTCCGGCGATTCGGGGCACGCTGCAGCAAATCGACAAAGATCAGCCGATGGCGAAAATCAGCACCATGGATCAACTCATCTCTGATTCAGTCGCGCGCTCGCGCTTCACCATGCTGCTGCTCTCGATTTTCGCGGGGCTGGCGCTGACGCTCGCGTGCATCGGAATTTATGGAGTGATGGCCTACTCCGTGGCGCAGCGCACACATGAAATTGGCATTCGGCTCGCGCTCGGCGCCCAACGCAAAGATGTTCTGCGGTTAGTGCTGCATCACGGGCTGCGGCTGGCGCTCGTTGGCATCGGCATAGGCATTGTCGCGGGACTACTGCTCACGCGCTTGCTGGCGAGCCTGCTCTATGGCACGACGCCAGGCGATCCGCTGACGTTTGGCGGCGTTTCGGCCTTGCTGATGATTGTGGCGATGCTGGCCTGCTATGTGCCGGCACTGCGCGCGATGAACGTGGATCCCATGGTCGCTCTGCGTTACGAATAACGCTCGACTGCAGGACCTCCGGGCTGCGCTACAATTGAATTTCCGACATGCGATCTTCCTCGCAAACAGCACATCAGCGAATCATTTCTCTTGCGCCAAGCGTCACTTCAATTTTGCTGGCGCTTGGCGCGCGGCGGCAGCTCGTCGCGGTAAGCAAATGGTGCAAGGATGTGGCTGATGTGAATGGGCTGCCGGAGCTGGGCGACTGTTGGGCGTTGTCAGGTAACACGGCTTCAGATAATGCGAGGTTAGGTGGTG
>DAIRCW010000067.1:0-14043 GCA_036796475.1 Candidatus Acidiferrales bacterium | reverse complement strand
TTGGTTTCGCTGCCAGCTTCATACCCGCGAGGCGCGCTTCGCGCCTTGACCCACTCGTCGCGCTGCGGTATGAGTGATATCTCTCACCTGCGCCTGTGACGGTGCGCACAACGCCGTCAGCCATGTTCAGGCAACCTGCTTCAGAGGAAATTTCGATGAAGCAGCAGTGTTACCTAGCAATGATTTACCTGAACTGGCTGCTGTTTTTTGGCGGCCTGGTTTTTTTCGTGTATAAGGGCGCTTACGGCGTAGCGGCGGTGTGGGTGGTGGCGCTTCCGCTGGCAATGTGGGGTTACGTTCGTGTCTTTCCGGGAATCTCCAAAGCGATGGGGTATGGCGAAGTCCGCGACGAGCCCGCCGGCGCTGTGAATTGGGGCCGCGCTGATGTGCGGCTGTACACCGCGGCGGGCTGCCCGTTTTGCCCCATTGTGCGGCAGCGGCTGATGGCCCTGCGCGAGCGAATGGGCTTTGGCATCGAAGAAATTGATGTGACGCTCAAGCCCGGCGTGCTCGCCGCGAGGAAAATTCGCGCCGTGCCGGTGGTCGAGGTCGGCGAACGGCAGCTCGTCGGCAACAGCACCAGCGATGAACTCGCGCGGTTGATTTCGAGCGTTGCAGCGTAAAGGGGAATTGCGCGCGAAGGCTTCTACTGGAGCTCATCCACTCAACGCGCGACGCTGCGTAACTTCGTTTCGCGGCTTCTGATATATAATGCGCGCCAAATGGCGCTCTCCCCTGGCACCAAACTAGGTCCCTATGAAATTCAAGCCGCAGCGGGTGTGGGTGGTATGGGCGAAGTCTATCGCGCACGCGATACCCGCCTGGAGCGCACCGTTGCCATCAAGGTTCTCCCCGCGCATCTCGCCGGAAATCCTGAACAACGGCAGCGTCTCGAACGCGAAGCGCGCGCTGTCTCCGCTCTGAATCACGCGCACATCTGCACGCTCTATGATGTCGGCCAGCACAACGGCACAGATTATCTGGTGATGGAATATTTGGAAGGCGAGACGCTGGCTCAGCGTCTGCAAAAAGGCCCGCTTCCGACTGACGAACTTCTCCAGCGCGCCATCGAAATTGCCGACGGGCTGGAAAAAGCGCACCGCCGCGGCATCGTTCACCGCGATCTGAAGCCGGGCAACATCATGCTGACGAAGGCCGGGGCCAAGCTGTTGGATTTTGGCCTCGCGAAACCGCAAAGCAACAGTTTGAGTTCCGACTTGGCCGCCACGCTCACCAGCGGTAAGCCGCTGACAGCCGAGGGAACAATCGTCGGCACGTTTCAATACATGTCACCAGAGCAACTCGAGGGAAGGGAAGCGGACGAGCGCAGCGACATTTTCTCGTTTGGTGCTGTGCTGTACGAAATGGCCACCGGCAAGAGAGCATTCGAAGGCAAGAGCCAGGCCAGCCTGATCGCCGCGATTTTGGGTGCGACGCCCGCGGCAATTACCAGTCTGCAGCCAATGGCGCCGCCTGCGCTCGAACGTGTTGTAAAAACCTGCCTGGCGAAAGATGCCGACGAGCGCTGGCAAACCGCGCACGATCTGAAGCTGCAGCTTCAATGGATTGCGGAAGGCGGCTCGCAGGCCGGCGTTCCCGCGCCGGTGGCCGCGAAGCGAAAATATCGCGAGCTGACTTTGGCGGCGGTCGTAATGGTGGCGACTCTCGCGGCCATTGTGCTGGGCGTCTTATACGTTCGGCGCGCCCCCGCTCAGCCGCAGGTGATTCGCGCTTATCTCAAGATGGCGCCGGATTCCGACTTAACCAGTTACAACGGCGGGACGGGCGGATTCGCCATTTCGCCGGATGGTACGCGAGTGGCGTACGTTGCTTCCACAAAGGAAGGGAAAGCCGTGCTGTGGGTGCGGTCGCTCGATTCGCTGCAAGCTCAGCCGCTCGAGGGCACGGACGGAGCGGTTCTGCCCTTTTGGTCGCCGGACAGCCGCTTCATCGGATTTTTCGCCGATGGAAAAATGAAGAAGATCGAGGCGACCGGAGGGCCTTCATTTACGCTCGCCGATGCTCCCGGAGGACGCGGCGGAACGTGGAGCTCGAATGGCACGATCATTTTCAGCCCATTCTTCAGCACTCCCCTTTACAAAATTTCCGACTCCGGCGGGGCCGCCACTCCCGTGACCACGCTCGACCGCGCCAGCAATGAATCCTCGCACCGCTGGCCGTGGTTCCTGCCGGACGGCCGGCACTTTCTCTATCTGGCGGGCAATCCGTTCACGCCTTCTACCAGCCCGACGAACTCCATTTTCGTGGGTTCGCTCGATTCGCCGCAAAGAAAGTTTCTTTTCCGCAGCGCTTCCAACGCCATTTATGCTTCCGGTTACCTGCTTTTCCTTCAGCAGAATACGCTGATGGCCCAGCCGTTTAACACCAACAGCCTTGAGCTCAGCGGAGATGCAACGCCGGTTGCGGACCAAGTTGAGGGGGTCGCCACGCGCGTGCAAGGCAGTTTTTCCGCATCGCAAAATGGAATACTCACTTACCTTGGAGCCACCGAGGCTGGCCGGCGGCTGATGTGGTATGACCACAGCGGGAAGCAAACTAGTGACGTGTCGGTCGCCGGCGGCTATGACGACCCGCATATTTCTCCCGACGGAAAACGGCTCGCTTTTGTGCTCATATCCGACGCCACGGATATTTGGCTGTATGACATGGAGCGCGGGCTGAAAACGAGGTTCACATTCGGTTCAGGACATGAGTCGCCGGTGTGGTCGCCCGATGGGCGTTACATTGCTTATACGGTCATACGCGACGGCAAGTTCGGCATTTTCGAGAAAGCAGCAGATGGCTCTGGCAGTGAAAAGGCGCTGTTTCCTCTGTCGGCGGAGCAATTGTATCCAGTGGATTGGTCGCCGGATGGCAAGTTCCTCTTGTTTGTGGATGCGCCTTCAGTGGGTTCGATGATTCGTGTTCTCCCACTCCAAGGCGGCGGCAAGCAAACCACACTGAGCTTGGGCCAGCAGCCCAGCCTGTCTTCTCTGCAGCCCGTTGCCAAGTTTTCACCAGATGGGAAATGGCTGGCCTATGTTTCGAGCGAATCGGGCGGGCAGGAAGTTTACGTCACGCCTTTCCCGGGGCCGGGCGGCAAGTGGCAGGTTTCAAGCGGTGGCGGACGCTCGCCGCAATGGAGGCGCGATGGAAAGGAATTGCTTTACATTTCTTCAGACAACAAAATCATGGCCGCGCAAGTGAAAGCGAATGGGTCGAGCTTCGAGGTTGGCGCGATTAAGACGCTGTTTCAGACTCGTCCTTATTTCGGTTTGTTTACGGCGAACCTATTCGACGTGTCCGCGGACGGCCAGCGCTTCGTGGTTGCCTATGACGAAGGCCAGTCCGGCAGGCCCATCACATTGATCGCTAATTGGCCCGCCGCACTGAAGAAACAGTGAAGGGACGCGGCCCGTGTTCCACTGAAGTGTCTTTCCGACTCGCTTTTCCTTTCCTCGGTGCGCGCGCGAATAATGTCTTTCCCTGTCACTAATCCTGAGTGCCATCCACTGTTTCGCGGTAACCATTCCGCAACGCCAAACTTCAGTACCGTTGACGTCACGTTGCACCCATTCCATCATGCAAACATTGCAGTCACAGTGAATCATTCGCGTCCTTCAGAGGTGCATCATGGCCCAGGCAGCCGTCTCCGACGTTTCCGCCGGCAGGCCCGCGCGCAAAAAGCAAAAAGAGCCGCGCCTTCCGAAGCAGATTCGCATTTCCGTAGAAGGAATCGACACCAACGGCAATCCGTTCAAGCAGAGCGTGCAGACCATCAACATCAGCGCAACCGGCGCGCGCGTGGACGGTCCCTGTTGTCTTCGCGGTCCCGGCGAAGTGGTCGTCGTGAAGCGCCGCTGGAAGAAAGCCAAATTCCGCGTCGTCTGGATGGGCCAAATCGGCACGCCGGAAGCCTGCCATGTCGGCATCTGCCTGCTCGAACCCGGCAAAAAAATGTGGTGAACTAGCAACAGAAGTTAGAGAGTCTCAACACGCTCTGGTTGAAGGCTAAATCCCAGATTCTTTGCCGCGCGCCGAATTCGTTCATCCAGACTGAGAACCTGCACCCCTGGAATCACGGACTTTGCCGCGAGCGCCGAAGCCAGATGAATTGCGTCGAGCGTTCTTATCGGTTCAGTGGGGAAGGGACGCCTGGCCCTTTCTGTAATCTCCAAGCTTACTCGCCATAATTGCCAGTGGCCCGCAGCAGAATTTAGAAGTGCGCGCCGGTCCGCAGCTGCAGCCTCGTCTATTTCGCCCGTTGTGACGGCGCGAATAAGGACGCGATCGCACTCAACCAGTGTGAGATCCGAAGCCGCTACGAGCTCCGCGCGCCGCAGTGCATCGCGCACGGCGTTCCCGGAAGGTTCGCCGAGCAGCCATGCCAGCACGGCGCTGGATTCCGCGTAAAGATTCAACGCGCGCCGCGCTCAGCGTCGAGAAGTTCCATCGATTGGCTGTGCTTCAGAAGACGGCGCAGTTTCGGATAAGCGCTGCGGTCATTCGTGGTTCCGAGGGTGACCTCTCCGCTTTTGACAAGAGCCGCCACCGCGGGCGGAATTGCCGGGTCGCGCGTGCCCGCTCCAGGCGGAATCAACTCTGCAACGACTTCGCCGCGGTCGGTGACCAGCACGGCCTCGCCCGAACGCACCTCGCGCACGAATTCGCTCAAGCGGTTCTTCAGTTCACGCAGGCCAACGCTTTTCATGTCTATAATGTAGCTCCATGCAGCTACATTGTCAACTGGCGTCTCGCTGAGGAACGTCTAGCCGGGTTCAGGCGGCAATGGCGACGAGGTCCGTATGCCCAAAGCCCTGCGTGTAGTCGAGCACCGAGATCACTTTGGGCCGTAGGCGAAACACCGCCACGTCCGACGGCTTCGGCATTTGCGCCGGCGACGATTTTTGCTCCGGATACCGCTGCATCAGCAGGCGCAAAGCCTTCTCCGCCTCGGCGGTGTCCACTACACGCTCGGCGCGCGCGGCCATGGACAATCCGGTGATCTCCATCACCTGTGGCGTGTCGTCGTCTATGGTCAGCGATACGCGATTGTCTCGGGCCAGGTTCGCCGCTTTCTGGCTGTCGGGACCGCAGAGGAAGTAGAGTGTAAGTCCGTCATTCGCGTATCCAACGGTCGTGGCTTGCGGCCAGCCATCCGGCCTGAGCGTGGCAATGGTCATGGTGCGATGCTGCTCCAAGAGCGTGTGAATCTTGCTTTCGATAGCTTTGTCCATCTGCTCCTCCCAGACAAATCCGCCGGATTCTGTTTTGCATTAGACCCTCGTTGCAATCCGCAGTCTGTGACGGCCGACACAACGCATGGCCTCCGTAAGTAAAAAGTGTTGACCGGCAACCGAGCGCGGTCCTAATATGTAGCGCCTCCATATATGGACGCCACTGCCTCCACAATCGAATGGAAGAAGGGCAGCGCCGAGCTGCTGATTCTTTCGCTGCTCGAAGCGCGTCCTCGCCATGGCTACGAAATCAGCAAACTCATCGAGCAGCGCTCGCGCGGCACGCTGCACTTCCACGTCGCTTCGCTCTATCCTTTGCTCTATCGCCTGGAAGAGCGCGGCTGGCTGCAAGGGCGCTGGGTCGAGAAGTCTGGCCAGCGCCGCCGGCGTTATTACCGGCTGACGCGTCGCGGGCGTAAAGTCCTTGAGAGGCAGCGCCGCAACTGGCGGGAGTTTGTTGCGAGCGTGAACCGCGTCACCCAGCCCGCGCCAGAGGTGGAAAATGCCTGACTGGAAGCGCGAAATCCTCGGGCGGCTGGCCAGCGTGCAGCCTGTGCCGAAGCGTGCCGATGAAATCCTCGAAGAGATGTCGCAGCACCTGGACGACCGCTACCGCGAATTGCTAGCCACCGGCGAACCGGAAAGCATCGCCTACCGCAAAGCGATGGACGAGTTCAGCGAAGGCGATTTGCTCGAACGCAATTTGCGCACGCTGAAAAGAGCCGCGAAAGGAGCACCCATCATGCTCGGTGAACAGCCCAAACGAAAATTTCTCGGCGGCATCTGGCAGGACGTTCGCTACGGCCTGCGCATGCTGGCCAAGTCACCGGGATTCACCGCCGTCGCCATTCTCACGCTCGCTCTCGGCATTGGCGCCAACACCGCGATCTTCAGTCTTGTGAACGCAGTGTTGCTGCGCTCCCTGCCCGTCGAGAATCCTTCGAAACTTGTGACGCTGCAGTGGACCGCGCATCGCGAGCCCCAGGTGCATGCCTATATGTTCGACGGGGAATGCCGGGAAAACATGGGCGGCGCCATGATGGGACAGTCCGGTAATCCCTATGGGTGCGCGTTCTCGGAGCCATTTTTTCGCCATATCGAGAAAGCCGGCGTGTTCACAGATGCGGCAGCATTTTCGAATGCCGGCCAGCTGAGTCTCACGGGCAACGGCGCGGCCACCATGATCAGCGGCCAGTACGTGTCTGGAAGCTTTTTTCGCACGCTTGGATTGAAGGCCGCGACGGGGCGGCTGTTTGATACGCGCGACGACGTGTCCGGTGCCGCGCCCGTCGTGGTTCTCAACTACGCTTACTGGCAGACAGCATTCGGCGGCGCGCGCGACGCGATTGGCCGCACCATCGAGTTGAATAACGTCGCGTTCACGATTATCGGCGTCGCTGAGCAGCGCTTCACCGGACTTGCTCCCGGCGACAGCTTCGACGTCTGGGTGCCAATGGCTGACGGTGAGCGCATCGGCAATAACGGCCCGTTTCGGTGGCAAAACCGAGAAACTGACGCAGCATTTTGGTGGCTCACCATCATCGCCCGCCTGAAGCCGGAAATGCCATCGGCCAAAGCGCAGGCCGCCGTAAGCGGCATTTTCAGCAACGAAGTGCGGCACGGCCAGGTAGAAATGTTCAACGGTGGTTCCGGCGGTCCGGCCCCCCACGGCCGTCCAACGGGCGGCAGAATGATGAGTATGACGATAGCGGGCAGCGGCCCAGCCGCGAATGCTCCACCCAGCGGAGGTCCTCGCGCACCAGCAAATGCGCCCATTCAGTCTGCGCAGAATCTGCCGCTGGGCTCACCGCAGCACGCAAATGCACCCGCAAGCTCTGCGGCTCCGCAAAAAGGGAACATGCCGGTCAGCGGGAAGATGAATTTCAGCACCGCTCCGATTGAAATGCCGAATCCTGACCAAAAAACTATTTCTGTGCCCTCGGACGCTCCCGCCATCACGCTCTTGCCCGCGCAGAGCGGCCTCACGGGCGCCAGCACGCGCTATTCGAATCCTCTGTACGTACTGATGCTCGCAGTGGGAATTATTTTGCTGATTGCGTGCGCCAACGTTGCCGGGCTGATGCTGGCGCGGGCGGCAGCACGTCAAAAGGAAATCGCCGTCCGTCTCGCCTTGGGAGCGGGGCGTTCGAGAATCGTGCGGCAGTTACTCACCGAGAGTGTGCTGCTCTCCATGCTCGGCGGCATTCTCGGAATTGTTTTCGCCTACTGGGGCGCGCACGCCATTGTGTCCTTCGTCTCGAATAATCAGGTGCGCCCGCTCGGATTCGCTGCGTCCATCGACACGCGTGTGCTGCTGTTCACAGTAGCAGTCTCTGTGCTCACGGGAATCGTGTTCGGCATGGCGCCTGCGCTCCGCGGCGTCCGCTTGGATTTGACGCCTGCGCTCAAGGAGGGTGAGGCGGGAGCATTTGCCATAGCGCGTACAGGCGGAAAAACGTTTGGAAAGTGGCTCAGCGCCGGCAACGCTCTCGTAGTTCTTCAGGTGACTCTGGCCGTCGTCGTGCTTGTGGGCGCGGGATTGTTGGTGCGTACGCTGCGAAATTTGCGCAACGTGGATGTGGGATTCGATTCGCACAATCTCGTGCTCTTCACCATTGACCCGTCCCTTGCGGGATACAAACCTGCGGAAATCGACAGTCTTTACCGCGATTTGCTAGGCCGGCTTAATGCGACACCGGGCGTAACCTCGGTGAGCTATTCGATGATGCCGCTCTTGAGCGGAGGCTTAATGGCTACCATGTTCCATTGGCCGGGAACCCCGCAAAATCAGCTTTCTCAGGCGGACGTTCTTCAAGTCGGCCCGAATTTCTTTTCCACAATGCAAATTCCGTTGTCCCTGGGCCGCACATTCAACTCGACGGATTTTACAATCGCGCCGCTGGACCCGCTCCAGCCTTCCTCCGCGCCTACGCCTGTGATTGTGAACCAGGCCTTCGTCCAAAATTTCCTGGGCAAGGAAAATCCGCTCGGCAAACGCTTCGGCGAGGCGCCAGCCAGCCAGTTTGGCCCCGCAACGCCCGGCTACGAGATCGTGGGCGTGGTGCGCGATACCAAATACAACAACCTGCGCCGGGGCATCGAGCCCATGATGTACACGCCGCAGCGCGCCTCGCGCGCCGCCTTCGAAGTGCGCACCGCGGCGGACCCGCGCGCGCTGCTGCCCGCGGTTCGCGATGTAATGGCCCATCTGAACACCAATCTTCCGCTCATGAACGTAACCACGGAATCGCAGCAAATTGACCGTTTGCTTTTCGAGGAACGCCTGATCGCGCGCCTCTCCGGATTTTTCGGCGCGTTGGCGCTGGCGCTTGCCTGCATCGGACTCTACGGGCTACTTTCTTACGAAGTTTCGCGGCGCACGCGTGAAATCGGAATTCGCATAGCTCTCGGAGCGCAGGCGCGCGATGTGCTGCGCATGATCGTCCGCGAAGGCCTCGCGCTCGCGGCCATCGGCGCCCTCATCGGAATCGGCGCATCCCTCGGCTTAATGCGCTATCTGAACTCGTTCTTGTTTGACGTGCACGCGAACGACCCGCTCACGATTGTCGCCGTCGCCGTGCTCCTCGGAATTGTGGCCTTCGCGGCCTGCTGGATTCCCGCGCGCCGCGCCACGCGCGTCGACCCCATCGTCGCCCTGCGTTATGAATGAGATGTCAGCTTGACCTTATTCAAAGCGAATGAATTTTAAGTCTACTCACCGTGGCGAGACGGTCCAACTCGTCGATGCCTGAGGATATGCCTGGCTTTTTGTCGGATTTCCCACCGGAACAATTTGCGGTACTCACCCGATAGGCGGCGCTCTCGCCTACCGCTATAGCATGGTTGCCGCAGACAGCGGCGCAGAACGCGATGCGAATGCAGCGGAACGACTGAAACTTGCGCTGCAACGATCGCGTACAGGCGGCGTGCCCTGCGCCAGGCGTCCGTGCAATTCGGATGATTTTCAACTCACCCCTCCAGCCCCCGAAAACAAAAGGAGCAAATTCCCATGCGGAAACCGATCCGGGCCCTGTTCGCTGCTGGTGTGCTTGCTGTCGCCATAGCATTTGCCTTCCAAATCGGATTTAGAAACGAAGCACGCGTCAGCGCACAGAGCGCGTTCCCAGATCCGGCAAACGAACACGCCTGTCCGAGCCAGACCGGCGCGGGCGGCGGTGCGGAAGCTATACCGGCATTTGTGGGCACGGGAGGAAACGGCTACAGCCCCAATCAGAGCTTGTGCCTTCCGCAGCTTGCGCCCGTAGGAAACAGCGCGGACACCTTTGCGTTCATCGTTGGCGGCGGAGAGCCAAGCGACCGAGTCGATTCACAAGGGACGGTTTATGTCGCCTCCATTCGCGGCGTCCCCGGCGGAATTGATATGTGGCGCTGGGATGCCTCCATTGACGGCGCGCCTAACAAAAATGGCACGCTCCCGTTCAAGTACGAAGGCCAGCCGGACAACTGCGGCATCTTTGGACTTTCGGGAGGCGGCTGCGCGAACAACGTGGGCAGCACAACAGACTTCGGTGTTGCTCCCGGCGGCGGCGACGCCGATATCGCTGTGAACGCTCCCGATCCCAACAATTCCGCGATTCCCAATGTGGCGATCACCAGCCTCACGCTCGTCCCGGGCGTTACTTCCACCCGCTCGCCGGACCGCGCCGATAATTTCATCACTCCGCCAAACGTAGTGGCCTCGCTCATTCCCGGCAATGACCGTATGTGGAACGACGCGCTCGCCTATCCGCTCACCGTTTTCGTCAACTATCACGATCTGGCCACATTCAATATCAACGTGCAGCGCTCCAGTGACGGCGGATTCACTTATGCCGCCGGCGCTGGCGAGGGCATTGATGCCAACACTCTACCGGCAGCGGGAAGTGTTGCTCCCACCGACACAGGGAACACTGCCGCGCAAATCAAAGTGGACCATAGCTCCTGCCCCAGCGGCGGAAACTTGTACGTTCTCTTCACTGCGCCTGACAACGCCACCGAGAACACCAATACGGGCCCGCAGCGCACCGTCTACGTAGGCGTCTCCAAGGATGCGAAACTGAACGAGAGCACGTTTACTTTTACCGATTACAAAGTCTTCACCAGCCCGCAAGGCTCGCTCGCGGCGATCCATGGAGCGAATAACATTTTCTCCGCGCTGGCGGTCGACAATTTCGGCTACATCTACGCCGCTTGGTCGGACAATTCGAATATCTTCATGGCCTCATCGGCAAATGAGGGTGCCACTTGGACCGCGCCGGTTCGCGTAAACAGCGGGACAACTGTTGGCAAAGCGAACGTGTTTCCCTGGGTGGCGGCGGACGCCAACGGCCACGTTGTTGTCACCTGGCTCGGCGCCAGCCTGGCGGGAAATTCGAATGACGTTGCGGCTATGCAGGCGACGTGCGCTGACGGAACAATCGACTGCTGGGCGCAGTGGAACGTCTACGCCGCGGAAACGGTTGACGGCCACGATGCTACGCCGAAATTCGTGCAGCGCGCGGCCAGCGATCATGTCGTTCATTCTGGCACCGTCTGCACCAATGGCACGGGATGCAGCAATGGCGACAGCCGCAGCCTCGCAGATTTTTTCCAGGTCGCGCTTGATCCGCAGCATCGCGCTAATATCGCTTACACCGACGACCACCTGCCAAGCCCGTTGTGCTCCACGCAAAGCCCGGGGCACTGCGCCAGCAGCGATCCGCAAACATTCCGCGAAGGTGTGCCGTACTTCACCTATGAGCTGAAGACCGTGCGCGGAATCGTCACCACCGGAGCGTGTGCGCGATAAACCAGCGGCGTTAGTATCCGATCCGCGAAAAAATACGCGCAGCAATGTCCGGAGTGATGGAAGAAAGCCGCGCCGATTCCTTAACAGGCTTCGACGTTGATGCGCCAAGCCGCTCAGCCATTGGCGGATGACCCTGCGCAGGCGTAAGCTAAAAGGAGAACATCACGCCAAACACTGCGCGTGACAATGCGCCGCGCGAGGAGGCCAACATGAATCGCCCGAGAACACGCTTGCTGGTAGACGGCGGCGATCCGCAGGAAACACGACAAATCAAAGGCCGCCTCGGCTTTGTCGACGGCCAAACCACGAATCCCACGCTCATCGCCAACAATCCCGAAATCAAGAAACTGATCGCCAGCGGCCATCGCCTCTCCGAAAAAGAGCAATTGGACGAGTACCGCAAGATTGTCCGCGAAATTTCGCCGCTGGTAGGCAGCGCCGGCGTTTCCATTGAAGTTTTCTCCGATCGCTCGACGAAAGCCGACCAAATGTTCGCGCAAGGCAAAGAAATGTTTTCGTGGATTCCCAACGCCTACATCAAATATCCGTGCACCACAGAGGGCTTGCGCGCCGCGCAAATGTCCGTGAAACAGGGCCTTCGCGTGAATTTGACGCTCTGCTTTTCGCAGCAGCAGGTCGCCGCCGTCTACGGCGCCACCCAAGGCACGCGCGAACCCGCCTACGTTTCCCCATTTGTTGGACGACTCGACGACATCGGCCAAAACGGCATGGACCTCATCAAAAATGCACGCCGCATGCTCGATAAAGGCGATGGCCATTTGCTCATTCTCTCTGCCAGCATTCGCAGCGTCGAACATCTGCTCTACGCCATTCAGCTCGATTCTGATCTCGCCACCGTGCCGGGAAAAATTCTCACCGCGTGGGCCGATCGCGCCGCGCCGCTCCCCGACGCGAATTTCCATTACGAATCGAAGGGCACTCCGATTCCGTACGAAGAGCTCGACCTCTCGGAGCCGTGGGAAAAATTCGATTTGCACCATGACCTGACCGACAAAGGTATCGACAAGTTCACCGCGGATTACCGCAAGACCATCGCCGAAGCCTCCACGGCAAAAACGTAGCTCGCTTCCTGGTTGCCCATCGCCGGGCGAAACGCAAACTTGCGCGCGGCGCAAGAATGTAGCTCAGGTCTTCATGCCTGGGGCTTTTCTGCGCGCTCGTCCCCCAGAATCCCCCTGACCCTCAGCTTACAATTCGAGCAGTAGGGCCTTCGTCCGATAGACCCGACGCACACCTGCGTTTAGTGTGGCCGCAGGATCGCGGAAGCACGGGCCAGCCGCAATTCAGCACCGGAAAGCTTCCTCCACTTCACACTGGCTCAACAAAAGCACCTGCGCTCGCAAAAGTTGAGCGCAGGCGCTGCAGCTTTGGGCAGCAACGATTCACAATTCATGCGCCAAAGGAGAACGCAATGCCCGAACGCAAAGTGAAGACCGCGGTATTTGGAATTTATTCCACGCGCGAAGGCGCAGAAGACGCCATGGACGCGCTGTTGCACGGCGGATTCGCGCCGGGAGACATCTCGGTGCTCCTTCCGGAAAATCTCGGCAAGCCGACGCTTGTCGAGACGGCAACTGCCTCGAGCATTTACCAGCCGAGTGACACCGATGCGTACGAAAATCCCGCGGCGGTGCGCAGCGACCGCGTCACGGAAATTGGCACTGTAAAAAATACGAAAGCCCCGGAAGGCGCAACCGCCGGCGCAAGCACTGGCGCCGTGATTGGCGGCGCGCTGGGAGTGCTCGCTGGCATTGGCGCGCTGGCCATCCCGGGAATCGGCCCGCTGCTTGCTGCCGGCCCGCTCGTCGCCGCGCTCGCAGGAATCGGCGCAGGCGGAGTGGTCGGGGGATTCACTGGCGCGCTCATCGGAATGGGCATGCCCGAATTTGAGGCGAAAAAATACGAAGGCCGCATGCAGCGCGGTGGAATTTTGTTGGCCGTCCACTGTGGCACTCGCGGACAAGTGCAGCGCGCGCGCGAAATTCTCGCGGAGACTGGCGCGGACGACATTTCCCGCAGCGGCGAGGAACCAACCGCCCAGCCTACATCGAAGCGCAACGTGGACGCGGACGTGGAGCGCCCGGGCCCGCAACACGCCGGCCTCGAGCGGTCGGAGGTAGATCAGGAACGCGCGCGGCGAGGAGCGGATCCCGACGCGGACAAACGGAGGGCGCGCCGGGCCCGTGCAGGTAACCGTTAATGCTTCCCCTCGATGGAGGAGAGCATGAGGCGTTTCGCCGGTGTTGCGCCACCCGATCGCATTCGGCGCCGCATGGTCATACCGAGGAAGTGCATTTGCGGCGCGACGGATCTCCGTCGCAAGGAAGCTGCATTTCCTCGGCGGAAAGCCGCGGAGCGCGCCTGCCTCAGCCACAGCTCTCCGTCCGGATGGCGCCACGCAAAGTGTCCGCAACATCTCGCGCCAGCCTTGAAGGAAAGAGATTCATTGGTCAAACAGAACAGGAGGCACACATGTCAGGATTGTCAAAGCTAGGAGTATTTTCTTTGGGCGTAACAGCAGGCGCAGTGCTCGGATTGCTTCTCGCGCCGGAAACAGGCGAGGATGCTCGCGCCTATTTGTCGCGCGCCGTGCGGCGTGGTGTCGAACGCGCTGCCGAAGAAGGTTCCAAATGGGTGGAGCGCGCACAAAATGCAGCGGAGCAAATTTCCGACAAAGCTCAGGACTTCACCGGCCGCGCCCGCGAAGTCTACAACGATGCCAAGGAATCCATTTCCTAGCACGTCCGTAGTCCTCACGCCGTTTGCTTTTGTAGCGCAGACCTTCGTGATCTTGCGAAGGTCTGCAACTTTTCTCTGTTCCTCTGCGGGATTCGCGCTTGCTCTGTGAGCATGGGCGGCCCTTGAAGGTGTGCCCACAGGGTCATCAGCCTTGCTCCAAACAGGTGGTTGAAAACCATCGGTTAGATCGAGCCAACGCAGCCCTCAGTCTGCATAGCAGATTTGCGTTTCGTAGCCCGCGACCCGGAACCGGCGCCG
>DAIRCW010000066.1:0-14043 GCA_036796475.1 Candidatus Acidiferrales bacterium | reverse complement strand
GCGGGACCGTATCGAAGGCACCCAGCGACGTGACCACCACATTTGCGGGATCCGAAAGCGCGCTCGCAAATGTGGGCCGCTGATTGAATTGCGAACTGCCAATCAAGTCCTGCGAAATCGTAATGTTGTATGGCCTGCCGGAGCTGAGGACCATGAAAGGACTGAAGCGCAAGCCGAACGGCGCGCCCACCGTGCCGCCGAAGAACACGCGATGGCGCGTGTCGAAACCGGCGCGGCCGTAATCTTCAGAAATATTGAACGGATTCGAAGGGAAGCTGTTCGCGCCATCTGTGTCTGCGTTGGCGTAATTCAGCGCGTAATAGCCGAAAAGCGAGAGGTTCTGCCCTGCATTCACACGGGCCGTTGCGAAAAGCTGATTCTGACGGTAGACGCCCTCCGATTGAAATTCATAAATGTTTCCTGGATTGCCGAAAGGATAGACCGGCGTGGAATTAAACGTTCCCGGAAGAGGTGTATTGATGTTGTTGGTCAACAGCTGATCCCACCCGCGCGAGTTGATATAGCTCACAGAAACCGTTGCGATTTTGCTGACTTGCCGTTCCACGGTGACAGCCGTCTGGAGCATCCCCGGAGCGCGAAGATTCCGCTGAAGGCGGTAAACGGTCGAGAGCAGAGAACCGCCCGGGCATTGCGCCTGAACCTCCGCCAGCGTGACTGGTTGCGGCAGCGCGGTTGCAAAAAAGCACGAGATGCCAGGAGAACCTCCAGGGGGCGGAGGCTGAGGAGGGGGTGGAGGCTGCAGGACGTATTGCTGTTGGGTGACTCCATTCAACCGCGCTACCTGCGCCAGCTCACTTTCCTCGAAGCGATCGTAGAAAATGCCAGTTCCGGCGCGGAGCACAGTGCTCGGATGGCCAGTCTTGCCGCCGCCAATTCCCCATGCAAACGCAAGTCGCGGAGCCCAGTCGGCATGGTCATTGATTGCGGATTGCGTTTCGAAGCGCAGTCCCGGGCTGATGGTGATATTCGGGCGAATGCGCCAATCGTCCTGAATGTAAAAGGCGGCATCGGTCCAGGCGACGGAAGTCTGAGGCGAGCCAATGGTGATGGAGAACTGGTTGGCGCCTCCGCAGTTCGTTCCGTTGGGACCTTGACAGGCGTTCGCCGGCTGTCCATTGAGGATGTTTTGTTCGGTAATTTGGTAGGAGGCCAGCGATTTGAAACTGAAGCGCCCTGCGAAGTTCGAAGTGGCGCTGCTGTCGTCGTTGACGCGCCGCACGCGCAGGCCGAAATTCAGAGAGTGCTTGCCGTGCTCGAGGGCGGTGTTGTTCTGAAATTCGTAATGCTCGGTAGTGTCCAGGACCTTCTGCGAATTATTGCCGCCCGCATTGAACGCGCCGAGAACGTCCACAGTAGGCAGATTGCTGAACGGAATTTCGCTGCTCGACTCGTGAAGATACTGAAAGCGGGAATCATTAACGATGGAATTGCCAATGATCTGCGAATCGGAAATCTGCAGCGTTTGCTCGGTATTCAGTGTATCCATGGCCTGCGTGGGCACATCGAGCGCGCCGCCCAATTCATCGTTTGTGCCGTTGCGCCAGTACTGATAGCGTCCGGTGAGAGTATTGTTTTTTGTCAGCTGGTAGTCCACGCGCGGGCCAATGTTGTACATGTTGCGAGGGCTGGGCACGGACGCGGTGAATGGGACAATGCCACTGATGGTTTGATTGCTGCACAAATCCGTTGTAGTGGCCGCGCGCGGCGTGGCGCCGGTTTGATGCGTGGCTCCAAATAGCTGGGGATTGGTATCGTTGCTGAGAACGCAGGTGTTCAGCACGGTGACGTTGTTAATGTTTCGGCGGAATCCGCTCACAAAAAACGAGGCCTTCTTGCTCAGAGGCCCACTCAACGTGCCGTTGAACATCACTGAATGGTACGGCGGCTCGCTCGTGGCAAACGGGTTGCGGGAATTGAAAGCGGAGTCGTTGCCCTGCACCATCCCGGAGCCATGGAATTTGTCCGTTCCGGCTTTCGTGAAGATTTCGATGCGCGCGTATCCAAGCTTGTCGTATTCCGTCGAAAACGGATTGGAGTTGATGCGAATCTCGCGGATTGCAGATTTGGGCGGCAATTGTCCGGCGGTGAAACCGTCAATGTACATCTGTCCGCCGTTTGGCCCAGCGGCAGGCCCCGCAAGAGCTTGCAAGTCCTGCGAGAGCTCGTCGGGATCATCAGGGAGCGCGTCGAGGTCTTTGCCTTTTAGATCAATCGCGCCCGCGTTGTTTGCTGGATTGACGTCCAGCGTCGGCGCGGACGCGTTCACCTGAACTTGCTGCTTGGCCTCAATGACAAGTTCGAGATCCGCTTCTTTAATCTGCCCGGCTTTGACTTCGACATTATCTTTCTCTAGGAGAGCAAAGCCATTGGCCGTGGCCTGAATTTTGTATTTGCCAGCAGCGAGTCCGCGGACTTCGAAAACTCCTTCGCGATTGGTGACCGCGGTAATGGGCTGGCCGCCAGCGGGCGTAATGTAAACCTGCGCTCCAACAACAACCGCACCGGATGGATCCGTCACGCGCCCGCGCAGAGTTCCCGTGTTGCTCTGCGCAACCGCAATACTCGCAGCAAAAAGGAAAACAAATAGGATGATGGTCTGGCGAATCCTCATGTACGTACACGGCTCCCGTCTACCTATTCCGCATTTTCGTAAAAAAAGTTCCCGGATTCCTTGCGCGGAGTGCGAAATCCGTTCTTAGTTGCTGTCTCCCTCGCTCGGCCCGCTCAGGCTCCATGGAGAGAGCGTCATCGCTTGTTGTCCCTTGGGCGCTGCCTCGAGAATCGGCTCAACTCCTCCGAGCATGGTGATGGCCGTGACCTCTCCTGACGTAGAGCCTTCTGTCGAAACCAGCATGACGGCTTCGCCCTTTTGCAAATCGCTGATTTTGGCGGCAGGCAAGCGGGTAAGCATTTGCTGCCAATCGCCAGCAGGTCCGCCTCGGCGCTGAAATCTTTGCTGCTGGCCTTGTGGAGACGCTCCCGTTGAATTTTGTTGCTGCGCTCCACGATCGTCGCGCGAAAATCCCGGTTGTCCACCATGCAGGCGCGCAGCGATAAACCTGGCCATCATTTCGGGAAGCTGGCGAATTTCCGAATCGGAGGTGAACTTCACGAGCACCGTTTTCTTAGCAATCAGATCATTCACGCGAATCGTGTTCGTCGTGGCATCAATGTCCGCAATTGTGCCGGCGATGTTGCGGAACGAGCCGGAGACAATTTCCTGCGCATCGAACTGCGCTCCATCCGGGCTGCGCGTTCCCCGCGCGCGCAATTGGTCGCCTGAGTGAATTTGTTCGAGTGGCGCGGGCTTCGCCTCATCGAATTTCACTGAATCGGGGGCGTACCGGCGAAGAACCGTGTCTTTCGTGATGTGAATCGTGACTGGAGTGGTCGTACCGAGCGAAGAGACGTCGATGACGATCGTTCCCGTCGCAGGATCCGTGCTCTTCACCAACCCTCCAACGCCGTGCTGCCACGCTTCGCGCTCCTGCTGCTGTTTTGCTTGGAGATCCGTCTTTTTCATCACCACAATGCGCAAGGCATTCAGGGACTTGCCGTCCGTGGATGGCTGTCCCGAGACAAGCACACGATCGCCGACCTGCAAATCGGAGAGATGAATGGCCGTGGCGCCGGAGAGGTTTTTTTGCCCCGGCTCAATGCGCAGAATTTTCGTGGAATCCGACACGGCGATGCTTGATTCCACGCCTGCATCGGTTTTCATAGTGATTGTGGTGCCAGTGATGGATTCAACGGTGCCGATGGACCGAGTCGCGGCGCTAGCCTGTTCGGCTGCACGGTAATTGTGCGGATTCGCTGTGGCATGCGAGGAAGATCCAACAACTGCCAGCGAGGCAATTGCCGCCGCGGCGAGTGCGCCTGAAATTTTCTTAGCCAAGAACATAGATCTTCCCTACTCGTCTGCGAATTTGAGGCGATCCAGGTGGCGCACCCCACCGTCGATTCCTCGTAACTCAAATCGTTAGACGTGCGCAGTTGCTGCGCGTTTCGTTGAATTTCGGAGGAGGATATCGGACGACAAATACCGACGAGACGTCAGGGGGCCAGCGACGCGCGCGGAATATCAGGACTGCGCGGGCGCTGGCAATGAGACGGCGGAACTTGAAAGCTCGTCCGCAGCGAGAGGAAGCGCCTCCTGCGTTGCGTTCACGGACCAGCAGTTGCATTCGCGCACCGGCGCGTACGAAAAGCGGTGCAGCGGAGTGGGGCCATAGCGGCGCAGCGCTTCGAGGTGATCCGGAGTGGCGTAACCGCGATTATTCGCCAGTCCATATTGAGGGTAGAGCTGATCGAATTCGTCCATCAGCCGATCGCGTTCCACCTTTGCGAGAATGGAAGCGGCAGCGATGGAGACGGAGCGCGCGTCGCCGTGAATGATGGCTTTTTGCTCGATCGGCACGTCCGGCAGTCCGAACGCATCGAGCAAAAGATAATCCGGCGCGGGGCGGATGTTCGCGAGCGCCGCCATCGTCGCCTGCCGGCTGGCCTGATGAATATTCCACGCGTCAATGCGGCTGGCATCGATCTCGGCGACGGCCCATGCCAGAGCGTGTTCACGAATCCGCGGAGCGAGTTCCGCACGGCGATCAGGTGTGAGCTTTTTGGAATCGTCGAGGCCGACAATGCGCCGGCGCGGATTGAGCACCACCGCAGCGGCAACCACGGGGCCGAAAAGCGAACCGCGCCCGGCTTCGTCGAGGCCGCAGATGCGCATCCATCCCTGTTTGCGCGCCATCAGTTCGTAGCGTGTACAGCACAGCCGCGCCATCGCGCGGGATTCTATCACAGCAAAATTCTCCGGCGCCGCAATTCCATCGATTCACGTTAACAGAATTAAGAATCTGTGGAAATTCGGTGAGACGCGAAAGCGAAGAGACAACACTCTCTAGGGAACAGAAGGGTTGAAACAATTCAGCTTGCCGTTACAAACCCCCGAGGCAGCTACTCCGCGGCCTTGGCCTCCACAGGCTGCTCGACGCGAGCGGCGCGTTTGATGCGCGCGGATTTGCCCTTGAGCCCGCGAAGATAATAGAGCTTCGCGCGGCGCACGTTGCCTTGCTGCACGATTTCAATCGAAGCAATCATCGGCGAATGCAGGGGGAAAATGCGTTCGACGCCGATGCCAAAACTCACGCGGCGAACGGTAAAGCTCGCGCCTGCGGTGTGCCCGCGCCGCTTGATGACCACGCCCTCAAACGGCTGAATGCGCTCTTTTTCCTTCTCGCCGCCCTTTTCACCGGTTTCGATTTCGCGCAACTTCACGTTGACGCGAACCGTATCGCCCGGGCGGAATGCCGGAAAATCTGTGCGTAGTTGTGACTTCTGCGCCTTGTCCAAAGCTTGACTCATGTTATTTTTCCCGTGCAGACCCGCTCAGGTGGGGCCAGCTCTATTGTGCGCGAACCCCTAATATACAGGAAATCGCCGTTTTTGGCCATCCATTTGACGCTGTGGTGCGCTCGTTCCATAATCTCAGCTTCGAAGGGATTGTGACACGTACCGCCGATTCGCTGTTCTGACCGATGCGAGAGGTGAATCGAAATGGACGCTAAAGAAATTTTTCTGCGAATTTGGGAGCGTGAGGCTAAAACCACGCAGAAAGTCATGCACGCGTTTCCGCCTGAAAGTCTCGGGTTCAAACCACACGAGCGTTCGCGTTCCATACGCGATCTGGCGTGGCAATGCGTGATTGACGAGCGCGTCATCGAAAAAATCCTCGACGGCGCAAACGACCTGCGCAACGCTCCGCCCAGCCCGCCTCCACCGGAGAAAATGGAAGAAATCGCCGCTGCTCATGAAGCGGCGCATCGCAATGCCTCCGATAAAATGCGCCGCCCGGAAACGGAATTCAGCCAGAAAGTCACTGTGACCACTCGCGGCGGCTCGATTGAATTGGAGCAGGCCGAGACCATCTGGTGGAACCTGCTCGATCAGATTCATCATCGCGGGCAGTTGACTATCTATCTGCGGCAGGCGGGCGGCAAAGTTCCATCCATCTATGGCCCATCTGGCGATGAAGGGATGAGCTTCGGCGCGTAGGAACTGTGGCTTTCCTGGGAGCGAACAATTCGCGCGAGACTAGCCGCCGGCGATGGCGCCGATAATGAAAAATGGCTCCGCGCCCGAGACAACTGCGGCCGGAAGAGGCGTGTCCAGCGGCTGGTGCGACAGATCCTGTTCGCACGCGAAAAAACGCACATAGGCGCGGCGTTCATTTGTGGCATGGTCGCGAATGGTGCCCTGCAGCATGGGATAGCGGGCCTCGATCGCGTCCAGCAGCGACCGCATCGTGGGCTTTCCTGCAAGCTCAAACTCCACGTCACCGCTGACGTGCGCCAGCGCCCTCAAATGCGGCGGCAGCACTACGGTAATCATGGAATGACTTGCGCTTCCACCGAGAGCACCGCGGGCAAGTCGCGCACGATAGCATTCCATGTATCGCCTGCATCCGCCGAGCAGTAGACCTGCCCGCCGGTCGTGCCAAAATACACGCCGCACTTATCGAGTGAGTCTACAGACATCGCTTCGCGCAGTACGTCCACGTAACAGTCTCGGTCCGGCAAGCCTTTGCCCAGCTCTTCCCATTCGTTGCCGCCTTTGCGGCTGCGATAAACGCGCAGCTTGCCATCGAGCGGAAAGTGCTCGCCGTCGCTCTTGATGGGCACAACGTAAACCGTCTCCGGCTCGTGCGCATGCACATCAATTACGAATCCGAAATCGGTCGGCAAGTTGCCGCTGATCTCCGTCCAATTGTCGCCTGCATCATCGGTGCGCATCACGTCCCAGTGTTTTTGCATGAAAAGAGTGTTGGGCCGCGACTTATGCATGGCGATGCGATGCACGCAGTGGCCGACCTCCGCATTTGGGTCGGGAATGTAATTCGACTTCAGGCCTTTGTTGATCGGTTTCCAGCTTTTCCCGCCGTCATCGCTGCGAAACGCGCCCGCCGCGGAAATCGCCACGTAAATCCGCTGCGTATTCTTTGGATCGAGAACAACCGTGTGCAAGCACATCCCGCCCGCGCCCGGCTGCCATTTCGGGCCGGTGCCGTGCCCGCGCAGGCCGGCGAGCTCCTGCCAGCTTTCGCCGCCATTCGTGGACTTGAACAGCGCCGCATCCTCGATTCCCGCGTAAACGGTATTCGGATCGCTCAGCGACGGCTCAAGGTGCCACACGCGCTTGAATTCCCACGGGTGCTGCGTGCCGTCGTACCACTGATGCGTCGTGAGCGGCTTACCGGTTGCTGCAGATGTGTCATAGACGAACTTATTCGGCGCTGGCGGCTTGCCAAAATCCTCAGGACCGGGCGCTTTTCCGCCGCCCGGCACTTCCCAGGTTTTTCCGCCATCATTCGAGCGCTGAATGACCTGCCCGAACCAATCGCTCGTTTGCGAGACGTAGATGCGATTTGGATCCGCGGGAGAGCCCTTCAGATGATAGACAGGCCATCCTGCAAAGAACGGCCCGGCGACGTTCCATTTTTCGCGTTTGCCATCAGCCGTAAGAATGAACGCGCCCTTGCGCGTGCCCACCAGAACTCGTGCCTTACTCATGCTCGTCTCCTTTGTCCAGACGCCGCTACGTCAGCCGGTACTTCTGAGGTTTCGATGCCGTCCGCTGAATGAGCTTTCGGGCCTCCAGGTCCAGTTTGACCGTCTCGCCATACCAGCTCACATTGCCCGAAAACGTCCTGCCCAGTCTCTTCTCAAGCGCGCCAAATAGCTCCGTATGAGTCAGCTCCTTCTTTTCCAAAACGGAGATGATAGCATTCCTCACGGATTCATATTTTTGCCGGTCGATGTTTTTCCCGCTTTTTCCTTGCGGATGTTTAGTCAGAATCTTCCGATCTGCCATTTTGCTTATCCATCACGAAGACAGCGAATCAGTTTCTATGTTAGCGGCCGTCCTAGCTGAAGCGAAATGGGCTTGCGTGACGAAATGCTTCCATTGCCGCGCTCCGCAAGCCCTCCGCTGTGCTATGCCTTGGCTGCGTTGGTCTGCTGCGGACGCATCTGCTTCATCATCTGCCGCATTGCTGCCATTTGTCCCGGTGAGCGTTTCTCGCTCCAGCTTTCGAAGCGCTCCGCCGCTTTCTGTAAATGCGCGGCAAACTCCTTGTTCATGAAACGCTGGCGAGCTTCGGGAATGGCAGCCTTGAGCCTTTCCCACACGCCCACAAATTCACCGCTGGTTTCGAAGAACAAGTCTTCATGGAGCAGGCCATAGTTGAGCATGGCGCAAGCCTGATCCCAGTAGCTGACCACCATCATGAAATTTGTGCCGGCTTCGCTGCCCATGGGCGCGACCTTCATGGCCTCATCCAAACTGTCCGCAAAGTAGTTCTTGAAAAACCAATCACGCGCTTGCCGCAGACGCGGCTCGCGGCGCAAATCGTAAAGTTTCAACTGAAGCTGAGCTTGTTCATGCGTGGGTTTAGTTTCCATTGCTTTTCTCCTCTTCCTTTTCGCTGATGCGTCTTTCGAGTCCATTACTGGGAGCTGGAAATTTGGTGATGAACACCAAGGCCGGCTGAGTGGCAGACGATACATCATTTCACTTGCGAATTGCAAGTGAAAAATGTTAGCGTAGATTTTATGCAAAGGAGGGGAGCTAAGACCGCTCGACGCTCGCTATGCCCGCTGAATGCCTCCGTCGAGATGCTCGGCGACCGCTGGTCGCTCCTTATCCTGCGGGATATGATGCTGCGCGGCTCGCATACATACAAGGAATTTCTCGAAGCCTCCCTGGAAGGAATCGCCACGAACATCTTAGCTGATCGCCTGCGGAGGCTCGAGTGCAATGGGATCATCCGCGCGAAGCCGGACGCGCACGATGGCCGCAAAATGATCTACTCGCTAACCCAAAAAGGCATTGACCTCGCGCCGGTGCTAACCGAAATGGTGCTCTGGGCGGCAAAACACGAGCGTGTCGGCAATCAGCCGCTGATTCGCCAGATACGCAACAACAAAGAAGAATTCATCGCTGCGGTAGTGCAGCGGCTGCGCGCCGCAAAATAATCTTCACCCGAACCCGTGAAGCGAGCAGAGCGCGTTTTTACTGAGGGTTTTTCTTCTTGTTCAGCAGCCCGCCGATAATTCCGCCAAGCTTGCCCGTTTGCGGCATCTTCAACTGATTCAGAGGAGTTTTGCTCAAACCCGGAACGTCCGCCATGATTTGCGGATTGGAAGCCGTCCCTTGCACACGAAAAGGAATTCCGCCGCCTTTGCTGAAAATTGGCAATTGCGTGAACTTCGCCAGAGGGCTCGCGCCGTCAAGCTTCGCGACGAGCCGGAAATTCAGCGCGTTCGAAGGACTTACCGTGCCCGCTCCTGTAACGCTCCCCACGGACGCAATCTCCACGTTCAGGTTATTCGCGTTCACGCCTTGCGGGCCGTAGCGCAACCCACCCTCGGCAACTTTGATTAGAGTATCGCTCCCAGTGGGCGTTCCGGCTTGTCCTAGCGCGCCGGCGAGCTTCGACGCCAGGCTGAATCCTGCCAGCGTAACACCGCTCAACTGCACGGGTCCTTCGGCGACGAAGCGCTCCAGCGGGCCGCGCAGCGTCAGCGTGGAATTGATCGTGCCACCCTTCAGATTTGACCCCTGAGGAAGCGCGTAGCCCAGCACTGCCAGCAAATTCTGAATGTCCTCCGCGGGAACCTTTTCCGCTTTGGAAGTGCCCGTGAACGGAATGTGGCTGCCGTCATTATTTCCGATGGGCCCGAGGTCCCCCGTCAGATTGATTTTGCCTCCCGCAGGAGTCTTGGCGTTGAACTGGAAAGGAAATGCCGCCATTTGCGAAATATTCTGCGCCGACAGATTCACGTTCTGATAAGCAAGACGCGTCGCCTCGCCCGGGCGCCCAAACGCGATCGTTCCGTCGGAAATCTTCATTTTGTCCACGGTAAAACTATTGAGTGCGGGAGAGCTTGCGGGTGCCGCGGCAGCAACCACAAATGACGCAGTGAGAAATGTTCCGCCGGATGAATCGGAGCTGGCGTGCCGCGCAGGAGCCGCAGGAGCTGTTCCCGCGAGCGTTGCGAAATTCCAGTCGCCGGATGCGGTCCGCAGGAGCTGCACGTGCGGATCATTGAAATTCAGCGAATGCACTCGCAGGTCGCGATGAAAAATCAGGGGAATCACATCGATACCGAAGCTGAGCGATTTTGCCGTGAGAAAAGGCTCGCGGCTGAATTTGGGATCATCGGCAATGGAAATTTGATCTGCGGAAAGATTGCCGGAAAAAAGCGAAGCGCTGATATGGCCGAGCTGCACTTGGCGCCCAATTTTTTGGCTGAGGGCGGCTTCAATTTGAGGACGGAATTGATCCGCATCGATGAAGAAGGGCGTGATGATAAGAATCAGAAGAATGACCAGGACGACGATGCCTATAATGATGAGCGGTTTCTTAGCGCGGGACATGGCGGGACCTCGTAACCGCCCGTATCATAGCGCATTCCACCGAGCCGCGGCTAGTCCAGGCTGCCCTGCTCGATGATGACGTTCTCGCGCACGATCAAACGATGCGCCGCCATCTCTTTCAACTTGGGCAGCACGCGGCTCACGTGCTCGTCAGTATCGACGAACGTGACGATCACCGGCAGACTCCCTCCCGCTTCCACCAGATGAGCCGTGCGCACTTTGCTCCGGCCAAGAAATCCCGCCACGGAATGCAGCACCACCGCTCCCGCTACGTTTTCTTCACGCAGGTACTTGAGGATCTCCAGATGCAGCGGCCGGTGATGCCACGAGTCGCCTTCCGTAAGATACATCGTGACCTGAACGGCCATGGTGTCCGCCATTCTACATCCACCGTGCCAGCGCCGCGCCACCGAGGACAGAAATCAGGCAAATCAGATTGCTGGCGATGACGTTGGCGGTCACGAGCATCCACTGCCCTTGCTCGAAAAGCCCGAAAGTTTCAAACGCGTAGCTTGAAAACGTGGTGAACGAGCCGCAGAACCCGATAGCCACAAGCAATCGCCAGCGCGGATCCACCAGCACTCGTTCGCTCGTCCAAATCAGAAAAAAACCGAGCAGAAAGCTGCCCGAGACATTGATGATCAGCGTTCCGTAAGGAAAACTGGAAGGAATTATCTTCGCGACGTAGCCGCCGAGGAAGTAGCGAGCGCTCGCACCCGCAACTGCGCCCAGGGCAATCCACAAGTAAGCCACGATGGAGTTCTCCTATCTGAAAAGGTAGGAGTTATCAGCCCGGCGGGCGCTTAATGGCGAACTCCATCGCCGTCTGCAAATTTAGCGTGAAGCGCGCAGTGTTGCAAGAGCGCGCCGAGGCATCGTTCCTCGGACGCAAACACGCAACCCATTTTTCTTGCAAGGCTAACCGACGGCTCGGTCGCTTCATCTAATTTGCGTCCAGCCGGGCGCCACCCCATGCCACTCGGAGGAACGATGCGAAAACTGATACTGCTGGCCGGAGTCTTGCCTCTGATCGTTTTACTGCTGCCCTCGCAAGCGCGCGCGCAGAAGTTCACCGCCTACGGCGGATACTCCTTTTTCCACTTGCAGAGCACTCCGCAAGCAGCCAACTTGAATGGCTGGGACGGTTCCATCACCTACGATTTTTTGTCGCCTCTCGGCGTGACCGCGGATTTTTCAGGAAACTATGGCTCGATTAACAACATCGGCGGCTCCGCAATTCATACGTATCTATTCGGGCCGGAATTGCGCTTTCCGGCGGCCTATTCGCCCTATGTGCATTTGATGTTCGGCGGAGTGCGCGTGAGCGGCGGCGGAAGCTCGCCGATGAGCAGCGTGGTGCATACCACGTTCTCCACCACATTCGGCGGGGGCCTCGATCTGCGCATGAGCAAGCAGTTCGCGATTCGCGCATTTCAAATTGACTATGTGACTTCGCATTTCAATCATCAGCGGCAGGACAATTTCCGCATGTCGGCTGGAATTGTGTTCCGCTTCTGAGCGCCTCATTCATTCAGAACGAAGTGCACCGTGACGCGCGTTTCCACTTCCACAGCATGGCCATCGAGGATCGCCGGGCGATAGCGCCACTGCTCAACTCCTGCCTTTGCTGACGCCGCGAGCATGGGATTGCCGCTGAGCACCTCGATCGATCGCACGCGTCCGTCCTGCCCAATCAGAACCAGTAGTTCGACCGTGCCGGAGATGCGCGCGATGCGAGCAACCTGCGGATATTGCGGAACGATTCGCTTGACCAGCTGGCCCTCCTCGAATTTCTCGCTGCGCTGAATGACGCGCACAGGCGCGACGGACCGCGGTCGTGCTATCGGAGCGGGTCCATTTCCGAGACTTGCTGGAAATTCACCGACTCCAAACGGAAGCCCGGGACCAGAATCGCCGGCGGAAGATGGAGCCTCGCTTCTCATGTTCGCAACTGCCGAACGACCAATGTGCGCCGGAACGCGTGGAGGCGAAAACAGCACATCACGCGAAGAGTGCGTGCGTGGAGCGGATGTCGAATGCTGAGGATGAGCTTCCGGAGCACCGAAGCGCACCGGAATTTCAGGATTCGTAAAGTGAGGCCGAAGCTGCGCCGGCGTGAACAACGGATAGAGCGCCAAACTCAGAATTGCGGCTGCCTCGAGGATCATCGCAGCAACAACAGTTTTGCGCCGCGCTTTTCGGCGCTGCGATTCAATTTTTCCGCTGGGATCAACGAGGCATTCTTCCAGAAATTCGCCGCGCATGAACATCTCCTTCGCTGCCTCAAATCCGCAGAGCAGCGAAAGATGCCGGGTAACAGGGGGTGTCAATGCCGCCCGGCATCTTCCACTATCGAATCGGGCAGGATCAAAATCTGGAGATTCGCGCGACCTCTGCACAGATTGACACCGGAGCAGGTGAAAAGTTCCAAAGCAGGTGAAAACGACCGGCACGCTGAGAACACCATTCCCGTCAGGAACGCAATCTTGTTCGTTACAGCGCATCCGGGTGGACTGTTAGAGCAACTTCTGGCTGGCTAGCATCGTCTAATCGGAAGCGTTTGGATACGCTTAGTCTGTGGGGTGTATAGGGCGCACGAATTTCGCGATGAGCGCTGCCTGCTCATCCAGTTCAAGGAGAGGCAAGCTTCCTGGGGAGGCGGGTCTATTCCAAACTCAGAGGAGAAACGCATGTTCTTGCGAAAAGCGGTAGCACTGGTTTTTGTACTGGCCTGGGGAGCCACGGGCGCGCTGGCGCAGCAGTCACAGCTGCAAAAGATCGAATTGACGCCATTTGTGGGCGTGAAGGACGGGGGCAAGATCAACGTTACTCAGGCCGGCACGAGCATAGACAATGTGCTCATTAAGAGCGGCATTGATTACGGCGGGATTTTTGATTATTCCTTGTGGGACAATTTCCAGTTCGAGTTCTTGTGGATGCGCCAACCGACAGTTCTCAGCACTCATGACGCATCGACCGGTGATGTTGAGCGCCTCACAGATTCAAAGCTCAACACCTTCACCTTTGGCGCGACTTATGATTTCCGCAACCCGGATGCGCCCGTCAAGCCATTTATTACCGGGGGCATCGGCTGGACCCACTTCACCAACATCCATAACCCGAACAACGTGGATTTGAACTTCAGCAACGGTCTGACCTACAACATCGGCGGCGGCGTGAAATACTATTTCAGCCGGCACATCGGGCTTCGCGCGGATGTGCGTTATCTGTATGTTCGCACGACGCCTTCAAGCTCTATCCAATGCGGCGGATTCGGCTGCTTCCAGGTGCCTACGCACAATCATGCCAACCAGGGCGCGGCCAATCTTGGCGTAATCGTCCGTTTCTAGCAACATTCAATTTCACATCAAGAATAAAAGCGGGAGCCGCAGTGGCTCTCGCTTTTATTTTTCACACGGATATTTCGCAGCAACCCGAACTGCGAAATCTCAGAACGTGAGTGTGGCCTTCAGTTGAATCAGTCGCGGCGAAGAATCGGCCCCGAGGAATGAGCCGAAGATGCTCGTCGGCGAACTGACCGTATTGAGGATCTGCCCAAAATCCAAACTCGCTGCGTTGTTC
>DAIRCW010000065.1:0-14131 GCA_036796475.1 Candidatus Acidiferrales bacterium | reverse complement strand
GCTTGGCCATCTCTGACGAATTGGGCATTACCGCTAATCCGCTTCCGGTCCTGCAGCGCAAGAATCGGCGCGAAGACATGTCGCGCCTGCTCGAAATCGCCAGCGCCAACGGTGTTGCGCGAATACTCATTGGCCTGCCCCTGCACCTGAGCGGTGAACGCAGCGAAATGGCAGAGGAAGCTTCGCGCTTCGCCAGCCGCCTCGCCAAAGAGCTCGGCCTTCCGGTGGAGCAGCTCGATGAGCGCCTCACCAGCTGGGAGGCAGAGCAACTCGCCAAAGAATCGCAGCACGCGAAGAATGCTGACCTGGACTCCATCTCCGCGGCCATCCTTCTCCGCGAATATCTCGAATCCAGCCAGCGCAGCAACGAATCCGCCAGCGCCGCTCACACGCCATGAGAAAAACGATCATTCTCGTCATACTGCTCGCGCTCGCCGGAAGCCTTGCGGTCTGGCTGCGGTGGGAAATGAATCGCCCCTATCGCGCCTTCTCCGCCTCGCAGGTTTTCGTGGACATTCCGCGCGGCACTTCGCGCTGGGACACCGCCAGCATCCTCCAGCGCAACGGCGTGATTCACAGCCGTCTCGCGTTCTATCTCATCAGCGAACGCCATCGCCATCGCAGCCTTCAGGCTGGCGAATACCTTTTCCAGCGCCCGCAGACTCCGCGCCAGGTCTTCTACCAGATCGCCGGAGGCCACATTTACGTCCATGTCGTCGTCGTGCCCGAAGGCTGGACGATGTTCGACATCGCCTCTGAACTTGCGCGGCAAAAGCTCTGCACCAAGGAAGAATTCCTGATCGTCGCGCAGAATCCGGCCCTGGTCCGCGATATCGCTCCTGATGCGAAAAGCCTCGAAGGATTTCTTTTCCCGTCCACGTACCAGTTCTCGCGCAACACCTCGCCGCAGGAAATGGCCGCGACCATGGTTCATCACTTCGAAGAGGAGTGGAACAAAGTCCGCTCCATCGCTGTGGCGAATTCGCTGGTGCTGCCCGTCCGCGCGGTAATTTCGTCGCAATCGCACGGGCAGCCAGTCTCGCCGCAAACGCTTTCGCCGATGCAAGTCGTCACGCTGGCCTCGCTCATCGAACGCGAAACTCCGCAGCCGCAGGAACGTCCTGTGGTCGCCAGCGTTTTTTACAACCGCCTGAAAATCGGATTGCCGCTGCAATGCGATCCCACCGTGCAGTATGCTCTCGATCTCGAAGGCAAGCCCACGCCCAAAGTTTCCGCCGACGATTTGCGCACCCAGTCTCCCTATAACACTTATCTTCATCGCGGCCTTCCGCCCGGCCCCATCGCCAATCCCGGCGACGCTTCTCTGCGCGCGGCGCTCAATCCTGCGCACACGGAATATCTCTATTTCGTCGCCAACGACGCCGGCGGGCATTTCTTTAGCCGCACCCTCGAAGAGCACAATCGCAACGTCGCAAAATACCGCCGCTTGCTCGAAGGCTTGCCGCCATCGCCACCGCCTCCTCCTCCGCACGTTGCCAGAAAGAAAACAGCGACGCCGGCGCCTCAGCATGTCGCGAAGAAAAAAGCTGCGCCGGCAAAATTGAAGAAACAAGCAAAAAGCAGCCGCAAGCCTCGCCCCAGCGCCTCCGTTGCGAAGAACAATTCCAAGAAGAAAAAATCGCAAAGGCGTTCATGACCTCAGGAAAAAGTAGCGACGCAAAAAAGGACAAAATATTGGCTGCCGCGCGCGAATTGAAGAAGAATGTCTTCAGTCCCGCGGAAATCGAGCAGATTCGCCGCAAGCTCATCGCCGATTCCGGAGAAGCGGGAAAAACTTCCGCCGATTACATCGCCAGCGTTCTCGCTGGCGCGAAAATGCGCGTCGTTTCTTCCGCGCCACACGCGATTCCGGACCGCTACGAAGAAGAGTTCGACGACCTGCTTCACTTTTCTTCGCTCGACGAAGCGGAAATGTGTTTGGTCCGCCTCGACGAACTTCTCCGCAAATTCGAAACCGAAGGCGAGCGTGCCGCCGAAGCTCGTGTCCTGGAAGTGGCCCGCCTCGGCCGCCGCCGCGCGGAGATGATCTCCCGCAATCACAAAGTGGATCCCGTGAAGCGTTCCGAAAAAGAAGAAATTGCCCGCTGGTTCGCCGTCTGGCTCGAACAACCTGACGCATTTTTCGATTGGCTCGAAGTTCGCAAGCAGTCGCCGGAGTTCCGCGAGCGCTTTGCGCAGCAGCAGGACGAAGCCGCCGAATGATTCTCGAAATCGAACCAATGGATTTGGGCGAGGACGTTCGCGCCATCGGCCTCGAACTGGTGGATGGCCCGGATCGGGAACCCGTGCGCGGCGCGGATGCCGCGGAAGTATGGAGCGCGGTTCTGCCCGTCTTGGCGGGAAAAGAGCCGTGGGTGCTCGATTTTCTAAGCAAAGCCGATCGCCTGCGCGCATTCTGCAAACAGAAAGACCTTTCGTTTCGCGAGGTGTCCAGAGCAGTCACCATCGTTACCGCTCCAAAACCTGAAATTCTCACCCAGCTATTTCAAACTTTCAGCGCCGAAACTCTGGGCATCCGCACAGGCCAACAAATTCACCCACCAGACGCCTCGCTTGAGGCCGAACTCGCCAGCCGCGGTCTGGACGCCTACCACGCAGCCTACCCGCGCTATTCTTTCTGCGGCATTTGCGACCTGGAGAACGGGTCCCTGGTGCTCCTGAGCGCCTCCCTTTGGGCCACCGAAGCAGCCCGCCGCGTCCGCCCCGCCCTCAACGACACAAACGTCAAAGTCCAAATCGCCTCCTGAGAGCTAAGGCCAAATAAATCATCGCCTTAGTATCAGACCAGCACGTTAATGGAATGCGCACGCAAGTACTTCCGTACCATTTTCGCCCTTGAGAATAGAGCGCACGATTAACCTAGCGCTTTTGAGGTTTCGCCATGCCCATTGCCAGCGAGACTCTGACTCCTGCCATGCCCGATTTTGTACGCAGCTTGAACGCTTTGTTGAAGTTCGCCCGCCTGTATGGCCTGCACCACATTCGCTCCGATGAGCAATTTGAGCGCACCTGGGGGGAGCTGAAATCCGCAATTCAGGCTTCTGGCCCTGCTGGATTGGCCATCGGCGTCTCTGGCGCCGATCTCGTCTTGAATGGCACCATGCTCGAATCCGGCGACGCCGAGAAAAGCTTGTCCTCCATTCTGCGGAATGCACAGATTTCCAGCATCATCTTCACGCCTGACCTGTTCGAAGATTCCTTCCTCGATTTCGTGAAAGCATTTGCGCGCTCATCAAAGTCGCGCGACGTCTTGAAACTCCTGAAGAATTCTTTCGATGCCTCGGAGCGCGGAATTCGCATCAACCAGCTCCGTTTTGTCCCGGTTCATCCGGATGAAAACTCCAGCGCCAAGAATTGGCTCCGCGATCCCGAGAAACTCGCGCAAGCCCTGGGCCATAATTCCGCGACGCCGCATCCTCGGCAGTTCAGTTCATTCGCGTTCGGCGAGGAGCTACTTGGTGGGCTTGGCGAACACGCCGCCGGTCAGCCGATTAGCGAACGGGAATCCGTAGAGCTTCTGGCGCTTCTTAGAAATATTGGCGAGCAAGCGGAACATCAGCCGGTTGATGAAGCCGAATGGAAACAGGCGCTCGCTTCGCTTTCGCAGCCTGCCAAAGCCGTTTTCGGCGAACTGCTGCATGAGCAAACATCAAAACTGCGGTTGAGCAGACTCGATGATGTTGCGCTAGTCCGCCTGGAAACCGAACTGGCTATTCGCTGCGCCATCGAACAATTTGAGAGTGGAGCAATTAGCCCCGAAGAGGTCCAGCCGCTCCTCACGCGTTTATGCTCGAAAATCGCGGATGCGAGAACCGCTCTGCCGTCGCGCAAGGCAAAATTCGCAGGCGCGAAAATCGCCGCTGGCTCGCAGACCGATGCGGCGGAACGCCAGTTCTGGGCATCGCTTTCGCCGAGCACGCGAGATAGTGTGCTGTTTTCTGAGCACAGCTGGAACATCCCGCCGCGTAATATTCAGCAATGCGTAAAAGAATTTCAGAAGGCAGGCGACGAAGAGAGGGCGCAGCAAATCCTGCGGCAGTACGCGCGCTGCGCCTCCTCCTCCAATGCAACAGCGCGCAAACGAGTAGCAGCAGGCCTCAGCGAGCTCGCCGAATTTTATGCCGGTTCCAGCCCCGAAATCTTCAGCGGCTCCATGCAAGCCATCGGAGAACAACTCCATCGGGAGCGCGATCCCGAATTGCAGAGCCTGCTGAGCGCCGCTTTCCTGAAATTCAGCGAGCATGCTGTGGCGCATCGCAATTTTGCGGCGGTGCACGAGATGCTCGAGACTCTTGGCCAGCTCGAAAAATCGCGCCCCACTTGGGCTCGCAGCCTCCGCCCGCGCATCGGCTTCGACAATCGCATTCCTGAATTCATCGATGGAGCGCTAAGAAACGGCGGCTTTCACAACGATTTTCTCGAAGTGATGCGCGCGGTTCCTCAAGCCGCCGCCGAACAGCTCGCCTCTCGCATCACCAACGTCGCGCGCGTCGCCGAACGCGAAAAAATCGTCGACCTGGCCGGCTCCATCGGCGAGCCGATTCAAGCAAAGCTCCGTCAGACGCTTGAACTTGCGCCTTCGCCCAAAGCCGTCCGCGTGGTTGGCCTCCTCAGCCGTTTGCAACCGACCGTGGTCGCGCAATTGCTTCCGTCGCGTCTCACTTCCGGCGTGCGCGAAACGCATGATGAAGCTCTTCGCCAGCTCTCCAGCGCCGGCGCTCCCGAGCGCGGTCAGATGCTCATGAACATGCTCGATCTTCTCGACTCCATGATTCTGCCCATGGCCCTCGACGAAGTCGGCTTCTGCGGCGATAGCTCTGTCGCTCCCGACCTGCTGCGCGTCGCCGATGCGCGCCGCATTCCTGACGCCTCCGATTTTGTCCGCGTGAAGGCCATCGAAGCCCTCGGCCGTTTGCGCGTGCCCTCGATGGAAGCGGACCTGTTGCGCTTTGTTCAGGAAAAGCGCGCGTGGCGTTGGGCCTTCCCTTCGGAAATTCGTCTCGCCGCCGCGCAGGCGCTCATTAAACTCGACCCCGAGCGCGCCCCCATTTTGATTTCCGATTGCGGGCTCGATCCCAAACTCTTGAATTTTGCGCCGCTCGATTCCCGCAGCGATCGCGACTTCGTTCGCCATCGCCGCCATCTGCGCATTCGCATGCCGCGACCCGTCCCGGCATTCGCGCAGTTCGGCCGCGGCAAATGCGATCCCGACGTGCACGTTCTCAGCATGGAAGGCGGGCTGCTCGGCGGCGACATGAAATTCCCTCTGGGCGCGGCCGCGAGCCTGCGCATTTCATCAGGCATGCGTCCCATTGAATTGGACGTGCTGATTCGTTTTACGCGCCGAGGCCAGGCGGGATTCGAGACCGTCGGTATGGAATTGCCGGATCGCGCGCGTCTGCGCAGCCTGCTCGTCTCCGTGGCTCCGAATAGTTCGCAGCGATCCCTCGTGCCCATGTGATTTGCGCGGTCGCGCAATTCTTTGAGCGCTTCAAAAGGCATCTGCATCGCGTTGACACTCCCAATCGCCGCTGTTAGATTCAGTTCTGCTCTGAGCAAAATGAAAAATTCGGCAAACAGAATTCCATTCTGGCGCTGGCTTTCGTTCTCGCGTCTTGCTGCGAGCTGACATGCGGAAGATTTTTCGCGCCATCAAGTCGACGATCCTTTGGTCCTACGAGCGTGGCAGTTGGCCGTACGATTTCATGGTTGTTCTCATCGTGCTGTTTGTTTTGGTCACGCCGCGGGGTTGGTTCCACGACCAGCCGCAAAATTCGAACAGCGTTTCGACCGGCATAGCTCTCGAGAGCGATGACCCTGCCACGCACACGGAAACTTTTCGCGTGGACAGCTGGGTTTTCGGCGGCAACCCCGCCAAACAAAAGCGCGGCGAGGAACTTGAGAAACGAATTCACGAACTGCTGAGCGGCTCAGTGGAAGACTTGAGAGGCCAGAGCTTCCAGATACGCAGCATCAATCCCGTTCGCGGCAGCGACGGCTCGGTGATGTACTACGAAGTGCAAATCAGACGCTAGTATTCGAAAAACTTACCCCGTGTCCGCCCAAGGTCCGGCAAGCGGACGTTTGAGCCCGCTGAAATCGGGTTCCACGTGAGGTGATTTCACTCAGGAATTTTTCTTCAGGTCGTTTAGGACCAGCTTCGCCACTTCCTTCAGCGTATCGAACACGCCCTGGCCCTGAACCGCGACCGCTTCAATCACCGGCTCACCTTTTAATTGAAGCTGTTTTCTCAACTCTGGCACCGGCATGGCATTCGGCAAGTCACGCTTGTTGAGCTGCAGTGCGTAAGGGATCGAATCGAAATTGAGGTTATGGTCTTTGAGGTGTTCTTTTAAGTTGTCGATGGTTTCAAAATTGGCGTCCAGCCGTTCCTCTTGCGAGTCCGCAACAAACACCACGCCATCCGCGCCTTTCAAAATTAATCGCCGGCTCGCTTCATAAAAGACCTGCCCTGGCACGGTGTACAAATGGAAGCGCGTGCGAAATCCGCGTACAGTTCCCAGATCCAGTGGAAGAAAATCGAAAAACAGCGTGCGGTCCGTTTCCGTGGCCAGCGAAACCATTTTTCCTTTTTGATTTGAACCGGTGTGGTCGTATATCCACTGCAAATTCGCAGTCTTCCCGCCTAAGCCCGGGCCATAATAGACAAGTTTGCAGTTAATTTCCCGCGCGGGGAAGTTTATAAACGGCACAGGTCCCTCAAGGAGTAGCCGATAACTTTATAGCATAGGCGCAAGCAGCGCGGCATCTGCTCTGTTTCGAGATGCTTCGCAATGATAACAGTCGAAACTTGGCTGAATCGAAGCTTTACAGCGGGCAAATTCTTCACTGTGAACGTCGATGAATACCAAGAATGTTCCACGTGAAACGCTAGACCTCGACTTTATCCCTTACTCCTTGAATTACCTACAAGTTGACGCCGTTGCGCATCGCTGCTATTCTCCGTCTATGGCGCGCACAAAGAGCAAGACAAAAAGTGGCGGCCGCTCCGTTTCGAGGCGCCAGTCTGGCCGCAAACGCCTCAAAGACAAGGGCTTAGGCCATAGCCTGCTTCTGGAATCGAACGACCAGGCGACTCTTCAGCAGCTGAAAGCCTACGAAGAAGGCCTCAAGCTTTTTCAGCAGCAGAAATTTGCCCGTGCCACTGAAGCATTGGAACGTGTCACGCAGGGCCCCAATAAAGAGCTCGCCGACCGCGCCCGCGTTCACCTCCGGATCTGTTCGCAGCGCCTCTCTCGCTCTTCTCAGCCGTCGCTCAAGTCTGCCGACGATCACTACAACCAGGGCATCGCCATGATGAACCTGGGCCGTTGGGATGATGCTCGCGTGCATCTCGACCGCGCGCGTAAAGCCGCGCCCAAAGCCGACCACATTGTCTACGCCATGGCCGCGCTCGATTGCCTGACTGGCGAAGCCGAATCCTCTATGACAAATTTGAAAATCGCCATCCAACTGCGCCCCGATAATCGCTATCGCGCGCGAAACGATGAGGACTTCGCTTTTCTTCAGGAAGATCCGCGCTTCACTGAGCTTCTTTATCCGGAACGAGAAGGCGCAAGCGGCTAGATTCGCGGTTTGCCCGACATGCCCGCCGAGACAGCCCGTCCAAAAAAGCCTATCCGTATCGTTGCGCTCGGTGGTGGAACAGGCCTTTCCATGCTCCTCCGCGGCCTGAAAGAACACATCGCATCCCCAAATAACGGCGCCGCGGTTTCTCCCGCCATTCAGGTGGACGCTGTTGTTACCGTCACCGATGACGGCGGCAGTTCCGGCCGCCTCCGCCGCGAGTACTCCATTCTGCCACCGGGAGACATCCGCAACTGCATGGTCGCGCTCTCTCCCGACGAAGCTCTCCTCGCAAAACTTTTTCAGTATCGCTTCCCCGGCCGCGGACGCGGGCTCGCCGGCCACAGCTTCGGCAATCTTTTTCTCGCGGCGCTCACCCACGTCACCGGTGATTTTCCCGAAGCAGTGAAACTCTCAGGCAACGTTCTCGCAACTCGCGGCCGGATTTTTCCTTCCACTGCCACAAACGTCACGTTAAAAGCCACTCTCGACAACGGCCGCATCGTCTCCGGAGAGACGCGCATCTCCCGCTCGAATCGCCCGATCCGCCGCGTCCAACTCGTGCCGCGCACCGCTTCGCCCTTAGACGAAGTGCTTTCCTCCATCCGCAAAGCGGATCTCATTCTCCTCGGACCCGGCTCACTCTACACCAGCCTGATTCCCAACCTTCTCGTGCGCGGCATCGCTGCCGCCATCGCGAATTCTCGCGCCGAATGCGTCTACATCGCCAATCTCATGACCCAGCCCGGAGAAACCGACGGCTACTCCGTCGCCGACCATGTTCGCGCCATTTACGAACACACCGGCAAGCGCCTCTTCCACGCGGTTGTCCTGAACCGCGCCTCCGCTTCGCCCGAAGTCCTTCGGCGCTATCGCCGCCAGGGCGCCGCGCCTGTCAATCCTTCACTCGAAGAACTTCAAAAAATGGGCGTCACGTGCGTTGCAGGCAATCTCTTGCAGCGCGGAAAAGTCATTCGCCACGATCAGCGCCGCCTCGCTCAGCTTATCCTGAGCCACTGTTTACGCCCTAATTCCCATTGATGCCACCATCAAAAAAGCCCCCTGAAAATTAGCCACTAAACCTGTAGTTCCAATGCACTTAGCCCACATTTCCACAGCCTGTTCCGCGCAAAATTTACCACCGCTATGAAAATTTCTCTCGACGCACGTATACAGAATTCCCTGTAGCGGCTACCATTAAACTCCTGATACTAGTACTTTTACTAATTCTCTGTATTTACGGCACATAAGTTGCCTTCCCTACATACGGGGCCGGAAACCAAGTTCGTCCTGGATTCCGTAAGAACTATTCAAGAAGCCTTTCTCGCTATTCGAAAATCGAGGGACTTCGGTTTTCGAATGGCGATAACTACGGCCCGCTGGCTTGGGAAGCCAAACTTCTTCAAGGGGGAGAGCCATTCTTAGAAAAACCAAGAAGTTCCAGCAGCTTTTTGGCGCATCTCAGAATTCCACACACGAGCAGTCTTCCCAAAATGCGGAACGGCTCGTGTTCTGCCAGAAACATACCGGAACACCAAAATTTCAGGTCGAGATGAACGGCGATCGCGACGCCGCATTGAGTCGCGCCGCCAGCTTGCTCGCATTGGGATGCATGGCGAGCGGCGAATCTCCCGCGGACTACGTCGTCTGGGTTCCCGCGGAACACGGCCTGATCGATCAAATCACTCGCCACGCCGAGGAGCTTCTTCATCTCGGACGCGGCTTTTCCGCCGACGTTGAACTCAGCCCGCGCGAAAACGATGTGCTCAAGGAGTTGCTCAATCATCGCGTCAACAAGGAAATCGCTGACGCCCTCTGCATCTCCGTGCGCACCGTGAAATTCCACGTCTCGTCGCTTCTCGCGAAGTTCGGCGTAGGCAGCCGCTGGGATCTCATTCAAAAGACCCGGCACATGCTCGGCACAAAGCAGGTCACCGACAATTTCGCCAAAGTCGAAGCCTCCAGCTCATCCGCTCAAGCTCCTGCAGCAACTCAAAATTCCGGTTCGCCTCGCGCGGCCGAATCGCGGGAATCCAAGCGCCAGCACACTCGCGTCGTCCCGTTCCGCGGCGGGTATCTACGCCCCGCCTGAACTTCATCCCGCATCGCCGATGGCGCTCTGGTCTCTTCTCGGCCAGAGCGCCTTTTCATTCGCCGTTGCAATCAATGTAGCTCAGGTCTTCAGACCTGAGGTTTTGCTCTCCGCCCCATTTTCATTTTTCAACCTCGGCTAATTCGCTTTCCGGCGACGCGGCATTTTCGGTATCATGTCCTTGGGAATTTCCCCGCACCATCGCATTCCCAGGATTTCGGACGTCTGCATCAGTGTAGCGCCGGCCTTCAGGCCGGCACACTTCAGACGCGCCACCAGGAGAAGAGTTTTGATCAATCGCTACACGCGCCCCGAGATGCGCCTTCTCTGGAGCGACGAAAACAAATTCCAAAAGTGGCTCGACGTCGAACTTGCCGCCGCTGACGTCCTCGCCGAAGCCGGCGTCGTCCCTCGCGAAGCCGCCGCCCGCCTCCGCGAACGCGCCCGCATCGACGTCGCCCACATCCTCGAAATCGAATCCAAAGTCCGCCACGACGTCATCGCCTTCACCGTCGCCGTCGGCGAAACCGTCGCCGATCCCGAATCCGCCCGCTGGCTGCACTACGGCCTCACATCAAATGACGTCGTTGACACCGCGCAGGCCCTTCTCCTCCGCGAAGCCTCTCAGCTCATCCAGTCCCGTCTCGCCGCCTTCGCCGAAATCCTCGAGCGCCGCGCCTTCGAATTCAAAGACACGCCGCAAATCGGCCGCACGCACGGAGTCCACGCCGAGCCCATCACCTTCGGCCTCAAAATCGCTAACTGGTACGACGAAAATCGCCGTGACATCGCCCGCTTCGAAGCCGCCGCAAAAGAAATCGCCGTCGGCAAGATCGCCGGAGCCGTCGGCACCTGCGCGCATCTGGGGCCCGAGACCGAAGCCAAAATCTGCCAGCGCCTCGGCCTCGCCGTCGCGCCCATCTCTTCTCAAGTCATCGAACGCGACCGCCACGCCAACTTCGTCTCCGCGCTCGCCATCATCGCCGCATCTCTCGAACGCATCGCCCTCGAAATTCGCCACCTACAGCGCACCGAAGTCCGCGAAGCCGAAGAGCCTTTCGGCGGCGGACAGCGCGGCAGCTCCGCCATGCCTCACAAGCGCAATCCCGTCGGCTGCGAGCAAATCTGCGGCCTTGCTCGCGTCGTCCGCGCCAACGCCACCGCCGCTTTCGAAGACATTGCTCTCTGGCACGAACGCGACATTTCTCATAGCTCCGTCGAGCGCGTCATCCTTCCCGATTCCACCACGCTTGTGGACTACATGCTCGACCGCATGTCCTCCATCGTCGCCAACATGAAAGTCTTCCCCGAACGCATGTTGCGCAATCTCAATTCAACGCAGGGATTGGTTTTTTCAGGACAGCTTTTGCAGGATCTGGTCGAGCACGGCGCCGCTCGCGAAGACGCTTACAAATGGGTCCAGGCCCACGCCATGGCCGCCTGGGAATCCGAATCCAGTTTCCGCGACCGCGTCGCCTCCGACCCCAACATCACCCGCTTCCTCGACGCCAAAGCCCTCGCGCACACCTTCGACTTGCACCGCCAACTCAAGTCCGTAGACGCCATCTTCTCCCGCGTCTTCGAGAAAAAATCCACCGCCGCGCCCCTGTAGCGCAGAGTCGTGTCTCTCAGCTTTTCGGCCCATGCCGTCGCCGTTCGCCTTTGTAGCGCAGATGTCGCGCCTCTCTGCGACTCTGCGGCTTTTCGGCGCTGTTTTTCCGGGCCACGCCGTTGCCGCCCCCCTTTGTAGCGCAGATGTCGCGCCTCCCAGCGACTCTGCGGCTTTTCGGCTCCGCCTTCTAAATCCTCATCCACTCGTCCGTCGAAAAATTCACGCTGTCAACCGGCATCCGCCCGCTCGCCCCCGTTCTTGGTTCCCGATAATCCCGCGCGCTCGACCACTCCCAATCTTTCGGCACGGCTCACCAATCCCGCCTTCACCGGATTCCAATGAATATATTCGACCGTCTCGCGGTATTCCTTCACCGTCCTCATCGCTCGGTCAAAATATCTCCCTTGCCACAACGGCCCTCTCTCCGACCTCATCCGGTTTATACGTAACGTCGAACCTACTTTAATGGATTCGACAACTCGCGATATTGTCAGCGGATGCGCCGGATACAGGATCGCGTGCCAGTGGTTCGGCAGAAAAACCCAAGCTGTGAGATGAAATCCCAACTCCTTGCGTCGGTCGGCAAAAACTTCAGCAAAACACTCGAATTCGCGTTCGGAAAGCCATGTTTTCGCCCGCGAGACATGGCACGTCACAAAAAAATAGCGATCCGACAGCGCGATCCTGCGCAAGCGCGACACGTCGCGATTATAACCGTGCGTTTTGTTCTAGCAACTCGATGACCTGAACCGAAAAACCGCAGAGTCTTTTGAAACACAAGACTCTGCGCTACAGAACAAAATGCCGCTGTAACGAAGGTGTCAGCCTTTGATGCGGCTTTGCCTTGAGGGGCCCCTGTAGCGCAGCCGTCGCGCCTCCCAGCGACTCTGCGGCCTTTGATCTTGTAGCGCAGCAGACGCATCTCCCATAGACTCTGCGGCTTTTCAGGTTTTGCGGGTGCCCCATCCCTGCCCGCCGTGGCTGGCCTACCAGGTTGCATCTCGCGGCGCCCCTTAGACAAATTCTCTTGTCTGGATTGTCTTATCAACGACCACCCTGCAGCCGTTTTGCAGACTCGTAGCTCTTGGTTGTTGCTACGATGATACCCGCAGCCGCTGATATGCATTCTCAAAACGCCGAGATCGAGGAGCTGTACCGGCAGAACGGCCCGTCCTTGCTGCTATTTGCGATTGCCATTACCGGCGATCGGAGCAGCGCCCAGGACGCAGTTCAGCAGGTTTTCTTGCGATTGCTTGAGCGCGGTTTGGACGATGTCGTTCACGCCAAAGCATTCTTATACCAGTGCGTGCGAAACGCTGCGCTGAATCGCGTCAAAGCGCAAGAACGCCATGTCACGCTGGATGAAGAGACGCCATGGTTCGACGTGCTGAACAGGGACGTCACCGAAGAATTCAGCCTGCGGCGCGGCTTGCGCGCGCTTCCCAGCGAACAACGCCAGGTGGTCGTCCTGCGGGTTTGGTGCGGACTCACCCATGCGGAGATCGCGGCTCTCCTGGAGATCAGCGCGGACACGGTGGCCTCTCGATATCGCTACGCCCTCGGGAAGCTCCGCGAGGCAATGGGCGTTAAGGAGGATTCTTGTGCAGATGCATGCCGACGATGAGCGATTTGAACTTTATCTTAAGCAGTTTCGTCCCCGCGCGCCAGAACCGTTGCCCGTGGTGAGCCAAGCGCAGCTGGCCAGACGCGTGCTGGCGCTCGGCCTTTGCGCGGCAGCCACCGTTTTGAGTGCAGCGCTTCTGATGACGAATTGGCCTTCGCATCGGTCGCGCTCCTCCACAGGCCTCGCAAATTGGAATCCTTCCCAAACGACGGATTTTCATCCGTTGACGATTCGCACAGCGAATCAACTGCTGGCGCACGCACCTTCATTGAAAGCCGCCATGGAAGAGTTGATGCTCAATTCCCAACGAACCAACCTGCCAAAAGGCCAGAGCGCATTTGCCACACTCAGCAAGGAGGACGTCAATCCATGAATACAGTTCGCTTGATGACAGCGGCTTTGCTCTTCACTGTGCTCTCCGCCGCATCCGCCTCAGCTCAGACTGGTCCCGCGAGCAGACTGGGCGAGAATGCCGCTTTGCGTTACTGGTCGGCATTTGCGCAAATGCAGGACTCCGCCATGGCGACTAAGCCGAATGCCGGCTTGGACGACCCCAGACTGAAGGAGCTGTTTGACAAGAATAAAGCTGCGCTCGACACGATGTACCGTGGAACGATGCTCCCGAACTGCGATTGGGGAATTGATTACCAACTCGGTGCGAATACCCCTGTTGAGTACGTTCGCAAGGCAGTGATACTCGGCAATCTGAACGCCCTCTACGTCATGTACCTACAGACGCACGGAGATACCGATGGAGCAGTGCGCGCGCTCGTTGCCGGTTTGCGCTTCTCGCGTGATGTGGCCAACGGCGGGACTCTCTTTGCCACCGAGGTTGCCGCAAAACTGTTGATGGATCATCTGCCGCTGATTCCCAGTATCGTCCATGCGGGAATCTCTCCAGCGCAACGATCGGCGCTGCAGAAGGCCGTGGCCCAACTCGGCTCAGACGGTTTGGACTGGCGGGGCGCAGTCAAGCGCGAGCTCGGCCTCTATCGAACAGCCGGTCACGATTTGAGTGCCCAAGGGATTACCGCGCTCGCGCAAATAATTCCGCTTTACATCGGCGTAATCAGCGATCCTTCCGCACTTCCCGGGCTGCAGAAGATGATCGCCAGCGCCCCCGTGGACCTGCGTAACCTCATGCCCAATCCGCAGCGCGTCGTTGAAGGCGAGCAAAGCCTCCACGATCACCTGG
>DAIRCW010000064.1:0-14272 GCA_036796475.1 Candidatus Acidiferrales bacterium | reverse complement strand
GCCGTGTTCCACGACGTGCTGATCACGCTCGGCTTCTTCTGCCTGTTCTACAACAAATTCGAAATTTCGCTCACTGTGATTGCCGCGCTGCTCACTTTGGTGGGCTATTCGATGAACGACACCATCGTGATTTTCGACCGCGTGCGCGAAAACCTGCGGCTGATGCGCCGCGAGCCGCTGACAACCATCGTCAACCGTTCCATCAACCAGACACTTTCCCGCACCATTCTTACCAGCGGACTCACTTTCCTCACCGTGTTCCTGCTCTTTATTTTCGGCGGGCAGGTGCTGCGAAGTTTTGCCTTTGCGATGGTTATCGGAGTTGTGGTAGGTACGTACTCCAGTTTCGGCATTGCGGCCCCGATTGTGGTGGTTTGGAACAAGTGGCGCGGCCAGCGTGGCGCCACCATCTCGATACCTTCTTCGGCAGATAAGCGCGCCGAGAAGCGTCTCGCGACAGCAAGGAGGTAAGATCATGTTTGACCAACTTGTGGAGTCCACAAACAAAAAAGCGACCGCCAAGGTTTGGAGTGTTTGGGTTTCCGCGGGCGTGCAGGCGTTGATTCTAATCGTCCTGATCCTCATCCCGCTGATTTACACACGCGCTCTTCCGCCTTTGCTCTCCACTTCGTTTTTGGCCGCTCCGCCGCCGCCTCCTCCTCCCCCGCCGCCCGCCGCAGTGGTGAAAGTGAAGCCACAGCCGAAATTCGAACAGAAGATGATTACCCCGACCGTCGTCCCCAAGAAAATTGCCATGATTCACCAGGAAGCGCCGCCGCCGGATGTTGGAGTTACGGGTGGTGTTGAGGGAGGCGTGCCGGGAGGTTCGGCAGCCGGAGTTCTGGGTGGCATCATCGGAGGCGCGCCGGGAGGTTTGCCGGCCCCGCCGCCAAAGCCTTCCGCGCCTCTGCGCATCGGCGGCAACGTCATGGCGGGCAGAAATACCCATCAGGTCACGCCCCAGTATCCGCAGATCGCCAGGATCGCGCATGTCTCGGGCACGGTGGTCTTGCATGCCATCATTGACGAGCATGGAGATATCACGCAGTTGCAGTACGTTTCAGGTCCAGCGCTGCTGAAGGAAGCGGCATTACAGGCTGTCCGGGAATGGAAGTACGCGCCATACCAGCTCAACGGCACGCCAGTTAAGGTGGACACGACGATTTCGGTCATATTCAATCTAGGAGAATAGCTTTGGCGGTCTGCATCTGCTGCCAATTACTTTTGAACTCTCGGAGGAGGGACGGACGTTATGCTTTCTAATCTGATGTGGGCCGCGTTCCTGTTCTTACAGGATCAGGGCAACGCCAATGTGAGTTGGGATTTGCGGGCCATGTGGCATTCTATGGACATTCCCGCAAGAGTCGTGGTCATTATTTTGTTCATCATGTCCGCGTGGTCGGTCGGCATCATGATTGACCGCGCTCTGATGTACAGCGCGGCGCGCAAGCAGTCCCGCGTCTTCGTGCAGCAGGTGGCCGGCGCGCTCAAAGACAACAAGCTCGATGAAGCCATCTCCATCGCCGAGCGCAACAAGAAGAGCCACATCGCCAAGGTTGTCGCCACCGGGCTTTCCGAATTCCAGGCGGCCTCCGCGCAAGTTGCCGACGAAGAAGTAATCGAAGCCGCCAAGCGCGGCCTCGAACGCTCCGTCGCCATCGTTCACGCCGAAATGAAGCGCGGCCTTTCCGGCCTCGCCACCATCGGCGCCACCGCGCCGTTCGTTGGCCTCTTCGGAACGGTCATGGGCATCATCGGCGCGTTCAAAGGCATTGCCGCGCAGCATGCCAGCGGTCTTTCCGCGGTTGCCGGCGGTATCGCTGAAGCCCTCGTCACCACTGCGCTCGGCTTGCTCGTCGCCGTGCCGGCCGTGTGGACTTACAACTACTTCACCAACAAAGTCGAAGCCTTCGACGTCGAGATGGACAACTCCTCGATGGAACTGGTCAACTACTTCATCACGCGCCGGGCAGGCGGAAGGAAGTAAGCCATGCCGTATAAACCAAAGGTGGGCGCCACCATGGCGGCGCCCAACGTCATCCCCATGGCCGACATCATGCTGGTCTTGCTGATCATCATGATGGTCATCACGCCCATGTTGAACAACCACCAGTTGGTGGACATGGCCAAGGCCAAGAACTGGCAGAACATGCCGCAGGCCGAGCGCGATGACGCCGTGGTTCTCGCCGTGACCAGCGATGGCCGCTATTACCTCGGCAACAACGAAATCGCGTTGAATCAGGTCACGTCCACGGTGCAGGACAAGATGTCCAACCGGCTGGATAAAACCGTTTACCTCCGCAGCGACGAGCGCGCCAAGTATGGCGACGTCAAGAAGGCCATCGACGCCATTCGCGACGCCGGAATCGAAAACGTCGGCTTGCTCACGCTCAAGGATGAATCGAATCAGCCGCCCGGGGCGCCGAATCTGACTCCCGGAAGCTAGTTTCAGGAGGATTTGCAATGGGTATCTCAGTAGGAGGGCATGGCAGCTCGATGTCCGAGCCGAACGTCGTTCCGCTGATCGACGTTCTTCTCGTGCTGATCATCATCTTCATGGCCATCACGCCGACCACGCCCACGGGCATGGCCGCGGATGTGCCACAGCCGCCGCCGAAGAAGCAGCAACAGCAGCAGCAGAACGACACGACCATCGTCGTGGTCGTCAGCAGCGATGGCAAAGTCAGCATCAATCAGACGCCGACATCGTGGGCGGAACTTGGGCCGCAGCTGGATAACATTTTCAAGATCCGCGCGCAGAAAATCGCCTTCGTCAAAGGCGAGGACGACACAGCCTTCGGCTATGTCGCTCATGCCATCGACATCATGCACGGCGTGGGCATCACCGACGTCGGCCTGATTACGGCCAAGATGGAAGCCGGCCAGTAACTGCCCGGAAAGCCGCGCGTTCTGTTCATCGGCGGTTTATGCGTGTGTGGCACGGGCCTGTGAGTGCAAAAAACCTTGAGGAGATAAATCAGGATGGATCGCAAGCCTGGCGCGATATTGTCAGCAGCAGCGTTGCTTCTCGCATTCAGCGCAGCCGGTTGCGCGAAGCTGAAAGCCCGCGACGACCTGAACAAGGGCGTGCAAGCCTACAATAACGCCCAGTTCGAGCAGGCGATCGAGTATTTCAAAGACGCCACCGAGAACGACCCAAAGCTTACCAACGCGCAACTCTTTCTGGCCCAGGCTTACGCGCAGCAGTACATTCCCGGCGCGCCTTCCGAAGAGAACAAGCGCAACGGCGAGCAGGCCATCGCCGTTTGGAAGAGAGTTCTCGAATCGAATCCCAACAATACTACTGCGCTGGCCGGCATCGGTTCCATGTACTACAACATGGCCGGCAGCCCGTTCAATCGCGACATGATGGAGCAAGCCAAGACCTATCAGCAAAAGGCGCTCTCGATTAATCCCAACGATCCAACGGCTTATTATTGGATTGGCGTCATTGATTATTGGATCGCCTTCCGCACCAACGCGCAGCTTCGCGCCGATTACAATCAGAAGGCCAAGAAGCCGCTGCGCCCGCTCGACCCGCTTCCCGCGAAAGTCCGTGACGATTTTGTCCAGAAAGAGGGCGACACGGTCAAGGAAGGCCTCGACAATCTTCAGCACGCCATTCAAATCAAGCCGGACTACGCTAATGCCATGGCCTATCTGAACCTGCTGCTTCGCGAGAAGGCGGACATGGAGAGCGACCCGGCGGCGCGCGATGCCGATGAAAAGCAGGCTGACCAGCTGCTCGAAAAGGTGAAGGAAATTAATCAGAAACAGATGACCGCGCAGCCCAACGGCAGCACGCAATAAATTCTCGTTTTTCTATTCGATACACCGAACCGGCTGGCTGAAATCAAGTCAGCCGGTTTTGCTTTGAGCGCCTCGGCGTGAAAGATTTTTTGTTTGGGCGTAGAATGAGGGAACCGTGAGTCCGGAACGCAAAACAGTCGCTGATCCTGTCGCTCAGCGTGTGCTCGACCTGAAGTTTGTCGAGCTGATGGATAAAGTCCGCCGCAACCGCCCGGGCGACGATCTCGACCTCCTGCGCCGCGCATACGATTTTGCCGCCGAGCAGCATCGCTCGCAGTTGCGCGAATCCGGCGATCCGTACCTTTCCCATCCCTTGGCCGTCGCCGGCATTCTTGCCGACATGAAGCTCGACGTCACCACCCTTTGCGCCGCGCTACTTCATGACGTCGTCGAAGACACCCGCATTCCCATCGACCGCATCTCCGAAATGTTTGGCGCGGATGTCGCGCGCGTGGTCGGCGGCGCCACGAAAATCAGCCGCATTGACCTGCTCGCTCCGGAAGCGCGCCAGGCCGAGAACGTCCGCAAAATGCTCTTGGCCATGGTCAGCGATGTGCGCGTCATCCTCGTCAAACTCGCTGACCGCCTCCACAACATGCGCACCCTCGAATTTCTCGACCCTGAGCGCCAGCGCCGCATCGCCACAGAAACCCTCGAAATCTACGCGCCGGTGGCCAATCGCCTCGGCATGGGCGTGATGCGCGGCGAACTCGAAGACCTCGCCTTCCGCTTTCTCGAGCCTGCCGCGTTTCTCGAACTCCAGAAAAAAGTCGCCACCAAGCACAAGTTGCAGGAAAAATTTCTCCATGAAGTGCAGGATGCCATTCGCAAGCGCATGGTCGAAAACGGCATTCCCGCCGAAGTCGAAGGCCGCACTAAAGGCCTCTTTTCGCTTCACCAGAAGATGCTGCGCCAGCAGCGCTCCATTGATCAGATTTATGATCTGATGGCCGTGCGCGTGATTACCGACACGGAAAAGAATTGCTACGCCGCGCTCGGCGTCGTTCATCAAATCTGGCGCCCTGTTCCCGGCCGATTTAAAGATTACATCTCCATGCCGCGCCCCAACCTCTACCAGTCGCTGCACACCACCGTTCTTCACTCCGGGCAGCCGTTTGAAATTCAGATTCGCACGCAGGACATGCACCGCATCGCCGAGCAGGGCGTCGCGGCTCACTGGAAATATAAAGATGCGCGTGCGCCCTCCGGACGACCCGGCGCCGACGGGCGCGTGGATGTCGACGACCAGCGCGACGATCAGCGCGTCGTCTGGATGCGCCAGCTCATTGAATGGGTCCAGGAGATGGAGGAACCCAGCGAATTTCTTTCCACTCTCAAAGTGGATCTTTATCCCGAGGAGGTCTACACCTTCTCGCCCAAAGGACGCGTCGTCGTTCTCTCGCGCGGGGCCACCCCTGTCGATTTCGCCTATGCCATTCACACCGAAGTCGGACACCAGTGCGTGGGCGCGAAAGTGAACGGCCAGATCGTCCCGCTGCGCCATGTGCTCGCCAACGGGGACGTCGTCGAAATAATTAACCAGAAAAATCACGGGCCGAGCGGAGACTGGCTTAAATACGTCCAGACTTCGCGCAGCCGCAGCAAAATCCGTCACTGGATCAATCTTCACGAACACGAGGAAGCCACCACCGTCGGCCGCCGTCTCCTCGAACGCGAAGCGCGCCACAGCGGCATCAGCCTCAAGAAAATTTCCGACGAGGATTGGCAGCGCGTCGCCTCCGAATACGGCTGCGGCCGCATTGACGACCTCTACGCTGACCTCGGTTACGGCAAATGGTCCGCCCGCCAGGTGCTCGCGAAGGCCTCCAACCAGCCGCTCGTCGAATCCACCGAAGAAAAAGCTCCCAAGATCGTCTCCACCGTCAAGCGCATGCTCGGTATGCAGAACGCGCCCATTCAGGTCCGCGGCCATGACGATCTGATGGTCTATCGCGCCAAGTGTTGCAATCCGATTCCCGGCGACGACATTGTCGGCTACGTTACCCGCGGACGCGGCGTCGCTGTGCACTCCACAGCGTGTCCCAACGTCCAGAATCTGCTCTACGAAACCGAGCGCCGCATTGCTGCCGAATGGGCCGGAACCGCCGAATCCACTTTTTCCGTTCGCCTGCGCCTGCTCACCGAAGACCGCCCCGGCATGCTCGCGGAAATCACTGCGGCCATCAGCGTCGCCGATGCCAACATTCGCACGCTCGAAAGCATCGGCGAGCATCTCCACGCGCGCATCGAAATCGCCCTCGACGTTCGCGACCGCAAGCAGCTCGAAAAAATCCTCGCCCAAATCAAGAAAATCCCCGGCATCTTCGACATTGAACGCGTCTACAACGTCTAGCTTCGCCGCGTTTCCTATCTTCCATTGACGTTTCCGACATACGCACTCATCCTGCGCTGCGCCTCACGCTAAAATCGTTCAGTTATGCCCCGATTTTCCCTTTTCCTGAACTATGCCATTTTGCTGCGGCGTTCGCGCCTGCTCGTTTTCGCGTTCGCGCTCAGCGCATCACTCGCTCTCGCGGCTTGCCAGCACCTTAAGCCGCTCGACACCAGCGTGCTCGACCAGTCCGGCATGAGCTTCGCCACGGTTCAGGCGCTCCGCGGCATGGATATCACCAATGCGGAAGTGAACCAAATCGCGGAGGCGCGCCAGGCGGGCCTTTCCGACGACGATTGCCTCACGCTTTTTCGCCTCGAGCGCAGCCGCAAACAGGATTTCGACATTGGCGACACTGTCGCGCAACTTCTTCGCGCCGGAGTTGCCGGTTCCACCGTTGTCCAGCTCGAGCAAATTGAACAGCTCCGCCCCTGGGGCGGGGAAGCGGCCGCCATGCGCCTCGCCGGCCTCTCCGATGAAATCATTCTTGAAGACGCGCACCGCCGCGCTTCCGATTTGCCCGTACTTTCCGGCGCTTCGCTCGCCAATTTGAAAAACACCGGGATGCGCGAAGCCACTTTGCTCCAACTGGTTCGCCGCGGTGTACCCGACGATGAAGCTTCCAATATCATCTCACTGCGCCGGCGCGGCTGGTCTGACGCCATGGTCCTTCGCCGCTACCCCGGCGGCCGCTAACATTCCTTCGTCCAGAGACACTGAGAAGCACACCTCATGACCGAAACCAGCCGCTCGAACAACCTTCCTGCACGCGCGCCTTCCAGAAAATATGCTGCTTTAACTTTGTTTTTATTGCCGGCCATATCTGTGGAACTTCTCACGGGAAATACATCGCTCGCCAATTTCCTAAATCCAGCAGTTTTTTTTCTGCTTAGCATGACTTATGGTGGCGCGCTGCTTCTCGTACGGGAGACCGTCATGCGCTGGGGCAAAGGCTTTATCTCTGTCGTCGTTCTCGCCGAGGCCTATGGAATGGTGAACGAGGGGATCACTTCAAAAGGCTTCTTTGATCCGCATTTCTACGCGGTTGTCGAAAACGGCCTCCAGGGTTTTGGCCGCTGGTTTGGCATCAATGTGCCGTGGGCGCTTTCCATAAGCATCTTTCACGCAACCTTCAGCATAATTGTGCCGCTGGTCATCGTCTCGGCTATATTCCCAGGTTCTGGCCGCTGGCTCGGCAACCGGCTCTATGGAGCGCTCTTAGTCCTCTTTGTCGCGCTCATGGTCTTTTCGTTTCACGTACTCTCGCCGACGGCCACGCATTACAAATATAACGAGGGGCCCGGGCCCATTGCTCTCATCCTCTCGCTCATCGCGCTCGATATTCTTGTGGCTTGGAAGCTGCCGGCGCCGCATCCTCGCCGATGGCCGGTGCGCTTCCCCGTGCCGGCGCTTTTTGCGCTGGGCGTAGTGTATGCATTCGCATTCTTCATCTCGACGCGCATCTTACGCGCCACAGGCTCGCCGATTGCTTTTGTCGCGTTCTACTTGGTCTTGTTCGTCGCTCTCCCGGTCTGGCTCCTATTGAAGCTGCCCGAGCCTTCAGCGAGAGGCAGGACTTCTCGCTCCGATCTTGGCCGTTGGAAGCCGCAAGGGTGCAGGAGGTGCGTTTGCTGCTGTTATCGTTGTTGCGGTGCTCATCATCGGCTTTGTGCGAAACCCGCCCGGAACCGCCGAGCCATGCGACGCGCTCACCGAAAGAAAACTTAGCTCCATTCCATAATCACTGGTCAAGCATGGCATTTTAGATGCTGCCTTCAGCGCTGCCCTGGCCGCCTATACCGGAGCAAGCCGAAGTGGGTCGTGTCGCATTCGCTCAAGTCCGTTGGGCCCAACGCCACGCTTGTTGCGGATGACTTCGAGAAGGTGATACGCAGGCTGAAGGCCGAGCTGACTGGTGAGATTCACGTTGGCGGACCGGCTCTGGCGCAAAGTCTGACCGAAGCCGGTCTTATCGATGAGTATCGACTTTACCTCCGCCCGGTTGTGCTTGGCGGTGGCCAGCCATTCTTCGCCGCCCCCCGACCGCCGCTCCACTTCGTGGCCAGCGATTTAATCGCCGAGGACTTGATTCGGTTGACTTACGTTCCCGCTTAAGCGCGCGGCGCTCGCCCAACCGATTGCGCTCGGAAATTCAAACTGAGACACTACCCGGCACTCGACTGCTTTTTGCCTCCGCGCGGCGCCGAGTTATAATCACTGGATGCAAACGAAGGACAAGAGTCAGCGTATACGCAGCACGACGGTGCTTTGCGTTCGCAAAGATGGCCACGTAGTGATGGCGGGCGACGGACAAGTCACGCTCGGCGAGGGCGTGGTCAAGCACAACGCGAAAAAAATCCGGCGCCTGTTCAGCGATAAGATTCTGGCGGGTTTTGCCGGGAGCACCGCGGATGCGCTTTCGCTTTTCACGAGGTTTGAAAACAAGCTGCAGGAGTTTCACGGCAATCTGGCGCGCGCCGCGGTCGAGCTTTCGAAGGAATGGCGCACGGACCGCTCGCTGCGCCATCTGGAAGCTTTGCTGGTGGTAGCGGACAGCAAATCCACTTTTTTGCTTTCCGGCAATGGCGACGTGATCGAGCCCGACGATGGCATTTGCGCTATCGGTTCTGGGGGGCCGTATGCGCTATCGGCCGCGCGCGCCCTCTCGAGGCATACGAAATTGGGCAGCAAAGAAATCGCGCAAGAAGCGATGCGCATCGCCAGCGAGATCTGCATCTATACAAATGCGACCTTTGTGATTGAAGAACTCTAGGCTACAGGTGATTCAGTGAGCGAGAAGGGCAAGGATGGCAAGGACGGCAAGGACATGGTGATTTACCTCAACGGAGAGCATCAAGCAGCGGAGCCTGAAGCCCCTCCCTCATTCGACGAACTTACTCCTCGCGAGATCGTTCTGGAGCTGGACAAGTATATTGTGGGGCAGAACGCCGCGAAGCGCGCGGTGGCCGTCGCGTTGCGCAACCGCGTGCGACGTCAAAAATTGCAGCCGGAAATGGCCGAAGACGTCCTGCCGAAGAACATCTTGATGATCGGGCCGACCGGAGTGGGTAAAACGGAAATTGCGCGGCGTCTCGCGCGACTTGCAGGATGCCCGTTCGTGAAAGTAGAAGCCTCTAAGTACACGGAAGTCGGCTATGTTGGGCGCGATGTGGAATCCATGGTGCGTGATTTGGTGGAAGTGGCTATTGATATGGTGCGCGAAGAAAAATTGGACGAAGTAGCGGAGCGCGCCGAACAAGCGGCCGAGGAGCGGCTGCTCGATTTGCTGTTGCCAAGCTCACCGACGCCAACATCGATTGAGAGCACCGCGCCCGGTTCCGAAACGCAGAACCGCGAAGTGGCGCAGCGCACACGCGACAAACTGCGAGCGCAATTGCGCGAGGGAAAACTCGATCAGCGCATGGTCGAAGTAGAAGTCCGCGAGCGGATGATGCCGGCATTCGAAATTGTGTCCAGCCAGGGCGTTGAAGAAATGGACATCAACGTCAAGGACATGCTGTCGGGAATGTTCGGCCAGCAGAAAAAGAAGCGAAAGATGATGGTGGCGGAGGCCTACGATTACCTGATTCAGGAAGAAGAAAACAAACTGCTGGACATGGACCAGGTGACGCGAATCGCGGTGGACCGCGTGGAGCAGATGGGAATTTTGTTCATCGACGAAGTGGACAAAATTGCCGGGCGCGAATCAGGGCATGGGCCGGATGTTTCCCGCGAAGGCGTGCAGCGCGACATTTTGCCCATCGTGGAAGGCACAACGGTGAACACGCGCTACGGGATGGTGCGCACCGATCATGTGCTGTTCATTGCGGCAGGCGCGTTTCACACTACGAAGCCGTCGGATTTAATTCCGGAGCTTCAGGGGCGCTTCCCCATTCGCGTGGAACTCGGCTCGCTGAGCGAGGCCGATTTTGTACGTATTTTGACCGAGCCAAAGAACGCGTTGATCAAGCAATCCATCGCGCTGCTTGACACGGAAGGACTGAAAATTACATTCAGCGACGATGCGGTGGCGGCGATTGCAAAATTTGCCGCGCTGGTGAATGAGCAAACCGAAAATATCGGCGCGCGCCGCTTGCATACCATTCTCGAAAAAGTGCTGGAAGAAATTTCGTTCGACGCGCCCGACATGAAGAAGCGCAGCTTCAAGATTGACGCCGCGTACGTGCAGAAACAGCTCGCCGACGTGGTGAAGGACCAGGATCTGAGCCGGTACATTCTCTAGAGCATGAGGCGCATCACGCTTTGCCAGCGCGCGGCCGCGCTAAAACGCGCGATCCCTTCTCGTTCGCTTTCCGCTGCCGTTGTGCTTGCGCTGATTTTGGCCGGGTGCGCGTCGCCGGGCGCGCCGGTCACGCGCAACACGCAAAAGCCGCAGGCGGTCACGGACCTCTCCGCGACCCAGTCAGGCGATTCCATTGTCCTTTCGTTCAGCTTTCCAACAAAAACTGCGCGCGGGCAGAACCTCGCTGGCGCGCCGGCCATTGAGATTTATCGAACACTCGAGGGTGTGTCCACAGCGGAGCCGGGGCACAAGAAAAGGCCGCGCTTGGTCGTCACCATACCGCCTCAAATGGTGAGCCGGTATGAGGAAGGCGGGCGCGTCACTTTTCCGGACGTGCTTACGCCGCAGGATTTGGCAGGAGCCGTGGGCGTATATGAGGTGCGCACGCGCGTCGGCAGAAGCAGTTCCGACGCTTCGAATTCCGTTCGCATTTCCCTTCTTCCTGCTCCTCAGCCGATCCATGATTTGCGAGCGCAAATCGCGGACAGCGTGATCGAGCTCATCTGGAGCGTTCCCGAGGTTCCATCCGCTGACGCCGCCCGGCCTGCTCTTACATACAATGTTTATCGCACGGCGCTTTCCGACGGCAATACGGCACGGTTATCCGGCGAGCAGGTGACTGCATCTTCCCGCGCTGCAGCGCAGAGTGGAAATTTCAAATTGCTGGGCGATACTTCGCAGCCATCGTATACGGATTCGACGCCGGAATCCGGGCAAACGTACGCGTACGTGGTACGCAGCGTTGCGAAATACACGGCTGGTTCGGTGGAATCGCAGGATTCGAATCGAGTCGAGATAACGGTCGCTCCCATTTCGCCGCCAGCGGCTCCCGAGCACCTGGTCGGCACAATTACGCGAGCGACCGAGCCTGCTGGGGGATTTGCCGCCGAACTCTCGTGGGCCATCAGTCCGGAAACCGACGTGGCGGGATATAACGTCTATCGCAACGATACGGAATCCGGCACGGGAACGCGCGTGAACAGTTCGCTTGTTGCGGTTCCTGTTTTTCGGGATTCGTCGGTTGCGGCGGGCCGGGAATATTTTTATCGCGTGACGGCGGTAAACGGCGCAGGAGTGGAAAGCGAGCCCAGCGCGGCCATCGCCGTGGATGTGCCGGAATCGAAATGACGCTGGACAATCGGGAGATGGAATGAAGATTTGCCGTTTTCAATCCAAGAATGCGGGCGCGGAGGCCGCAAAGTACTCTGGAATCATCGAGGGTGACCGCGTTCGCGAAACTGCGAGCCTATTCGAGCCGAAAGAGCGACTCGACAGAACGTGGCCGCTCTCAGAGATTCGCCTGCTGGCGCCAAGCGAGCCCAGCAAGATCGTTTGTGTTGGACGCAATTACGCCGCGCATGCCGCAGAGCTTGGCAATGATGTTCCGAAGGAGCCGCTGATCTTTTTGAAACCGCCATCGGCGATTCTTGCGCCCGAGGAGCCAATCGTTTTGACTCCGTACTCGCAGCGAGTGGATCATGAAGGCGAACTGGCCATCATTATCGGACGGCGCTGCGGCCATTTCCCCGAAGCGGAGCCCGTTTCGATGTACATTCTCGGATACACTTGCCTGAACGATGTGACCGCCCGCGATCTCCAGAAAAAAGATGTGCAGTACACCCGCGCGAAAGGATTCGACACGTTCTGCCCCTTCGGCCCCTGGATTGAAACCGATTTGGATTTGAGCCGCGCGCGAGTCGAGACCTTCGTCAATGGCAGCAGGCGCCAGTCCGCGCCGGTCACTGACATGATTTTCTCCGTTGAAACGATTGTGCGCTGGATTTCGCAGATGATGACGCTCGAACCCGGAGACGTAATCGCGACCGGCACACCTTCGGGAATAGGCCCACTCGCCGCAGGCGATGTAGTCGAAGTTTCCATCGCGGGAATCGGCGCATTGCGCAATCCCGTTGCCAAACCGCGTTGATTCAAGCGCCGCCGCTGCGAACATCGGAGGGATTACCTTTTCGGACGCGCGTCGTTTGTTCAAGCCTCCAAACTTCGATGCCACAGGTATAATTTCTCAGAAGCGGCGCGCACAGGAATCCTGACAGAACCTGCAAGAGAAAAAGCGTGCCGTTAAGAAATTCTTTTCGGAGTAAGTCGTGATCGCCTTTGTTGCTTTTGCGCTTGTGCGATTTTTCAGCCGCGCCAAGGATAGCTCGGAATCCGAACGCGACCGCCGCGCCTATTTGAATCGCATTGGCCGTATTGTCGATGGCCAAGTGCTGGAGATCGTTGACAAACAGGATGAGTCCGCGCAGGGCCAAGCAGGGCTTTTCGGTAAACGCCGCGTGGACAGGTCGAAGCCAGCGACACGAAAAATGCTTCTCTACACCTATTCCATTTCCGGCGTTACGTATGAAGCGGGACAGGACGTCACGGGCCTCGAAGAGCAGGTGTGCCTTGATCGCGTGGTCGCGGGACAGCCGGTCGGCGTCCGCTACGATCCCTCGAATCCGAGCAATTCTATTCTGATTGCAGACGATTGGTCCGGCTTGCGCTGATGAGTCGTCCGCTGGCTTTCACTGCTTAAACCAGATCCTCGCATCTCGTTCTCTTGCTGCGTCAAATTATCTCGTTCCTTTGCTTGCTGGAATGCGCTCCGCTGTGGCACGCTTACGCTCCGGACATGAGTGCACAAAAATCAAAACACCATGCAATGGATGAATTCGCGCTCCGCAATAAAGAAGCGGAGGCGGGAGGCGGCGCCGAACGCCGCGAGCGCCAGCACAAAGAAGGCAAGTTGAACGCGCGCGAGCGAATTGCACTGCTGCTGGATGAGGGCACGTTCCAGGAGCTGGACAAATTTGTGAAGCATCGCTGCACGGATTTTGGAATGGCGGAGCAGCGGCCATCGGGCGATGGGTTCGTTTGCGGATTCGGACGCATTGATGGCCGGCTGGTTTACGTTTTTGCGCAGGATTTCACGGTATTCGGCGGGTCGCTTTCCGAAGCAAACGCTGGAAAAATCACAAAGATCATGAAGCTGGCGATGAGCAACGGAGCGCCGGTCATCGGCTTGAACGATTCGGGCGGAGCGCGCATTCAGGAGGGCGTGATGTCCCTCGCCGGATACGCGGACATTTTTTTGCTCAATACGCTCGCCAGCGGCGTTGTGCCGCAAATCAGCGCCATCATGGGGCCGTGCGCGGGCGGCGCAGTTTATTCGCCGGCCATCACGGATTTTATTTTCATGACGGAAAAAGCGTCGTACATGTTCGTCACGGGGCCGGACGTGATCAAGACGGTGACGCACGAAGAAGTGAGCAAGCACGAACTCGGCGGCGCGGCTACGCATAACGTGAAGAGCGGCGTCGCTCACTTCATGGCTCGCGATGATGAGGAATGCCTGGCGATGATTCGCGAGCTGCTCGGCTTCCTGCCATCCAATAATCTGGATGATCCACCGCGTCGCGCTTCCGAGGACCCGATTGATCGCGCGGAGTCTTCGTTGAATTCCATTGTTCCCGAAGATGCGATGCTCCCGTATGACATTAAGGACGTGATTCATGCGGTCGTCGACGACAAGCACTTTTTTGAAGTGCACGAGCGCTTCGCCACAAATCTAGTGGTGGGATTTGCGCGAATGGGCGGCGCTCCCGTTGGGATTGTCGCAAATCAGCCTGCGTTTCTTGCGGGCGTTCTCGACATCAATGCATCGGTGAAGGGAGCGCGCTTTGTACGCTTCTGCGACGCCTTTAACATTCCCCTGATCACGTTTGAGGACGTACCGGGATTTCTTCCCGGCACGCAACAGGAGTATG